>JBBSDC010000010.1:0-52115 GCA_038249705.1 Bacteroidales bacterium | reverse complement strand
GAAGCCGCTTTATAACATACATAATGCCTTGGATTTATAGTAATTGGAGGCTCCTGGGCTTGCGCCGTAACAGTTATTATCCCAAAAATAATGACAAACAGAGATGTAATGATATTTTTCATGTTGAAACGGATTTAATTATCTAATTTCCAAAGATTTCCTATAAACACATACAGTTTGGAATTCCTTCTCAAAGGAACAAAAATAATTTAATTTTTATAACTTCGTAAATAAATTTAAAAAGATTGTATTTTTACAACTTCTTTAGCACTAAATCAATTCATTCAATACAATTATACGCTCAGCAATTATGAAAAAGACAGCCTTCCTTTTGCTTGTTTCGGTAGCAATTTCGTGTTTTACCATAGCGCAGAAAACTCCTGCCGATTTTGTGAACCCATTTATCGGAACCGGTGGTCATGGACATACCTATCCCGGTGCCACCTTGCCTTTCGGGATGGTTCAGTTAAGCCCCGATACACGCCTCGAAGGATGGGATGGCTGTGGCGGATATCATTATGACGACAGTTATATTTATGGTTTTTCGCACACCCACCTCAACGGAACCGGTGTTCCTGATCTGTGTGATATCCTTTTTATGCCCAATACCGGCGAAACGCGATGGAACAATGGTTCGGACGGAAAACCCGGTTATGGTTCCAGGTTTAAACACAGCAGCGAAAACGCAGATCCGGGGTATTATAAGGTATTGCTCGACGATTATAATATTACCGCCGAATTAACAGCCACAACAAGGGTTGGTATGCACAGCTATACATTTCCGGCAGCAAGTGAAGCTAATATTCTTGTCGATCTTTTTCACCGCGATGAGGTTCTTGAATCGTCAATTAAAGTAATCAGCAACACACAGATCGAAGGATTGCGACGTTCACGCTCATGGGCCGAAAATCAATATGTTTATTTCGTGGCTGAGTTTTCGAAACCATTCACTTCATACGAAATAGCTATTGACAACAAAACGAAACCCGGAATTAAATCGGCTGATAATGAGAAAAATATCAAAGCCATTTTTCATTTCAGCACTACAGCAGGCGAAAAAATACTGGTTAAAGTAGGGATTTCTGCTGTTAGTACCCATGGTGCCAGTCTCAACCTGAACGCTGAAATTCCGGGCTGGGATTTCGGGAGTGTCCGCAGCAGCGCAAAATCAATATGGAATAAGGAGCTTTCGAAAATAGTAGTGGAAGGTGGCACTGATAATCAGAAAACTGTTTTCTATACCGCACTGTATCATACCATGGTAAACCCCAATATCTATATGGATGTAGATGGAAGTTACCGGGGCCGCGACCTGAAAGTGCATAAAGCACTGGACTTCACCAACTACACTGTGTTTTCGTTGTGGGATACATACCGTGCTTACCATCCTTTGATGACAATTATTGATCAGAAACGTACACTCGATTATATCAAAACTTTCATGGTTCAATACGAGCAAGGCGGACTTTTACCTGTTTGGGAACTTGCCGCAAACGAAACATTCTGCATGATAGGTTATCATTCGGTACCCGTAATTGTTGACGCGTATTTTAAAGGAATTAAAGGCTTTGATACCGAAAAAGCAATGCAAGCTATGCGTAAAAGTGCAACACGCGAAGGCAATGAAGGGCTAAAAGCACTTGCTCACAATGGATACATTGCTACTGAAGATGAGGCAGAAAGCGTTTCGAAAACACTGGAATACGCTTACGACGACTGGTGTATAGCACAGTTTGCCAAATCAATCGGCAACCAAAGCGAATACGCATATTTCAACCAGCGCGGACAGAACTATAAAAATATTTATGATGCTTCCACCGGTTTTATGCGTGCCCGCTCAAATGGAGGCTGGTTTAATCCTTTCGATCCGTATGAAGTAAACTTTAATTATACCGAAGCCAATTCGTGGCAGTATAGTTTTTCGGCGGTTCAGGACATTGATGGATTGATTAAGTTGCATGGAGGAAAGGCAAACCTGGCAAAAAAACTCGACCAGTTATTTACTGCATCTTCAAAAACTTCGGGTCGCGACCAAAGCGATATTACCGGCCTGATCGGACAATATGCGCATGGCAACGAACCCAGTCATCACATGGCTTATCTCTACCCGTTTGTGAGCCAGCCATGGAAAACACAGCAACGGGTTCACCAGATTCTGAATACTCTTTATCACAACAATCCGGATGGTTTATCAGGTAATGAGGACTGCGGTCAGATGTCGGCCTGGGCAGTACTCAGCGCTATGGGTTTTTATCCTGTAACACCGGGAACCGATTATTATGTAATTGGAACACCCTGGTTCAGCAAAGTAACCATCAATCTTGAAAATGGAAAGAAATTCGTGATCAATGCAAAAAATATTTCAGCAAACAATTATTACATTCGTTCAGCCACTCTGAATGGCAATAAGCACGATGCTTCTTTCCTAAATCATTCCAATATAATGAATGGCGGCGAAATTACTTTCGTGATGGGAAATACCCCAAATAAAAACTGGGGAACCGGCGCAAAAAATGAACCTCACACCGCAATTACTGATAATCTTATTATTCCTGCGCCAGCCATTATGGATGCTGCGAAATCATTTAAGGATAAAAAGATAATTACTATGACCGGTCCGTCCGGAGCTACCTTGTATTACAACATTGCAGATGAAGATGGTAACTCAAAAACGCAATCATACACAGGTCCTTTCACCATTGACCAAACCACTACTATCAGATTTTATGCCCAAATGAATGGAAGTGTAAGCCAGGTTGTTTCGTCCGAATTTGTAAAAATGATTGATGACAGGGATATCAAACTCGTGTATCCACCTGCTAATCAGTATTCGACCGGAGGAGCCAACAACTTGATTGACGGAATCCGCTGTTCGCCCGATTTCAGGATCGGTGGCTGGCTGGGCTTTGAAAAAGTGAATCTCGAAGCCATAATTGATCTGAGGCTGGTTAAAGCGGTTTCAACTTTCGGTGCCGGATTTTTTCAGGACAATAATGCTTGGATATTCTTCCCTTCAAAAATCGAATTCTTTGTTTCCGATAACGGCACCGATTACCGTTCGGCTGCTGTGATAAAAAATGATGTCCCGCTCGAAAAAGAAGGTGGAATCCTGAAAACTTTCGAAATGCAGGTTAAACCGATTAACGCGCGTTACGTAAAAATGGTAGCTACCAACATCGGCGTTTGCCCCCCGGGACATAAAGGAAATGGCGGTCCGGCCTGGATGTTTTCGGATGAGATTATTGTTAAATAATTTGAAAATTGGAGGATTTGAAAATTTGAAAATGGTTTTCTAAGCTAATTGGTAGTGTTAATTTGTGAATTGGAGGATTTGAGCATATGGGAATGAATTAATGTGACAATTTAAGAATGGAATTTGGGGAGTTTTAGGATTTATTTTGCAGTTAAAAACGGTGATGATGAAAAGTAGAAATATGGGTGCTTATTATGAGTTAAAGAGAGCAATCTCTATTTTGATAATAGTCCTTTTAGCTGGATTAAATACTCAGGCTCAGCTTATTAAAGACAGCAATACGCTTGCCGGCATGCAGGCCATGTTTCCGAAACAGCAGCAGATAGCAGTTGGCCGCAGCACGCAGCTTTTTGATGTATTTAAAAGTCCTCTATCTCCTGACGAAAAACTGGCGCTCGAATATTTATATGCCTATATGCCTTTGAGCGACCTGGCCGATTACAACGGCAATTTTTTCCTGCAACAGGTGAAATCGGTCTTAAAAGCTCGCAACGAAATGACCTGGGGATCAGCCATTCCCGAAGATATATTCCTGCATTTTGTGCTTCCTACCCGTGTCAATAACGAAAACCTCGATGAGTTCCGTGTAGTTATGTACGATGAAATTAAAAACCGTGTTGCCGGGATGAACATGCACGATGCTGCGCTCGAAGTAAATCACTGGTGTCACGAAAAAATGACCTACCGCGGCAGCGACGAGCGCACCAGTTCTCCTATGGCAAGTTTAAAAACTTCGTTTGGGCGCTGTGGCGAAGAATCCACATTTACGGTTACAGCGTTGCGCACTATCGGAATTCCTGCCCGGCAGGTTTACACTCCGCGCTGGGCGCACAGCGATGACAACCATGCTTGGGTTGAAGCATGGATTGATGGAAAATGGTATTTCCTGGGAGCCTGCGAACCTGATCCTGAATTGAATATGGGTTGGTTTGCCGAACCGGCCCGCCGGGCTATGCTGGTGCATACCCGTGCTTATGGCGCCTATCATGGCAGCGAACCTGTTATCGAGAACCAGGAGCGGTTTGCCGAACTCAACCTGATTGAAAATTATGCGACAGCAAAAAGCATATTCGTTAAGGTAATAACTACAGATAATCAGCCTGTTGCGAACGCCAATGTGGAGTACCAGCTTTACAATTACGCCGAATTCTATCACATTGCCAAAGGCATTACCGGTCAAAACGGAATGAGTTCAATTATTACCGGTCTTGGCGACTTGCTTATCTGGGCTTATCAGGATGAAAAATGGGGTTATAAAAAGATTTCAGTTGACAAAATGGATTCTGTAACTGTGGTTATCACAAATAAACACACTGCTGCACATTTCGAATCTTTTGACTTTATCCCTCCGGTTGAAAAAACACCGTTACCTTCCAAACTTACTCAGCAGCAACGCGATCACAACACTTTCAGGCTGCACCAGGAAGACTCGATCCGCACCGCTTACATGTCAACTTTTAAAGATTCGGCTTGGGTGGTAATATTCGCAAACCAACAGGGATTAAGCGTTGACAGACTTTTACCCATTTTCAACAAGAGTTACGGCAACTGGCAGGAAATTGCTGATTTTATTTCACAGGCAAATCCTTCGCAAAAAGAATGGGCCATTTACCTGCTCGAATCTATTTCGGAAAAAGATATCCGCGATACTAAAGCAGTAATTCTCGCGGATCATCTTTTAAACTCATTTAACTACGATAATCCACTGGCAAGCAACAACAAAGAGTTTTTCGCCCGCTATGTGATGAATGGACGTATTTCGAATGAAATGATGCTGCCATGGCGTGCATTCCTGCAAAAACAATTCGGTTATGAATTTCTCATGCAGTTTAAATCGGATGCAAATGCCATGGTTACCTGGGTTAAAGAAAATATTAAAATAGATAATACAGCCAATCTGCATTCGCGCGCACCGCTATCGCCACAGGGTGTTTTTGAATTAAAAACAGCCGATAAACGTTCGCGTGATATCTTTTTTGTAGCAGCTTGCCGCAGCCTTGGGCAGGCAGCACGGATAAATCCCGCCACTTCAATACCTCAGTTTTATGATGGTAAGGACTGGCAAAATGTTGCCTTTGAACCTGTTACTGAAAATATAACTGAGAAAGGAAATATCCGTTTTATAAATCCTGACAATAATTTTGATCCGAAATATGCCATAAACTTTACGATAGCCCGTTACAATGGCGGCGTTTACCTTACCCTCGAATTCGATTATGGCATGAAAATCAGTGAGTTTGAAGCCACCACAGAAGTGGAGGCAGGCAAATATATGCTGGTAACTGGCAACCGGCTGTCGGACGGAAGCGTACTTTCTTCGGTAGCTTTTTTCGAGGTTCCGGCTAATGTTACAACAGATGTTAATGTGGCAATCAGGCAGGATTATACAGCAGCCGAACCCTGGGCGAACATTAAACCTGATGTTTACAAATTCAACCGTTTTGCAAGTAACGAAGTAGTTCCTCTCACTAATTTAACTTCAGAAAAAGGTGCTATCCTCATCTGGATTGATCCGGATAAAGAACCTTCGAAACACGTAATGGCTGATATTCCGGCGGTTAAGGACTTAATTGAAAAATGGGGAGGCGGTATCGTATTTTTGTTTGGAAAGGATAAGGTGAGTGTTTCGTTTAAACCGTCAAATTTCCCTGACCTGCCAGCGCAAAGCATTTTTGCATATGATAAAGGAGTCAAAATGCTATCTGAAGTTGAACGCTTGCGCAAACGAAAAAGCGGTGATAATTTACCTGTAATAGTAATAAGCGATAAAAACGGCAACCTGGTTTACTATTCCGAAGGGTATAAAATTGGCATTGGCGAACAAATTGCCAAAGCAATTGCTCCTTTGAAGTAAATTTTTCGCATAAAAGCACACTCATTTGCAGTGACATCGTTATATTTGCCTTAAAACAAAGTCTAAACCAATGAACCGTATTTTTCTACAGTTTCCCCCGAAAGGGATTGCTTTTGCATGCATACTTACTCTTTTATCACTTAATATCCAGGCAAAAGAGATTATTGTCACTTCTCCTGATGGCAAAGCTACAATCAAGCTTGATTATTCAAAAAGTCTGCTACTCTCGATTGAATATAACAACCAGCTTGTCATGGCGCCCTCAGCTGTTTCCATTACTATAGCTGAATATCCTGATGCTTTCCGGAACCCGATCCGGTCGAAAGTAATTTCCCGAAAGGTAAACACCGAAATTATTCCGGTTGTAGCCGAAAAACGTAGTCGCATTCCTGATGTGTACAACGAAACAGATATTTGGTTCAAAGGCAATTATGGCATCCGGTTACGGGCGTATAACGATGGAGTTGCATGGAGGTTTCTCACCCGTTTCAAAGATTCAATTACTGTTGTTAATGAACTTGTTACACTCAATATGGCCGCAACCGATTCAGTTTATTACGGCGATGAGGATAATTTTGTTTCGCATTCCGAACGCTTTTATACCTGCCGTGCTGCAGGTTCGGTAAAAGGAAACCAGATGGGTATTTTACCTGCTGTCTTCCGCAAATCAAGTGGTATAATTGCTGCTTTTACTGAAAGCGATCTGTTTGATTATCCTGGTTTATATCTTTTAGGAAGTGATAAAGCTGACGGTTCTTTTACAGGCACTTTTGCAAAAGTAGTTGACCAGATGAAACCTACCGGCGATCGCGATTATGGTATTATCAGCCGTAAAAATCATATTGCACGTACTACCGGGAAACGCGAATTTCCATGGCGTGCTTTTGGCCTGACCGAAAATGAAGCCCGCCTGCTCGAAAATGATATTACGTACCGGCTTGGAAGCCCTTGCAAACTCGCCGAAACTTCATGGATAAAACCCGGAAAAGTAGCCTGGGACTGGTGGAACAACTGGAATATTGCCGGAGTGCCTTTTAAAGCAGGCGTAAACACGGAAACATATAAATACTACATCGACTTTGCCTCCACCAACAAACTGGAATATGTAATTTTTGACGAGGGCTGGTCGAAGCCTGAGGACCTCGAAAAAATCAATCCTGATATGGATATGGGTGCATTATTTGCCTATGCCAGGGAGAAAAATGTTGGTATTATTCTTTGGGTTACGGGCAGGGCATTGGAAGAAAAGTTTGACTCTTCATTCGAAAAATTTAAAAAATGGGGATGTGTTGGTGTAAAAGTAGATTTTCTTTGCCGCGATGATCAGGACATGGTAAATTTTTATGAAAAAGTCGCTATAACAGCTGCTCGTTATCATATGCTGGTCGATTATCATGGATCTTACAAACCAACGGGTTTCAGCCGCACCTATCCTCATGCACTTACCCGTGAAGGAGTTAAAGGCCTCGAAAACGCGAAATGGTCGAAGCAAATAACACCTGCACACGATTGCACCTTACCTTTTACCAGGATGTTTGCCGGTACCATGGATTACACTCCCGGTGCTATGATAAATGCCAATGAGAAATCATTTGTTATAAACTGGGATATGCCCATGAGCATAGGAACGCGCTGCCATGAACTGGCAAAATATATCATTTTCGAAAGTCCGTTGCAGATGCTTTGCGATAACCCAACCAACTATCTGAAAGAACCTGAATGCCTGTCGTTTATCGCAAAAATTCCTGTTACCTGGGATGAAACTGTGTGCTTAAACGCTTCAATAAGTCATTACGTTACAGTTGCCCGGAAAAGTGGCAACGACTGGTACCTTGGGTCAATGACAGATTTTTCTGCCCGTAATTTTGATATCCCGCTCAGTTTCCTGGATGAGGGACAATACTCCGTTTCAATTTTCAGGGACGGAATAAACGTGGACCGGCGGGCTGAAGATTACACTACAGAAACTTTTTCTGTTACCAATAAAAGCATCCTGAACCTGAAACTTGCTGCCGGTGGCGGCTATGTGTGTAAAATCAGCAAATTGTAGCAATTCTTGAAATGCATTAAACATTTTTCGAAAAAACGAAGCTCTCCTGATTTTCATTATCTCTTGAGTACTGAATGTTTTACTGTTTTAAGTAAAGAACCTGCTTATCGAAAAATATTGGTAATGCATTGATTAATAGCATATTCTGCTATTTCCTACTGGAATAGAATCTATCAATATTTCTTCTGTAACAACTACGGGCAATTTCTCAGGTTTGAAGATTCTACATTTTGCAATTGCGACCTATAACAATCCGAACAACAAACATTTACGGAAAATTCCCAAAATCCGAATGACTTGCTTAACTGGTTGCAATAAATATTTTCGATCCTACATCAAATAGCACCTTCATTATAGTACTTTTGCTCACTTTTTAGCTTACAACATGAATCAAAACTTAATTAATAATTTTTTTTTGAAAGATTGTTAATTTAAACCAAATTTTTCCTAAACTTGTCCGACAATTTGCCGGAGGTAAATCCCACAACAAAATGCCTTTAGTTACTGACAGTCATCTGAAAACTTTTGTAGAATCAGCCCATCGTATAGGCACACATCAACTGTTGCTATGCAGCAGTGGCAATATGTCGTGGCGGCTGAATGATGAAATCATGCTTATTTCCCAAACAGGGTCTTGGCTTCCTTATCTCAGCAAGGATCAGGTTTGTATCAGCAGGCTGGCGGATGGTATGATAATAAATAATGTTAGTCCATCAATGGACAGTGGTTTCCATTTCGGTATTATGCGGCAGCGGAAAGAGGTAAATGTGATACTTCACTTCCAGTCGCTGTATGCTACTACCCTTGCTTGTCTGCCCGATCCACCCCGAAACTTTAATGTTATCAATGAAATTCCTGCCTATGTGGGAAAAATTGATATGCTGCCATACATATGCCCCGGTTCACCGGAGTTAGGTAAAAAAGTTACCGAATCAATCAAAACTCACGACCTTGTAGTATTGCAGAATCATGGACAGGTGGTTGTAGGCAAAAATTTTGATGACGTAATACAAAAAGCACTTTTCTTTGAGCTGGCTTGCGGTATAATTATGCGTAGCAACAACCAGGCTGTTCGTCTTACCGATGAGCAATTATGTGAAACGGATAAATTCATGAAAAAAATTCCCGTTTAATATCACAATATACCCTTAAAACGGTTTCAAAGGAATATCGAAAGCATTCGTTTACAATACAATAGATTGAATAACTTACATTTCCATTCCAATGAACCGATTAAAAGGATCTTTCCCAAAAGTGGGCATTCGCCCTACTATTGACGGCCGCCGCAAAGGCGTTCGCGAATCCCTCGAACAACAAACCATGCTCATGGCTCGTTCAGCGGCTGAGCTTATTACCGCGAATCTTTTTTACCCTGATGGATCGCCAGTGCAATGCGTAATTGCCGACACCTGCATTGGTGGCGTTGCCGAAGCAGCCGATTGTGCCGAAAAATTTTCCCGCGAAGGAGTTGGTGTTTCTCTCACGGTTAGTCCGTGCTGGTGCTATGGCACCGAGGTAATGGATACCGATCCGCTGATTCCAAAAGCGGTATGGGGCTTCAACGGAACGGAACGTCCAGGTGCGGTTTTTTTAGCAGCAGTGCTTGCCGGCCATGCACAGAAAGGCCTCCCAGCATTTGGCATTTATGGTTACGACGTTCAGGATGCCGGGGATACGTCAATTCCTGATGATGTAAAAACAAAAATTCTCCGCTTCGCCAAAGCAGCGCTTGGAGTAGCTTATATGAAAGGTAAATCGTACCTCTCCATGGGTTCCGTTTCGATGGGAATAGCAGGATCTGTTGTTGATCCGTCATTTTTCCAGGATTACCTCGGGATGCGCAACGAATATATCGATATGAGTGAGTTCAATCGTAGGATAGAAGAAGGAATTTTTGATAAGGAAGAATTTAAGGTTGCTCTCGAATGGACAAGAAAAAATTGTATCGAAGGTCGCGACGAAAATAAAGTGATCAGACCACAGGCAGAAAAAGACCGAATATGGGAAGATGTTGTTAAAATGAGTCTCATCGCCCGCGACCTGATGGTTGGAAATAAGAAACTCGCCGATGCCGGTTTTGGAGAAGAAGCTTTGGGACACAATGCCATTTTAGCTGGTTTTCAGGGACAGCGCCAATGGACGGATCACCGACCTAACGGCGACTACATGGAAGCAATCCTAAATTCAAGCTTCGACTGGAGCGGAACCCGACAGCCTTACCTGCTTGCAACTGAAAACGATGCACTCAATGGCGTGGCTATGCTTTTCGGGCACTTGCTTACCAATACGGCTCAGATGTTCAGCGATGTACGAACTTACTGGAGTCCCGAAGCAGTGAAACGTGTTACAGGCAAAACCCTCGAAGGAGCTGCTACCAACGGGCTCATTCACCTTATAAATTCAGGAGCATCGGCACTTGATTTCTCAGGAAGGCAAAATAAAGATGGAAAACCGGTTGTTAAACCTTTCTGGGAAATAAGCGAAAACGAAGCCAGCGAATGCCTTAAAGCAACATCCTGGCCATCTGCAGTTTACGAGTATTTCAGAGGAGGAGGCTATTCGAGCGAATTCCTTACCCGCGGAGGAATGCCGGTTACAATGAGTCGCGTTAATCTTATTAAAGGACTTGGTCCTGTGCTTCAGCTTGCCGAAGGCTGGACCGTTGACTTACATGAAGATATTAACCTCCAACTTACTGAACGCACCAACCCGACCTGGCCAAGCACCTGGTTTGCACCAAAACTCACCGGCGAAGGAGCTTTTAAAGATGTATATTCAGTAATGGCAAATTGGGGAGCCAATCATGCTGCTATAAGTTACGGACACATAGGAGCCGATTTAATAACCATGGCTTCCATTCTCAGAATTCCGGTTTGCATGCACAATGTTACTGACGAGATTTTCAGACCAAATGCCTGGAGTGCTTTTGGCACTGCTGATGCAGAAGGAGCTGACTACAGGGCTTGTGCAAATTTTGGCCCGATATACGGATAGATCGTCTCACAAACTGCTTTACTTTTCAACCTTCAAGGGATTTAATTCCTTGAAGGTATTAGAACAACTCTAATTGCTGGTTTCAATATTTATCTATTCTTCTTACTTTTGAAGAAAATCAAAACAATTTTAAAAAAAATCAATATTTTCGAGCATATGAATCCTGACAATCAGCTTACTACGGGTAGCATCATCGGACTAAAGAAAGAATCCGAAGAACAATATATTGCCTTGCATAACAATACATTCCCAGGTGTGCTCGAACGTATACACCTTTCGAATATCAGCGATTATTCGATATTTCTGCACAACGGCATACTTTTCAGTCATATGGTTTATAGTGGTACCGATTTAAAGAGCGACATGAATGCAATGGGAACCGATAAAACTACCCGCGAATGGTGGAAACTTACCGATCCGATGCAGGAACCGCTGAAAGACCGCAAAGAAAATGAGTGGTGGGCCGCGCTGACGTTGTTAGATAGTTTTAATAATTCCGAAAAAGAAAGTGTAAATATTTCGCGGCAAGCTTTCACATTTCCTGTTCCTGAGGATTTCGATGGAAAATCGTTTGATAAACTACTGAATAACAACAATCTGAATAATTCATTCCCTGGTTTAAGATGTGTCAAATTTTTTGAGGGATATGGATCCGTTTTCATCTATTTCGAAATGCCGGATGATGCTGATGTTGAGAAATTGTTGAATTTTATTACTGCTAACTTATCTGCAAACGCAATACCGGTAGCAATGACAGAAGTTTTTCACACTACGAAAAATAATTCTGTAAAGGCAAATCCAAAGAAAAAAGTTTTTGTTACCGGTTGTTTCGACCTGTTGCACAGCGGTCATATTGCATTTATGCAGGAAGCCGCCACCTATGGCGAGTTGTATGTGAGTATTGGCGCCGACGAAAATGTTCATCATCTTAAAGGCCGCTACCCTGTAAATACGCAGGATGAACGAAAATACATGATCGATTCGCTGGCTTGCGTAAAACAATGTATAGTGAACTCAGGATGGGGCTATATCGATTTTCAAAAAGAATTGCGGGATGTAATGCCCGACGTTTTCGTGGTAAACGAAGATGGCCATACACCTTCAAAACAGGCTCTTTGCGAAGAAATGGGCATTGAATATCATATACTTAAGCGTATTCCACATGCCGATCTGCCGGTTCGTTCAACCACAACGCTGCGCACCGAATGCACTATTCCTTTCCGTATTGACCTTGCCGGCGGATGGCTCGATCAGCCTTATGTGTCCGTTCATCATCCCGGATCAGTGCTTACCATAAGCATAGAGCCTACCATTGAATTTAACGACAGGAGCGGAATGTCGTCGAGTACCCGCCGCAAAGCTATTGAACTCTGGCGAAACGAAATACCTCATGGTGACGCGGAGCACCTGGCAAGGATGCTGTTCAGTTTCGAAAATCCACCGGGCACCAAGCATATTTCGGGTTCGCAGGATTCACTTGGAATCGTATTCCCCGGTTTAAATAAACTGGATTATGATGGGAGTTACTGGCCGGGTAAAATAAATACCATTCACGACGAAGGAATCCTGACCTGGGTTGAGAAAAAACTTTACCTCGTTACTTTAGGCCCACGCGTAAGCTCATACAGTCCACTCGAAAACACAAATATAACTCCGGTCGGCGCCAAAACCCTTGCTGACGCTACTGAGGATTGCTGGCAAGCCATCCAGAAAAAGGACATTCAGGCATTCGGAAATGCATTCAGGCGCTCGTTCGAAGCACAGATTGATATGTTCCCCAATATGGTTGATGCGGACATTCTTCATACAATTGACCTGTATAAGGATAAAGTATGGGGATGGAAACTCTCCGGCGCAGGTGGCGGCGGATACATCATCCTGGTTTCCGATACTCCAGTTGAAGGTGCCATGCAGATTAAAATCAGAAGAAAAAACAACTTTTAATACAGGCAATCTTTCAAAAATCTACTAATAAGCTGACTACATGCGTTCGAAAAAAAAAGTTGTCGAAAAAAAATATATTGTTCCTTTTATAATTATTACCAGCCTGTTTTCGCTGTGGGGATTTGCTAACGACATTACCAATCCGTTGGTAGCCGCGTTTAAAACCATCATGGAAACATCCAATGCGAAAGCAGCATTAATACAATTTGCCTTCTATGGTGGCTATGCAACCATGGCAATTCCTGCAGCACTTTTTGTTAAACGCTATAGCTATAAAGTTGGTGTTTTGATCGGATTAGCCTTATATGCTTTAGGAGCCTTACTATTTTACCCGGCTGCACAATACGAAGTTTTCGGTTTTTTCCTGCTCTCGCTGTACATCCTCACGTTCGGACTTGCATTTCTGGAAACTACTGCAAATCCGTATATCCTCTCAATGGGCGATCCCGAAACCGCTACACGACGGTTAAACCTTGCACAGGCTTTCAACCCCATGGGCTCGTTGCTGGGTATGTTTATAGCTTCAAATTATATTTTAACTTCCCTGCATTCGGAAGCCAGAAATACTGCCGGTGAATTAATTTTTCCTGCATTAAATGCTGCCGAAAAAGCAGGCATACGCACCCACGACCTTGCAATAATCAGGAACCCATATGTGATTCTGGGATTTGTTGTAATACTGATGTTCATCCTGATCCTGGTAACAAAAATGCCGAAAAGCGCTAAAGCTGACCATACATCGAACACCGGTGACATGTTCCGAAGACTTTTGAAAAATGCCGCTTATCGTGAAGGCGTTATCGCCCAGATGTTTTATGTTGCTGCACAAATCATGTGCTGGACATTTATCATTCAATACGCTGAAAACCTGGGCATTTCGAAAGCAACGGCTCAGCAGTACAATATCGTTGCTATGGTGCTATTTCTTTCGAGTAGGTTTATAAGTACTTTCCTGATGAAATATGTGAATTCACGAAAACTGCTTGCTATTTTTGCTGTAGGCGGCATGATAACTACGCTCGGGACTATTTATATAGTAGGTATGGGCGGTTTGTATTGCCTTATCGCCACCTCCGCATTTATGTCGCTGATGTTCCCGACCATTTATGGAATTGCGCTCGAAGGAATAGGTGAGGATGCAACACTCGGGGCAGCCGGGCTGGTAATGGCTATAGTAGGCGGCGCGTTAATGCCACCTTTGCAGGGCGCACTTATTGACCTTGGAACCGTTGCCGGCTTACCTGCTGTTAACTTTTCGTTTGTGCTTCCGCTAATCAGTTTTATGGTAATTGCATTTTATGGTTTCAGGGCGCAGAAACATCATCTTTTAAAAATACTTTCCTGATAAAATCCTAATACACTCAATCAAATACACGTATCAACATAAACCCAAAATAAAATATGAAAAAGATTTTTTTACTTATCCTGGCCTTGGCCGCTATTGGCTTAGCCTCTTTTTCCCAGAAATCGGAAGAGCCTTATATCACTCCAAACGATCCGCTTGTTGTGAAAAACATAGAGGAGTGGCAGGATATGAAATTCGGCATTTTTATGCATTGGGGAACATATAGCCAGTGGGGCGTGGTGGAGTCGTGGAGCATTTGCCCCGAGGACGAAGGATGGACGCAGCGCAGAGGCGAGTTTTCAAAAGACTATTTTACCTACCTGAAAGCGTATGAGGATTTGCAGAAATCATTTAACCCGGTTAATTTTAATCCCGACAAATGGGCGGTTGCTGCCAAAAACGCAGGATTCAAATACATGATCCTTACATTCAAGCACCACGATGGTTTCTGTATGTATGACAGTAAATACACCGATTACAAAATTACCAGTCCGAATACTCCTTTTCATACCAATCCGAAAGCGGATATTGGCAAAGAAACCACAGATGCTTTCAGAAAGCAAGGATTCGAAATCGGGACTTATTTCTCAAAGCCCGACTGGCATTGCGATTCCTACTGGTGGCCCTATTTCCCGCCAAAAGACCGGAATGTAAACTACGATCCTAAACGTTACCCGGAACGTTGGGAACAATATAAAAACTTTACTTACAATCAGATAGAAGAGATTTTAAGTAACTATGGAAAAGTGGATATCCTTTGGCTTGATGGCGGCTGGGTAAGGCCAAAACAATCAATTGATCCTAACATCGATTGGCAGAAAACCATTTCTTATGATCAGGATATTGATATGGCAAAAATTTCGGCTATGGGCCGAAAGCTCCAGCCCGGATTAATAGTTGTGGATCGCTCGGTGACCGGCGAATTTGAGAACTACCGCACTCCTGAGCAGCATATCCCTGAAGTTCCGCTCGATTACCCTTGGGAAACCTGTATGACTATGGCTTCGTCGTGGTCGTATGTTCCCGGTGATATATATAAACCCACCGAAACCATAATCCATTACCTTGTTGATATTGTTGCTAAAGGCGGAAATTACCTGCTAAATGTCGGCTCAAGCCCTCTTGGCGATTATGATACGGTTGCGTACTCACGAATGAAAGAAATCGGTGTCTGGATGAAAGTGAACGGAGATGCCATTTACGCTACAAGGCCAATTGCGCCATACAAGGAAAAAAATATCTGTTTTACACAGAATAAAGATAAACGTATAAATGCAATATACCTGGCCGGAAAGGAAGAAACCGGTATTCCGCCCGTTGTTAAAATAAAGGGTATTAAACCTGCAAAAAACGCAACTATTCATCTTTTGGGCGAAAAGAAGAACCTGAAGTGGAAAACAGTAAACGGTGAAACGGTGATTACAATTCCGGCTTCGTTACAAAAAATGCCTCCATGCAAATATGCATGGACATTTACCATCAGCCAGATAGAGTAAGTTTTGGAAATAAGATATTGGATTATGCATGGCTGCACAGGAAATTGAAAATTCAAAATGGTAAAGAAACAATAGCTATAAAGAAGTGGATTGGATGTAAACCAAAGCGAATTGGGCATGCTTAAAAAATATCAAATCATTAAAAATCAACAAAATAAACTGTGACCTTTTGTATTAGATACACAGTTTTTAGCGCTATACTTCATTATTCCATGCCTTTATATTACGGTGCTCTGCACCTTTAAATTAATCGGACTGATTCTATCTACAAATATTTCGGTGCTCTGCACCTTACAAAAGAGCCACAGAGTGGCGATATATTTGTATAAAGCAGGTATAAGGATTATGGGAGGTGCAAAGCACCGAAATTTAATAGGGTTTTGAGTTTTTCAGTAAGCCCTGAATATCGAAATCATAAACCAAGCTACCTGAAAAAAATCCCGGAGCCGTTCATTGAGCAGCTCCGGGACTTTAAATTTCATTCAACTCACATTTTAGAAGTGAGAGATTTCTGAAGTATTATTTCTTTTCAAACTTTAAAAGTTCAACATCAAATATCAAAGCTGAACCTTCAGGAATCGGACCGGTTTTCTTATCGCCGTACGCAAGTTTAGAAGGAATATAAAGCATATACTGAGCACCTGGTTTCATCAGTTTCAGGGCTTCTGTCCATCCGGGGATTACACCGTTAACAGGAAATTCAATTGACTCGCCTCTTTCGCGCGACGAATCAAAAACAGTACCGTCGATCAATGTGCCTGTATAGTGAACCTCAACCATATCGTTATCATCAGGAGATTCGCCTTCGCCTGCTTTTATCACTTTATACTGTAAACCGCTGGCTGTTTCAATAACACCTTCTTTAAGTCTGTTTGCAGCAAGATAGTCGTCGCCAAGTTTCAGATTCTTAGCCATTTCCTGTTCAACAACAGCTGTTTTCTTTGCTGTCATTTCCTGTTGCCAGGCCATCATGATCTGACCAACCTGTTCCTCCGAAAAAATGGTATCAGCTTTAGCCTGTGCATCAGAGAAGCCTTTAAATACCATTTCTTTATTGAGCTCAAGTGAATTTTTTGCAAAGCTACGGGCAATGTCGGCACCGATAATATAGCTTACCGTATCATTATTACTGGCGAAAGTTGTAGTAGCTGCAACAGCCTCGGTTTTACTACCTTTCTTCTTTTTTTCCTTCTTTTGAGCATACGACTGCGAGGAAATACCTGCCACCAATACCATGATAACAGAAAGTAAAATGTATTTTTTCATATTAAATTTTGATTGTTTGCGCAAAAGTATGGAAATAAAATAAGTGTTAAAACTAAAAGATGTTAAATGGGGTTTGCCGCAAGGGAAAATTTGTTCAAATAATTAAATGTTCAAGGATTCAAGGATTCAAATACTACAGCGAAGCCAATTATAACTAAATCGGATTTCTGATTTTCAAATTTAAACCTTCACAAAAGGAATATTTCCAGCTTACATTCAGTGAAATTATTGGTAATCGTGCCGAAAATTTATCTCAAACTATTACCACTTTACTTTCCTCAATGAGTTGTTCACCACGGTAACGCCGAAAAATCTGCGCTACGGTTAAAACATCCTTAGTACAATAATGAACGATCCTTGGTAAATCCTTTTCATTATAATATACATTTGCCACCTGGCTTCCGTCGATATCATCTTTTGGAGTTGGGATATCAAAAATAGCGGCAAGCAAATCGAGCGAAGTATAATTTTTATAATCGCCGAACTTCCATAACTCCATAGTATCCAAATGATTGACTTCCCAAGGTTTTTTACCAGAAAGATCAAGAATATGGGGAATTGGGATACCAAGCACAATCATGCGTCGGACCATATACGGAAAGTCGAACTCCTTACCGTTATGAGCGCACAGCAAATGTTCCGGCCTGTTATAACGTTTGTTAAGCAAGTCGGCAAATTCCATCAGGAGCGTTCTTTCATCGTGACCGGAAAATGATTTAATGCGAAATTCTCCTTTTAAAAACGCTCCCACCGAAATGCATATTATCCTCCCAAACTCAGCATAAATGCCAGCTCTGCCATACAATTGCTCTGGCGACGATAACTCCTCATGTAATTTACTGCTTGGCGTAAGTCGTTCGGCTTTCCTGTTCCAGAGTTTCTGCAGGCGCTCACTCAGCTGACTATACTCAGCAAAAGCAGGAACTGTTTCAATATCAAGAAATAAAACATTTTCAACATCAATTTTTTCAAGCATAGAATTAAGATTTAGCTATAATTAGAACTTTTTGCAGGGTTCTGAAATTTATTTGCCATTCAAATCCGGAAAAACTCATAAATAAAATAACTGATGAGGAGTTTCCAGTTCTGTAAGCACATATTGAAATAAAATTACAAAGTTTTTCTATACATTCGTGGCAATTCGTGTAATTTTATGCCATGATGAAAAATAAAGCAATATTCCTTATTATTACTATCGCCGCTTTTGTTGGATTTATTCAAAGTTGTAATTCCAAAAGCGATGAGATATTTCCCGAAATATCAGTTTCAAAGCCCATGAATGGGAATATTTTCGATAACGGTGATACTATAACTTTTCAGGCGCTGTTTAGTGACGACTCTAAACTTATGTACGCCGAAGTTATCCTTGTTGACAAAGCTAACATTCCCAAACTTCCTGTTTTTACTATAACTCCTGACAAAAACCCTTTCAGTATAACTGGTAGCTATATTATTTCCGACCCTTTGCTTCCCGGCGGAATTTATCAACTCAGATTTCGCACTTCGGATGGCACCAACGTTACCAACAATTTTATTGATATTCAAATTCATGAACTGGATCAACAATTGCTTTATCCTCTGATTGTTACCCATCCCGAAACCAATCGCTGGGCCGCTTATAGTTTAACTGCGGCTAACATCTGGAAGGAAATATATTCGTATACCGGTGATTATTCAGGTTCAGCTGTTAACTCTGCCGCATCGCAGTTTTACATTTGTGGCATTGTTCAATCGGATCTTACTGCTGTTAAACTTCCCGAAGGTAAATTTTTATGGAGTGTGAAACCAGAAATCCATCAATCACAGCGATGGTTCGAAGGAATAACTTTTGATAATACTATGCTTTATGTTTCGTGCGCCGAAGGCAATATACGGGGTTACGATAATACGGGAAGCGAAATTTACAAAACCGAAACTTACCCTAATGCTTCCCCGTCTCATTCCGCAAAAACCAAAAATTTTGTTGTGGGTTACTTCGAAGATAATTTCAGTAAATCCAAATCACTGGTTGCATTCCATAATGAGGGAGGCAAAATGATTCAGGATAAGTACATTTTTACCGAAGTAGTTGGATTACATCACATTGAGAATGATAATATACTGGTTTTCAGCAATAGCACCGGACAAAGTGAAATTTCACTTTATGATGGAATTGCGAATACATTTTCGTTATTGCATCTTTTTTATGATGGCACTTTTTTTGAAACCGCTGTTATTGACAAAAACAATTTCCTGATTTCAGGTAGCACCGGATTATATTGGTTCCGGATGAATACTAATAGTTTGATATCATTTTCAACGGAAATGATCAATTGCCAGGTTGCCTTCGATCCACTCACACAATTGATTTATGCAAGCAATTCATCTATATTGAAAGTAATTGATTTCCCATCAGGTTCAACAGTCGAAAGCTATTCGGTACCTGGTCCGGCTGTAGATCTGCATTTAGTTTATAACAAATAAAACTGAAAATTTGAAAACGATTATACTTGAAACTACTGCCGATGGCTCTCACACGTTATTTGTGCCCGAACTTAAAGAACATTATCACTCAACAAACGGAGCTTTACAGGAATCTGAACTGGTATTTATTCAAAATGGATTGTACCATATACCCAATTGCCTGAAGGAGATTAACGTACTCGAAATCGGCTTCGGAACCGGACTTAATGCTTTACTCACTGTTCTTGAAGCGAAAAAGCAGCGGCGAAAAATAAATTATGTTGCCGTTGAACCCGAACCTGTTGATATGGAAATTATTAAAACACTTAATTTCCCTGAAATTATTGGCGGCACCGAAGCCAAGGGATATTACCGGAAACTTCACGAGGCAGGTTGGGTTTACCCATCATTTCTCAGCGACTACTTCATTATCAGCAAAATACAGGCTAAGATAGAGGACATATCGTTGCGCGATCAACAATTTCATCTTGTATATTTTGATGCTTTCGGACCGGATGTGCAACCAGAATTGTGGACTGAACCGGTTTTTAATCAATTATATAAATGCATGAAACCCGATGGCGTTCTGGTAACATACAGCTGCAAAGGCATTGTGAAACGAGCGTTGAAAGCCGCCGGGTTCAGCATTGAGAAACTCCCCGGACCCGCAGGAAAACGAGAAGTTTTAAGAGCTGTTAAAGTTGGCGGAAAGGGATGCCATGTGCCTGAATAACAATGACTTTAACACAAGGCAATTTAATTTTGTAACACAAAACAAATAACCTTTATAAACAGAAATAGTATGATACAACACATTAAAACACCTACAATTATAAAAGCAGCAGGGAACAAAGAGAAAAAGATTGAAGAGTTCTTCGGACGGGTAAACTCCGGAACCAGTGAGGTAAGCATTGCGCGAATGACGAGTCCCGAAGGCTGGATTGAACCCGGACAAACACCTGATTTTAACGAATATACACTTGTTATTAAAGGCGCACTTAAAATTGTAACCCGCGAAAAAGAATTTATTGTTTCCGAAGGAGAAGCAATTTTAACCAGCAGCGGCGAATGGGTGCAGTACAGCAGTCCTTTTGCCGGGGGAGCGGAATATATTGCAATTTGTTTGCCCGCTTTCTCTTTGGATCTGGTGAAAAGAGATGAATAACATTTTTTCACTAACTTCAGTCTGCAAAAAAAAACCGGTAACATTATGTTACCGGTCTGGGGCACTTATAGTGAAAGATATCGGACTGAAGGAATAAATAATAACTAACCAAAATTATTAAACTCGTCCTCCTGTCCGAAACCCGGATTATTTGCCTGCTGGAAGAAGAACTTTGTCGATTGCATGAACCACTCCGTTCGATCCTTGTACATCAGCGATAATTACATTTGTATTCCCGTTTAACACTACACCTTTACCAACATTAACCGAAATGTCCGAACCTTGTAGCGTAGGAATGTTTCCATTTGTGAGCCCTGATGAAACATTATTTCCAGCAACTACATGGTATAGAAGGATTGGGGTAAGCTGCTCAGAAGTAAGAGCATCAACGCCACTAACACCTAAGGTTGTAAACAATGCTGCGAAAGCGTCATTTGTTGGGGCAAACACAGTGAACGGACCTGCACCACTTAATGTTTCGGCCAGACCAGCCTTAACCACTGCCGAAACCAAGGTAGTGAAAGCGCTGTTATTCAAAGCTATACCTACTACAGTTGGAGGAAGAAGAACTTTATCAATTACATGAATAACACCGTTGGTTCCAACAACATCAGCCACCACAACCGAAGCCGTGTTATTTATCTTAACGCCCGAAGCGGTATTGATATAAATATCCATAGGATGGGTCATATAAGCACTTAAAGTTTTGGCGTAACCGGTAGCAACCTGATTAGCGTAAACCGTACTTCCCAGTACATGGTAAAGCAGTATTGGTTTTAAATCCGAAGGTACTGCAGTGAGCTGAGCAAAAGCCTCATTTGTTGGGGCAAATACAGTGAAGGTTCCTTTAGGATCACTGAGAGCTGGCACAAGTCCTGCACCCGACAAAGCCGAAACCAGGGTTGTGAAACTGCTGTTTGCAACTGCAAGATCAGCCACGGTTGGAGGTAACAATACTTTGTCAATAATGTGAATAACGCCATTAGAAGCGGCAATATCTGCTGTTGTTACGTTCGAAGCGCTGTTAAGTTTTACTCCGCTGGCAACATCTACTTTAAGTGATACAAATCTGCCGCCTACTGCAGGGCTCAGGGTAGTAACATAGCCACTTGATAATCCGGTTGAAACCGCTTTGGTTCCTAAAACATGGTACAACAGAATTGGGCGAAGAGCATCAGCGCTCAATTGGTCGATACCCGAAACGCCTAACTGCGTGAAAAGTGCATTAAAGGCAGAATTTGTCGGAGCAAAAACGGTGTATGTTCCCGACTGACTTAATGTGGTAGCAAGGTCGGCTTTAGTAAGAGCCTCAACAAGAATTGAGAATTGAGGATCAGCCGAAGCTATTGCAGCAATACTCTTTGGAGTATTAACCATGTTGTCGTCATTGTTATCGTCCTTTTCGCAGGAAGTTAAAGTGAACATTCCTATGCCGATAACAGCTATTAAGGTAAAAATGGATTTGAAGTTTTGTTTCGTTTTCATGATTTTAAATATTTATTGGTTTGATACTAATAGAAACAGACAAATATCATTTTTGTTTAATCTTTTTTGTTTTTTGTTAAACATTATTTTAATCTAAAATGTTTAATATACTCATTCATAAATGTTTAATTATTTTAAATATTTTCACAACATATAACATTTTAACTTTTGTTAACACAACCCTTATTAGTAGAAATAAAAAAACGCAGAAATAATATCTGCGCTTTCCATTAATTCACCAATTTGGCATACAAAAACGAAGTACTTTTCCGAAATTACATTTTGACAAACGAATTAGTTGCACTTTCGTATTTGGTATTAAAACTACCTGAGGTCTGTAGACTGTTTATTGTATTTCGTACCGTTTTAATGCGTTGGCTGTAATTAACTTCACCTATTGAACAAAGGTTTGTAAACGCCAGATTGTAATTGCCGTTAGTATTAAGAGCACTGGCTATACGATCGTTTTTTGCACGTCCCTGGTGTCTGATATCACATATTACCTGGCAAACTTTAGCCGGAACTCCTTCGAGATTAAACTGCTTGTTGTACACTATCATATTATTTTTAAAATGCTGAATGGCGGTTTCCACCTGTAATTTGCGATGGTCGTCATCGTTAATTGCCCAGTGCACCATACGAGCGGAACATAAAATTTCCTGTTTTTCAATATCAAGAAGTGACGGATTGAAGTAGTCCATCAAAGCTTGAGTTGAAGTATCATTCTCTAATTGTGAGAGTGTTCCGTCCGAATTTTTATAACATATCCGCGTATCCTTAAGCAACAACTTTGGGAAATACTCTGCTGCAACCGGAAGTATCAGGAGTTTTTTAAAGAATTTTACAAAATCGCCATTCGGAACATGAGCTGCATATTGCATAAAACTGAATGTAAATTTTGCCCTGTCGTAGGAGTTCAAGCAAGTATATGACCCTTTGCTTTCGGCTAAAGCCGTTGGATAAATAAAATAAGCCCAGAAGCCAAAATCCGCAGCGTAATCAGCCGGATTGTAAATTAATCCCGGTAAAGCCTGGGTATTATATAACCCAAAATTACCATCGTACATAGTTCGGTTTGCAACAAAAAATTCAGGTTGAGTGCTGCCTTTTAAACTGGCATTATAAACGGTACGCCCATTAGCAAGCACTTTGTTGGAAATTAAAAAATCATATGGCATAAACTTGAATTTTAGATTAATACTCTTGAAAGTTACAGTTTTCAGATTTCGGGCACGTGCAACATTGATCGAAACATACAGAACCGTAGGAAATCTTCAAGTCTGTTAAAACGTATAAACAACTGAAACTCTTTTTCTCCTTTAAACAGTAAAAAGATTATTCATTCAGAAAAATGAATCTGGATTATTTTATAAAAAAATCTTCAAAATACTGTAAAGGACAATATTGTATATCCACATTTTCGACCCATGCATGAGAAGGGCCTTGCTTGCAAACAGAAATAAATAATTGTAACTGATCACTTTCGCCCTCAGCTTCAACATACACTCTCCTGTCGGGCAGGTTTTTAACAAACCCGCATACAGAATTTACATCGGCTTTCTGCTTTACAAAATACCTGAATCCTACGCCTTGAACCCTGCCACTAAAAGTTAGAATTACCGACTCTTTCATCATATGCTTTGTTTAAATTGAGAATTTGCAAAGCGCTTTTTTGAAATCTCAGATTAAAAACCGGAGAATGGAAGTCAGGGATTTAGTCTCCGCGTTATCAGCTGTTCAACTATCGTATACAATTTCCCGGGCATAACGGTTCGCCAAGGCAAATCATCAAACTGCCCTCCCATTGCCATATAATAATCGAGGTGACCGGCTTCAAACTCCTGAACTACATGATGACGGAAATTAACACAAACAATCCAACCATCGCCCAGTTCATCGAACCACTCCTGGTAATAATCAGCATCTGAATAGTGAAAGTTCAGAATATTTTCACCGATTAGGATATATTTAGTGATACCTTGTTCCAAAAGAAATTCGACCACATTCCTGTAAAGAAACATAACATCATTATACAGGCAATCGTTCCATTCGCCGATAAACTCAATAATGCAAAATCCTTTATCGTAATCAACAAATAGAATTTTCAGATAAAGGGTTTCCGAACCAATATAATCCCATTGCGGATGGATAAGATAATTATACACCTTTCCGGTAAATTCGAACTCACTATACTCTCGTCCATAAAACGGGGAGCGCTCGTCCTCATCGGCAATATAATGGTTACGCCAGCTGTAATATGGTTCTAAATCATGCATTAATTTCTACGAAAATAGTATGGAATAAGGAATCTGGGATTTTGGAGATTAATCATTCTTCATGGTGCTTGGTTTCCGTGTCATTTCAACTTTCGTTTCGCTAAAGCTTTTCACTTTTCACGTTTCACTCAATCTCCGGAGTTAAAGTAAATGAGCGTGTTGCCGAATATGCCGCGAAATACCCAACGCCTCCATTGCTGATATTCCCCTGCACATTAGCCGGCGGACCACTGAACAAAGGATTCGATCCACGTATTTCTGCTTGAGCTTCCCACAGGAAATTTGCATATTGCTTGCCAATACTATTAACTTCTACGGTTACTTTATCGCCCGGAATCAATCCTTCGTTGGAGGATCCTTGCTCCAGAAACGCCACTGACGCTCCATTTGTATAGCTTCCGTTAAAAAATTTATCATCGGTTACAAACCATTCATCAATGGTATCAGTAAGTTTTTGATCATTTCTGTATATCAGGAAACGATAAAAATCAATAGTAGGAGGTTCCTGCACGTATATTTTCACTTCCCAAAAACCATCATTTGACCATTCAGGATGAAAAAGTAAGCTAATCGAATCCAACTGGTTTACGCCATAAAGCGTTGAACTGGCTGAGTAATCGGTATAGCCTCCAACCGGGCTGGCTAGTTTTACCGAAAGTGTATAGGTATGACCAGGTATGCCATAAACATTATCAGGTGTGCGATATATGCCTCTAATAGTATCTTCGGTTAGTAAAATGGTATCAATACCATCAGATATTGTAACCACGGCACCCGTTATACGTGGTGTTGGTTCATTGTAAAAGTAACTTGATGTAGATGACAGCATTACAACATGAGCCATGGTATCGGTGGTAATGGAGCCATCCACTACCAGTCTGGCATAGCTTTCATCAAGTTCAATTTCAATCCTTTCAGTACAGGAAACTGCAGCTAAAGTAACAAGAAAAAACAGGGTAATATATGTCAGGTATTTCATTTTATTGAAATTTAAAATTGTAAGTCAGTGCCGGAATAATTGCGAACAGGTATGATTTTTCCGCGTAGGTAATTTCAGGATCGGCACTATCCTGTATAAAATTGATCGACCACGAATTATGCCTGTTATAGGCGTTGTAAATGGATAAATTCCATTCGCCATGCCATTTTTTGCCTGGCTTTTCCTTTCCTTTGAGCGTAACAGCAAAATCGAGCCTGTGATAATCCGGCATACGGTATGCATTTCGGTTCGAGTAAATCGGAATTACAGCATTCCCAATCACAGCTCTTCCTGTCGGGAAGGTAACCGGCAAACCGGTTGCATATACCCAGGTTGCTGAAGTTGACAAGCGTTTTGAGATTTCGTAACTGGCAACAATGTTTATTGCATGTGGTTTATCGTAAGGAGCGCGGTACTGGTTTCCATTATTAATTTCAGGAATATCGCGAAACGATCTGGAATATGTATAACTGACCCACCCCGTTAGCAATCCGTCATTTTTACGCAACATAGTCTCAATTCCATATGAATATCCTGTCCCTATACGTAATTCGCCTTCAATATACTGGTTTAAAAGCAATTGTGCATGATCGCGAAAATCAATAACATTTTTCAGACTTTTATAATATACTTCCACTGAAGCTTCGTACATATTCTGCTTAAAATTCCTGAAATACCCGATCGCATATTGGTTACTCAACTGAGGTTTAACATTTTGCGTTGCCGGAAACCAAATATCCAGCGGTGTTCCTGCTGTTGAATTTTGTGCCAGGGCAAGGTATTGCGCTGTATGCGAATAGCTCCCTTTAATTGATGACACCGTATTAACCAGATACGTGAAAGCTATCCGTGGCTCAAGTGTTGAATAGGTATTAAAAAAATCTCCTTTCGCATACACCACGCTATCCACGGGGTTATAATTTTCGTCAAAATTATAGTAGGTTCCAGTACCCACATTTTGAAATATCGCAAAGCGCAGACCGTATTTAAAACTCAGCTTATCGGTTGTTTTATACTCATCAGAAACGTATAAGCTATGTTCGAAAGCATACTGTGCCGGCATTTTAAATTCGGTAAAAGCACTTTCGCTACCCATACCGTTGGCTGTGCCGGGGAAAAACTCGTGAAACATAGTTGTTGCACCATACCTGAAAGTATGCTTTCCCGAAAGGTAATATGTAAAATCAAATCTCGCCGAATAATCGCGCATTTTTGATGACCATTTAAATGAATTCGCATCGCCTTCGGGAGTACCTAACTCATAATCATAATTCGAATAAATGAGGCTAAGGTTAAAGAATAACTTCTTCGAAAACAGGTGATTCCATCGAAGCGAAGCAGTTTGATTACCAAAGCCAATTGATGCAAACTGAGATTTAAATGTATCGCGCCCAATATATGACGAAAGGTAAATACGGTTGTTTTCGTCGATAACATGCGCCAGCTTCAAATTAAAATCGTAGAAATAGAGTTTGTTATTCCGCACATTTTCATCTTTGGCAAAAGGCAGAAACAAATCGGCGTAGGTCCTGCGTCCGGAAACTAGATATGTGGTTTTATCTTTTAAAATTGGCCCTTCGAGTGTTAGTTTACTCGAAACAGTACCGATGCTACCTGTAATACCGAATTTCTTGGCATTACCGTCCCTCATACGCACATCAAGTAAGGAGGAAAGCCTGCCGCCGTAAGCCGCCGGGATATCACCTTTATAAAGCGTAACATCTTTAACAGCATCATTATTAAACACCGAAAAGAACCCCATAAGGTGCGACGCATTATGAATTGTGGCTTCATCGAGAATAATCAGATTTTGATCGGCACTACCGCCACGAACGCTGAAACCTGTTGATCCTTCGCTGGTTGATTGCACACCCGGCAACAATTGAAGCACTTTAATTACATCTATTTCGCCTAGTAAAGCAGGAACTTTGCGTATGGTTTTGATGTCCATTTTTACAAGACTCATTTCGGGAGCACGCACATTTTCGTCGGTACGGGTTCCGCTGATTACTACTTCGTTAAGCTCGGATAGTGTGGATTCAAGATCAATATTTATTGTTTGGTTTTTATTAAGTTCCACCGCCTCGAGCTCCGATTGGTAACCGATATAGGAGTAATTGATATTGTATTTGCCCGGTGGGAGACTCAGTGAGTAAAACCCATAAACATTGGTTACAGAACCTGTTTTAAGTTCATTACAATAGATAGTAACACCAACCAGCATTTCGCCGCTCGCCTGGTCGCGTATGTATCCACTTAGTGTGAATCTGGCTGTTTCATTTTCAAAGTTATATTTGGCCTTAGCTATTGGGCTAAAGAGTAAAATCAGGAAAATCAGGATGAGTATTTTTTCTTTCATTTAAAATAAGTAAGTTTACGCATATATAGCGACACAAAGGAAAATCATTTTAAAAAGATGCTGTAATATTTCTATCTGAATGCCGCCATTAGCAGGTTGATATCCTGAAAAGGCAGGTGGAACGAATCGCTAAGGTATTTATTGGTCGAAATACCATTATATAAGTAAACACCCTGGCGCACTCCAAAATCGGAATGCAGCACTTTTTCAACACCACCTTCTTCCCCAAAGCGCAAAAGTATGGGCGACAGGAAATTACTCAATGCATAAGAAGCCGTGTGAGGAACTTTTGAAGCAATATTCGGTACGCAGTAATGAGTAACTCCATATTTCTTAAAAACCGGATTCCGATGGTCGGTTACTTTGGATGTTTCGAAACAGCCGCCCTGGTCGATACTTACATCGATAATAACGGCACCCGATTTCATCTGTTGCACCATTTCTTCAGTTACAACAACAGGAGTTCGTCCGTAAGCGCTGTGAATCGCACCAATTACAACATCAGCAGATCGCAGAGCATTCATCAAAACCCTTGGCTGAATCATTGAAGTATAAACCCTGGTATTCAAATTATTCTGCAGCCGGCGAAGTTTGTATACTGAGTTATCGAATATTTTCACAAAAGCCCCCATACCCAATGCTGCCCGGGTTGCATACTCGCCAACTGTACCTGCTCCTAAAATCACTACTTCGGTAGGGGAAATACCTGAGAAACCACCAAGCATTTTACCCCGGCCATATTCGGGATTACTCATATATTCGGCAGCTACCAGCATAGAAGTGTTTCCTGCTATTTCGCTCATTGCTCTGATCACCGGAAAAGTTCCTGCTTTATCCTGAACATATTCAAAAGCCAGTGCTGTAATGCGTTTTGCGAGTAAACGTCTGAAATATTCCTCGTTTATTGCTGATGTATGTATTGAGGATATAATGGTTTGTTTGCTTCCTATCATTTCAATTTCCTCGAATGTAGGAGGTGCAATTTTCAATACGATATCGGAACTGAAAATTTTGCGGGTATCATACGATATTTCAGCACCCATTTCGGCATATTCGGTATCAGTAAAATGGGCAGCTTTTCCGGCATCAGCTTCAATGAGTACCTGATGGCCGTGATGAACAAGCAAACCTACAGCATCCGGATCCAGAGGAATACGGTTTTCAGAAAATGCACATTCTTTTGGAACGCCGATAACAAGCGATTTCTGTCCGCGTTGCACTTCGAGCCGCTCTTCCTGGGGCATCAGTTGCCCTGAATGGATTATACCCGAGTAATTATTTTGTGTCATATCCGAATCATTTCAACAATCAGAAAGTTATGGTGCGTGTTTTGCCATCTTGCGAAACCTCAATTTTTACATGTACAGTTTCTTCAGGTAACAAATTTACAATTTTTTCGGGCCATTCGAGCAGGCAGTAATTCCCGCTGTAAAAATAGTCTTCATAACCGATCTCAAGCATTTCTGTCCACGACTTGATACGGTATAAATCGAAATGAAATATACTACCTGCACCTCGTGTAAGATATTCATTTACAATAGCAAAAGTAGGACTGGTTACCGTGTCGGAAACATTTAAGTAATTACATATCGTTTTAATGAAAGTTGTTTTACCTGCACCCATTTCGCCATGAAAAGCGAAAATTCTTTTGTTCTTGTGAAACTCAATGAGGCTGGATGCAATTGCAGGAAGTTCATCCGGAATTTGACAGGTATAAATTTCAGCCATGCGTACTTATTAGTTTTTATTTAATTACTCATTTAACAGGGTGTAAGTTCTGCTTTTGTTAACAACCTGAAGCTCGAAGTATATATGATTCCTTCGCCCAAGCCATTTTAATAACAATGAAAACCCTTCAATCCATAAACAACCTAAACTTTTTTTTATTTCGGTTTCATATAAATGAAAGGTATCATCATTTCCTCCATCGAAATACCGCCGTGTTGAATAGTATCGCGGTAATACTGAACGTAATGGTTGTAATTGTTAGGATAAGCAAAGAAATCGTCGCCACGGCAAAACACATAAGCCGAACTTACATTGGTACGTGGCAGAAATGCTTCGGCAGGATTTTTAACTTCAAACACTTCATTTTTATTAAAGTTCAGGCTCTTGCCATTTTTATACCTGAGGTTGGTATTGGTAGTACGATCGCCTATCACTTTTACAGGATTGCCAACTCTTACTGATCCGTGGTCGGTAGTAATAATAAGCGGTATTTTTTTAGCTGCAAGAAACTTAATAATATCAAGAAGCGGCGAATGTTCGAACCAGCTCACGGTGAGCGAACGGTATGCAGGCTCATCATCGGCCAGCTCGCGTATCACTTCCATTTCGGTACGGGCATGCGAAAGCATATCAACAAAATTGTAAACAATAACGTTAAAACGATTCGCCATAAGGTTAGGCAATGTATCCACAAGTTTACGGCCTGCTGTCAGGTTCAGGATTTTGGTGTACGAATACTTTATATCGTAACCGAATCGTTTCAGGTTTTCGCCCAACAGCTCACCTTCGAATTGATTTTTACTGCCTTCCTCATCCTCGTTAATCCAGTATTTAGGATATTTTTTGGCTATTTCGCTGGGTAAAAGTCCGGAGAACAAAGCATTACGGGCATACTGAGTTGTAGTTGGCAAAATGCTGTAGTACAAGTCATCGCGCTCAACCCTGTAATATTCTTCAAAAATGGGTTGAAGCATTTTCCACTGATCATAACGCAGGTTGTCAATCAATATCATAAACATTGAACTGTTCTCCTTAATCAGCGGAAGGACTTTTTCGCGCAAAAGAGTGTGCGACTGAACAGGTTTTTCAGCAGTACGTCCATTAAGCCAATCGAGATAATTACGTTCAACATATTTACAAAAAACCTGGTTGGCTTCCACTTTCTGCGAACGCATAATATCTACAATACTCTGATCCTGAGCTTTTTCAAGTTCAAGCTCCCAGTAAATAAGCTTTTTATAAATTTCGGTCCATTCGTTGAATTCGAGCCTGTTGCTGATTTCCATTCCAATATTGCGGAATTGCTGCTGGTAGGCATGTGTAGTTTTTTCGCTTACAAGCCGCTTATTATCAAGATTCTTCTTCACACTTAGAAGTATCTGTTTGGGATTAACCGGTTTAATAAGGTAATCGGAAATGCTTGCGCCTATTGCATCCTCCATAATATGTTCTTCTTCACTTTTGGTGATCATAACCACAGGCAGGTTAGGATAGCTGGCTTTAATAATCGACAGAGTTTCAATACCTGATAAGCCTGGCATATTTTCATCGAGGAAAACGATATCAACCTTTTGACTTTTTAAAAGATCAACTGCCTCGTCGCCATTATTTGTGGTTAATACTTCATACCCTTTGTCCTTCAGAAACATGATATGAGGTTTAAGAAGATCAATTTCATCGTCGGCCCACAATATTATTCCGTTTTCCATGTTCAATTTATTAATATTTATGTAACAATCGGTTAAGGCATTTGTTATCTTTGCGAAAATAGCATCCGGCTGAGTTAACTAGCCTCCCGATCAGGAGTACTAATGCTGTGATCACTGTTTTTATTGTGCCGGATTCCTGATTTAACATGTCTTTTATACAAATTTAACAAAATAGCGTGACAACTGCTTCAGCCTTTAAACGAAAAATAATAAACGACCCGCTTTATGGCTTTATTACTATTGCCGACAAGTTGGTATTTGATGTAATTGAGCATCCATTTTTTCAGCGTCTGCGCAGGATTGAGCAATTAGGACATGCATCCATGGTATATCCGGGCGCCATGCATACCCGGTTTCATCATGCGCTTGGAGCCATGCACCTTATGAGCCTGGCAATTGAAACATTACGGTCGAAAGGATTTCAGATTTCAAACATAGAAGCACAGGGAGCAACACTGGCAATATTATTACATGATATTGGCCACGGGCCATTTTCACATGCGCTTGAACACCATATAGTTACAGGAATATCGCACGAAGAAATCACATCTATGTTCATGAAACAAATGAACATTGAATTCGATAACAAGCTTAATGTTGCAATCGAAATTTTCGAAAACAAGTATTCGCGAAAGTTTTTGCACCAGTTAGTTTCGGGACAGCTTGATATGGACCGGCTTGATTATCTGATGCGCGACAGTTTTTATACCGGTGTAAATGAAGGAGTTATAAGCACTGATCGGATTCTGAAAATGCTCACTGTTGACGATGACGAACTCGCGGTGGAACTAAAAGGAATTTATTCGATTGAAAAATTTATAGTTGCACGAAGATTGATGTATTGGCAGGTTTACTATCACAAAACAGTTCTTGCTGTCGAATATATGCTCATCAGTATTTTGAACCGTGCCAGAGAACTTATAAAAAAAGGCCGGGATTTGCCTTGCTCTTCGGCACTAAAATTTTTCCTGGGGCAACAAGTGAGCAAGGAACAGTTTACGGCTTCGCCTTCCATTTTAACAAAATTCGCAGCACTTGATGATTATGATATTCATCATGCAATAAAAGAATGGTCGGAAGATAATGACCCTATAATGTGTTTGTTATGCAAATCGCTATTGAACAGGAAACTTTTCAGGGTTGTTATTTCGGCTGAGCCTTTCGCCCACGAAAAAACCATACAAATAAAAAACCGGGTTGTTGAAAAGCTCAAATTAAATGGCGATGAGTACAACTATTTTGTAGGTCAGGGTGAAATTTCGAACAGTGCTTATGATCCCGGCCGCGACCGTATTACCATAATTGATAAAAATGGCGAGCGCTGGGATATTTCCGGCCTTTCGGAACAACTCAATATTGCTGTTTATAATAAAACCGTTTCAAAGTACTTCACCTACTTCCCTAAGTGGGCAGACATTTGACGCACCTTGATCAAATGGATGTTATAAGCATATGAATTCCTTTGTAAATAAATATATCTATATTTGCAAACTTTTTTAAATCAACCGGAATTAACATTATTTGATCCTGATGGAATTTACTGCAAAAGAAATCGCTGGCCTGGTAGGTGGTACTATCGACGGAAACCCTGATGTGAAAGTTAACCGATTAGCAAGGATCGAAGATGGCGAACCCGAAGCTTTAAGTTTTCTTGCGAATCCGAAATATTACCCATACATATACAACACACGATCGTCAATAGTACTGGTGCAGAGCGAATTTGAAGCTGAACATCCGCTTACGTGCACGCTCATTCGCGTTACCGATCCATACACGGCTTTTGCCAATCTGTTGGAGATATACGACAAGATGAGAAAAGGAAAAACAGGAACTTCATCCTTATCGTCCATAGCCAAATCAGCCAAAATCGGCAGCAATGCATATATAGGCGACTTTGTTGTAATCAGCGATAATGTAGTTATTGGCGACAATGTAAAAATCTTCCCACATGCATTTATTGGTGAAAATGTGCGCATTGGATCAGGAACTACAATTAATCCGGGAGTAATCATTTATCACGACTGTGCGGTTGGGAGCGAATGCACCATACATGGCGGATCAGTTATTGGTGCTGATGGGTTCGGTTTTGCACCTCAAAGTGACAACAACTATAAAAAAGTTGCGCAGATAGGTAATGTCATTATTGAAGATAATGTAGAAATTGGGGCCAATACTACTATCGATCGCGCTACGCTAGGTTCAACTATTATCCGTAGAGGTGTTAAACTCGATAACCTGATTCAAGTCGGGCACAATGTCGAAATTGGCGAAAACACAGTAATAGCAGCTCAAACCGGAATAGCAGGATCAACCAAAGTTGGGAAAAACTGCATGTTGGGTGGTCAGGTTGGTTTAGCCGGACATATTGTTATTGCCGATGATGTTAAAATCGGAGCTCAGGCAGGATTAGCAAGCGGGGTTACCAAACCAGGAAGTATATTGCTTGGAGCACCGGCAATTGAAATAAGCAGATTCCGAAGGATTATCGCTATTTTCAATAATCTCGATAAATTATATTACAGGATCGGTGATCTTGAAAAAACCATCAAACAGTTGCAAGCCGAAAACTCAGGAGCTGAAAAAAATATTTAAAACTTACAAGTTTACTTAAACTCAAATATGTTTGACAAACAACGTACTATCAAGGAGCCCGTTACAATAAAAGGCTCCGGTTTACATACAGGAAAACAGGTTACCTTAACTTTTAAGCCAGCCCCGGCCGACCACGGTATCAAATTTTGCAGAGTCGATATTGAAAACAAACCGGTTATTGATGCCATTGCTGATTATGTTGTGGACACTTCGCGTGGCACAACACTCGAATTTCAGGGCGTACGGCTTGTAACTATTGAGCATGTTTTGGCTTCGGTTGCCGGCTTGGGAATCGACAATATACTGGTAGAAGTTGATAATGAGGAAATGCCTATTATGGACGGCAGTGCGCGCTTTTTCGTTGCTGCCCTCGATACAGCAGGAATAGTTGAACTTGATGCCGTCCGCGAGTATTTCGAATTCAGAAGCACACTCACACTTACGGATCCAAAACGTAAAAGTGAAATGGTTCTGGTTCCCGATGATAACTTCCGCCTCTCGGTGATGATTGATTTCGAGACCCGAATACTTGGAACTCAATATGCATCAATTGCCGATATTGAAGATTTCAGAAATGAAATTGCCGATTGCCGCACTTTTGTTTTTCTGCATGATCTGGAATACCTCATTAACAATAATCTTATAAAAGGCGGTGATGTAAGCAATGCCATCGTTTTTGTTGAACGCTTACTCAGCGAAGCAGAACTCGATAGTCTTGCCAAACACTTCAACAAACCAAAAATCACTGTACTTAAAGAAGGCATTCTGAATAATCTGGAACTTCGTTTTCACAACGAACCTGCCAGGCATAAACTGCTTGATGTAATCGGTGACCTGGCTCTTGTTGGAATGCCGCTTAAAGGTCATATTATTGCTACCCGTCCGGGACACCTGGTAAATACAAATTTCGCAAAATTAATCCGCGAGCACATAAAAAACAGTCCGAAAGGCCCCAATATCGACCTTACGGCTAAACCTGTTTACGATATTAATGACATCAAAAGGATACTGCCGCATCGTCCGCCATTCCTCCTGGTCGATAAGATCATGGAAATAAATGACAAACATGTAATTGGTGTGAAGAATGTAACGATGAACGAAGCCTTTTTTGTAGGCCATTTCCCTGATGAACCAGTTATGCCGGGCGTACTTCAGGTTGAAGCAATGGCCCAGACAGGTGGAATTTTCGTGCTTCATTCACTTCCCGATCCGGAAAACTACATTACCTATTTCCTGAAAATGGAATCCGTAAAATTCAGGCAGAGAGTTGTGCCTGGTGATACTCTGGTTTTTGTTCTGGAAATGATAACACCAATTCGCCGCGGAATTTGTCATATGCGTGGAACAGCCTGGGTTGGCAATAAAATTGTAACCGAAGCGGAACTTATGGCTCAAATCGTAAGGAAAAAATAATTTATCAATCAGATATTTAAACTGTTATGAATCAGCCATTAGCATATGTTCATCCCCAGGCTAACGTAGCCAAAAATGTGGTAATAGAACCGTTTGTGAACATCGAAAAAAATGTTGAAATCGGTGAAGGAACCTGGATTGGTTCCAGTGTTACCATTATGGAAGGTGCGCGTATAGGTAAAAACTGTCGAATTTTCCCTGGTGCTGTTATTGCTGCTGTACCACAGGATTTAAAATATGCCGGCGAAGATTCAATTGTCAGGATCGGCGATAATACAACCATCAGGGAATTTGTTACCATTAACCGCGGCACCAAAGCCAATATGGAAACCGTGGTTGGAAACAACTGCCTCATAATGGCTTATGCTCACATTGCCCACGATTGTATTGTTGGAAATAATTGCATACTTGCAAATTCAGTAGCTTTAGCCGGACATATTACCGTTGAAGATTATGCCATAATCGGAGGCTTGTCAGCTGTACATCAGTTTGTTACCATTGGCCAGCATACCATGATTTCGGGAGGTTCGCTTATTCGTAAAGATGTACCACCGTTTACCAAAGCTGCCCGCGAACCGGTTTCATATGTAGGAATTAATTCTGTAGGTCTGCGCCGACGTGGTTTTTCAAACGAGAAAATTAATGAAATTCAGGATATTTACCGGATTATTTTCCTGAGTGGCTATAATGTTAGCCGTGCAGTCGAAATTGTTGAAACTACCATGCACCCAACTGTTGAGCGCGACGAGATTCTTTCGTTTATCAGCCGCTCAACCCGAGGCATTATGAAAGGCTATTCAAAAAGCAGAGAATAGGCAACCGAAGCAAACAGTGCCAGATAACATTCTCATTTAAAACCAACTGAATGATTCATCAATAGGTTTTGATTTTCTTTAGCTACCCATCTGATAGTATTGCTGAACTCACCAGATCATTATCGATCAGATAATTATATATATCTGGCATCCTAATAGTAAAATCACTGAACCACTTATCCATGCATATTGCCCTGAATAAAATAAGCAGAAAGTTCAATTACGAATGGATTTTCCGTGATGTGAACTTTGAGTTTTCTTCAGGGAATGCTTATGCCATTCTCGGATCGAACGGTTCAGGGAAATCAACGCTGCTTCAGATTATTTCGGGTCATCTGCATCCTTCGGAAGGAACCGTAAATTATAGTAAAGACAGGCAGATAATTGCTGTAGAAGATTTTTTCAGGCATGTAACTTACAGCGGCCCTTACCTGGAACTTATCGAAGAGTTTACGCTCGAAGAAATGCTCACTTTTCATCACCGTTTCCGGAAATTCCGCAATGGTATGGATGTTAATGCTTTGATTGATGTTACAGGTTTAGCGCGCAACCGTAACAAGCCAATAAAATATTTCTCTTCAGGCATGAAACAACGGGTAAGACTGGCTATTGCATTGCTTTCAGAATCCGATGTTGTATTACTGGATGAGCCTGCCGCCAATCTCGACCGTAAAGCTATAGAATGGTATAGAAGCCTTGTATCCGATCATAGCGCGGACCGGATTCTCATAGTTTGTTCCAACTCCCAAAGTGAAGAACATGATTTTTGCACACAATCCATTGTAATTGATGATTACAAGAATAGTGGTAAAGTGAAACAAGTGATTGGAAAATAGTTTTGTATTTAAACTTTTTGAATATCAGGGTATAATTGAAACCGTCAAAATAACTTCCCCAATTGCAAGTGAGGCAGGAATAATTGTGGCTATGCAACCTAATCATCTGAGGTTAGTGTATATTGTTATTGGCTCCTGGTCAGTTGCTTTAGTCCGTATGACTTCAATATCAATAAAAAAAAAAATCGGAATAGGGACGTTGCGCGTAGGGCATTAGCATAAAATAGTTTGTAAAGAAAAACCGATGCTCAGACCATTATAAGTTTTGAGGAATTTACCTTGTAAGTTTCTCTATGCTAATAAAAGGCCCGAAACTAAAATAAGCAGCGCAATTACTCTTTTTAAGCTTCCGCATACAACAACAATCGAATAATTTAACCTCAAATTCCACATAAGGAGATAAAGTCCAACTATTAGAATTAGTTGAGTTAATCCCTCTCCAGCAAATATTTTTTTTGTCAAAGATTTTAACCAGATAAATATTAGATCTCATTAATCGGTTATGCCAAAGCACAATCCAAGTTAAAACTGAAACTCATAGCATAATTGAATACATGGAAACAGTTTTTCAGCTTCCTATTTCCAAATAAGCGCTTTGCTGAATTGCAACTGTATCAGGAAAATGTGTACTTTTGCACCCATTTTAATAAAGTCTTATACATACACCAGTAACAATTATGGCCACTACCTCTGAATTTCGCAATGGACTTTGCATTGAATTTAATGGTGATCTCTTCAAAATAGTTGAGTTTCAGCATGTAAAACCAGGCAAAGGTCCTGCTTTTGTCCGTACGAAACTCAAAAATCTGAAAACGGGCAAGGTTATACCCAATACATTTACCGCTGGCGCTCCTATCGACATTGCACGTGTCGAACGCCGCCCTTACCAGTTTCTTTATAAAGATGAGAACGGATACAACTTCATGAATACTGAAACATTCGACCAGATTTCGATTTCAGAGGAAATGATTGATGGTTTTCAGTTTATGAAAGAAGGACAGGTTGTAGAAATGATGATTCATGCTGATACCGAAACGCCTTTAACCTGCGAACTGCCTGCATTTGTTGAACTTGAGGTTACTTACACCGAGCCTGGTTTCCGTGGCGATACTGCTTCTAATACTTTGAAAAAAGCAACGCTGGAAACAGGTGCGATAGTTCAAGTTCCTCTTTTTATCGAAGAAGGCACCAAAATCCGTATCGATACACGCGATAACAGCTATTTTGAAAGAGTTAAATAAGAAGCTTGTATTCCAATTTCTGGTTTACCATTATAATGCTTGATATTCATTATTCATGAAATTTCCTTCACCAATATCACTTGAGGAATTAGCCATTCTGATCGGAGCTACGTATTGTGGCGAATCTACTTTCCCGGTTTCGGGCATCAACGAAATACATATGGTGTCGCATGGCGATCTCACTTTTGTTGATCACCCAAAATATTACACAAAAGCACTTTCGTCAAAAGCCAGCGTTGTAATTATAAACCAGGAAGTTGATTGTCCTGATGGCAAAGCACTGCTTTTTCATGATGATCCTTTTGCCGCATATACCGCGCTGGCGAGGAAATTCATGCCTTTCGTTGCTTCCACTGCTTCGGTAAGCCCATCTGCCATTATTGGCGAAGGCACTGTAATTCAGCCAGGTGCTTTTATTGGAAATCATGTACAGATCGGTAAAAACTGTATCATTCATTCCAATGTTAGTATTTATGACTACACGGTTATAGGCGATAATGTAGTAATTCATGCCAACAGTGTACTTGGAGCTGATGCCTATTACTTTCAGCGGAAACCGGCAGGATACCGGAAACTTGAGTCGTGTGGCAGAGTTGTAATTCACAACAATGTCGAAATAGGAGCCTTGTGCTCAATTGACAAAGGTGTTTCGGGCGATACAGTGATCGGAGAAGGAACCAAATTTGATAACCATGTGCAGGTAGGTCACGACACATGGATAGGCTCAAACTGCCTGATTGGATCGCACACTGCCATTGCGGGTGTTACCCGTATTGAAGATGATGTAATTATTTGGGCAAAAGTTGCTATTAATAAAGACCTTGTAATCGGAAAAGGAGCTATAATACTTGCTACTTCTGCTGTAGATAAATCGCTTGCCGGAGGAATAACTTATTTTGGAAGCCCTGCAGTTGAGGCACGTACGAAATGGAAAGAGCTGGCAATGCTTCGTAAATTACCCGGCTTATACTACAAACTCAAATAAAATATTTGTTGCCAATTATCTGGAAGCAAAAAAACGTAAATCGACCCTCTGTGCAAACAGGGGGCTTTTTTTTATTCCGAAAATCAAGATTTGATTTCTTCCTCCGTGGAATTATAATAGAGATCGAGTGCAACAATTATTGCCACCAGCCCCCAGAACGGAACACTGGCTTTGTCCGTATTAAGAAAATTATTCATTATCCCATGCACAAAATAAGTTATCAAGCCCAGTGTAGCCGACAAAGCTAACAATCGCGACTGAGGAGATGCCGCTTTCTTATATACATTCAACCCTGTATAAATGACGGTAATCATAATAAACAATACACTCAGTAGTCCGGGCAAGCCCGTTTCGGCCAAGGGACCAATGTATTCGCTGTGCGCATTCCCGAGGTCGCCTAAATTGGTACTTATAATAGTTTTTTCCTTCGATCGTTGAAAAGGAGCATACTCAAACTGGTACGTTCCCGGCCCCCAGCCTACTACAGGCCTTTCGTTAAACATACGTAAGGCGGCCTGCCAGCGGTTTATACGTTCAAGGTTAGATGCATCGGAGGAGATATTTGAAATAGACTGAATATGCTCTATAAAATTAGCTGATGCATCCTGCTTGTTCTTTTCGAGTTTGTCAAGTATTTCGAATTTGAAAGTAAAAAATATCGCCAATACCCCGGCAACTGACATTAAAATCCATCGGAATTTTATCCGCAGTTTAACAAGTACCAGAACACCAACGGCAAACCCTACACTCACCCATGCTGCGCGACTATATGACAGATAAAGAGCGATCAGCAAAATAACGACGGAAGCAATTGCAAACAAACGCTGCTTGCGTGAAACCGCTTTATCAAAAGACAGGCCTATCATTACCGGAAGAAAGAGGGCCAGAATAACACCATAAGCAGTATGGTCGTTATAAAACGGGTACATTACCCAGTGCCCGGCTTTTTCGCTGAAACTAAACCCCATGTGAACATATGTTGTATAGAAAATCACGATAATTAAAGCCGATACATAAGCCCAGATAAAAAGCCTGATATTGGTTTTCACCCTGAACATCATCAACCCGCCGAAATAGATCGGGATAATAAACCACAAGCGGGAAAGCAGAAATTTGAATGAAACAACAGGAATATCAGAAGTAATAGAAGTAATAAGAAGCCATGCGAGATTAAAAATCACTGCTAACGTAACCGGATGCCTTACGATACGCCTTTCGACTCCACCTTCGAGCAATATTTTGAGAATAAAAAAGAAGAGTACACCTATAAGCAAAGGTTCGCTTGGAACCGAGATGCTGACACCCAGATCATAATCGCCGATATCAACCGCTAAAGGAGTGGCAAAAACGGCAAGCAGAAGTATTTTTTCGAGACTGAAAACATACAAAACCAGCATGATACATGCAATAGGAATAAGAATTCCGAAGTATATTTCCTTGTATACCAAATACGTATTCAGCAATACAAATACTGCTGTGATAAGGTAAACAATTGCTATTTTAAGTTTTTCAGTCAAGGGGATACCGATTAACTGTTGCTTATGTCGGATGCAGGATTTCTTTGCCTTTCCAGAAAAGCGATGGCAAGCAAACTGAAAAGCAGTGTACCTGCAACAAAGTAAAACATCACAAACAATCTTTTGGGATACGATTTTTTATCGGCTATCTGCGGCGGCGTAACGATATTAACAAATGTGAAGTTTTTATCGATATCGAACCTGGCTACATCGTATTTCCGCATGAGTTCGCTGTATTCATTAGCCATATCTTTAATACGGTTTCCGAGGTACAGCAAATCGCCGCTTTTCTCCATCATGCCTTGTTTAAGTTTCTGAACTTCACTTGTATTTATACTGCCGCCACCACCATCAACCGTGCGCAACTCACCACGGGTAATTTCCTGGCTTTGGCCTAAAACATCGTAAACACCGTATGTTGAAGAAATTTCGCGGTATAAGCTTTTCAGCGAATCAATTTCAGCGACTTTGGTTTTAAGCATTTTTTCCAATGCCATAACCACTTCGGAATATTTAACATGGTGAGTAGCCCCGATTTTCTGATCGGTAAAATAAAGTATTGCCTGCGCTATATCCCTGGCCATCACAGGATCAATATCCGTAACGCTTACTTCAACACTCTCATATTGTGTTTTGGAGATGCTTACATTTTTATTGTACATATACTCAAGTGTTGAAGCGTGGTATTTCTCAGTTGGCTTTAGACCATAATGCTTTGCCAGATCGAATTTTCGTATCACACTGTCACGTACATCTCTTGAGTTGATCCATTGGAGCATTTGCTCGGTTTCGCTTTCGTCCGAATATGGCATTACATTAGATGGGTAAATGTATGCTACCGACTTAAACCGGGGTTTCATAAACAGCGGGCTGGAAACAATCAACGACACCAATGCTGAAACTACAGCAAGAATAATAAGATGCCATTTCCACTTAACAACGCTTCGCAGCAGGTTGGTATTATTAAAAAAGTTATCCATCAGGGTATGGTGATTTTTATGTTTTGGAATGATTTTGCGTTTAAATGGTAAGATAATCTTCCTGGGTGGTGGAGGGCTTAGTATTCAGATATAAGTTTGCTTGAGTTTTTGTAAAAACTCCGGGCTTCTTTCCACAACGAAAATTAACAGCATTCCTGCCAGTAGTGTACCTATTACCGATAGGACGACAATTATCCACATTATCGGATATGCCTTTCTTTCGGATTTATAAGCATTTTCAACAATAAATTTTTGAGGGATATCCTGGTAAGCATCTATTTTAGCTTCGTCATACCTTGCTTTGATATAGCTTAACTGTTTCTTTTCGTGTTCAAGTGCATCGCGTATAGAAACATAAGGACCGCCCCAGGTTGCCAGGGTCTCCAATTTCTGTTCCAGCGCATTGATACCTCGTGTATTGCCTTTGGCTATTTCCATTGCAAGTTGCTGATTCATCATCTCAGCCTGTGATTCATAGTCGTGTACACCCAATTTCCTGAGCTGGGTCAACGAGTCTTCCATTTCTTTTACATGCTGTTGGAGCGAAAGGTATTCAGCTTCCACGATACGAAATCCCTGTATAGCCCTTTCTTTTTGCATGTCATTTTTCACCGAGTCGAGTAAAGCGGCAATTTCGTTTGCAATATCGGCAGCCATCTGGGGATCTTTATCCAAAACGGATATTTTAACCGCCATATATTCGGTACGCTTAAAGGAAACCTGCGATTCGAATCGATTGTAAAGACGGGTTTGCTCATATTTCGATCCAGGCTTAATACCATAATGAGTACCTAATTTAAACTTACTGATAACTTTATCCCTGATCCTGTTCGAACTGAGAATCTGTAACATTTGCTCCGTCTGCTGATCTTCACCGAATTCGAGTATGTCCTGTTTTGCAATTGCATTTTCGTTGAGCAACGACTTTGAAATTGAATTGCTTGATGTAGGATACATTACCACCGTTGACTTGTAGAGTGGTGTAATAAAAAGAGATGAGGAAAATACAGCCGATAATACTGCCGCAGCTACACCAAGAGTAATGAGCGTTTTACGCCATTTGTAAAGAAAAAAAGCAACTTTAAATGAATCAGTATAACTGTTCGTGGAGTTATTCAGCATAAGATAATCCTCCGGATTTTGACGTGCAAAGGTAAAGAAATATGGATAAAAAGCAACCCGTACGATAAGTTACTCCATAATAACTAGCTAAATCGCTTAGCGAATCCTATTCTGAATGAATTACTTTAAAAAAAGCAAGCCATTATTCGTTTCGGAGCAAGCGTAGGAAACCGCCAACGCTCAACAATCTGAGGGCAAATGCCCATATCACCGAAGCTGTGCCAGCAACTGCGAGGGCTATACGCCAATCCAAACCGGTATAACCCACAGCAAGGTTTAAAATAATTACACCTGAAGCAAATAATGCCAGGGTGATAATATATTTCCAGTTAATCTCAAACCTGAATATCCGTTGTGCAATTGCAATTTGGATAATGGCGGTAACAAACTGAGTAGCCAGACTTGCATATGCTGAACCAACAGCCAGAAACTGGGGTATAAGCAAATAATTCAAACTGATGTTCAGCACCATTCCTGTTAAAGCCATCAGATTCAAGGCCTTTAAACTACCATTGGCTGTTAGTAATGTGCCAAAAATATACGTTGCTGAAATTGGGATAAAGCCTACAATGAGAAAAACAAATACTTGCTGGGCTTCCTTTATCTGACCAATATAGAGCAATTCCATAATCTGGCTGCTAAAAAATGATGAGCCAGTTGCCACAATCATTGAGATGGTAAAAATTATAGTAAATGAAAGTTTTACCATTCCTATAACAGGTTTTTTATCTTTTAGAAGCTTTGCGAAAATTGGTATCAGCAATACTGCGAACAAATAGGCTATCATATTAACCGCATCGAGCAAGCGATACGCTTTGGCATAAATATCAACCTGGGAAGTACCGATTCCTTTGGGCAGCATACGTTCGAGCATTACTGAATCGATGCGGTTATAAAACGACATCAGCAACACCAGCAGCGCAAATGGAAAGCTCTGTTTGATAATCATCAGGAAAAATGAGGTATTCCAGTGTAATCTTTTAAAAGCTGCTTTCTTTATAACAATAAGAAACGCAATGAAAGCCGTGATCAGGTAAGCAAGGGTTTGGGCATAAACGAACCATATAATGCGGAAAGGCTCGGTAGTAAAATCGCCCCACAGCAGAATGCTGCAAAACAGGATCATTAACAAACGATCGAGAACTGAAATAGCGCTATCAATCCTGAATAAAAGCAAACCCGAAATATTCGATCGCAGGTACAGAATAAATGAGACCAGAAACTGGTTGAATCCTAAAAAAGCAAGAAAATACATATGCCGCGGATCGTATCCTATGAGAGCCGCAACTATAAAAATCACAACAAAATAAACAGCCGCAAGCAAAAAACGGAGCAAGGCTATTCCTGAAAAGTGCTTGTTAAGGAGTTGATTATTCTGGGCTATGTTTCGGTTGTTGAAACTGGTGATTCCGAAATCGAGAAGAATATTAAAAAGGAATGTAAAATTGAGCACAGTAAAATAAAAACCGTATTCGCCCGGATCAACCATATTCTGAACGGTACGGTCGATGCCAAAGATCCAGAATGGCTTCACCAGAAAATTCAGAAAGAGCAGAAAACCAAGATTGGTTATAAATTTACGCTTCATACATTAAAGCCATACTTCAGGCGATAGACTTGAAAAAGAAATTCTGAGTATGATGCTTTTCGCTGTCAAATATAATTAAATTACCTTTTTGGAGAATAAAAGTTTGATATCCGATTTCATCTATCAACTGCAAACATTTGGTACGGTTATGATTTTCCCACAACTCGGCATAAATAACCGGTTTGTATTTCAGAATCAATTCTCTGGCACCTTCCAAAACATTATACTCATAATTTTCGACATCAATCTTTATTCCACTTAGCGGTTTACTCAATGTCTGCATTTCAGCAATAGTATCGAGTTTGTGAATAGGGACAATGTATTTTAACCCATGGTCGCCTTCGGAACCGTCAACATCTTTAATATGGCTCAGACCGTGAAATTTGACATGATTATGCTCAGGCAGAATTATTTCGGCAGTCCCATCGTAATTACCAAGAGCGAAATCGAAAATTTTAACATTGGAAAGTTTAAAAAAACGGATCAGCCTGCGAAGCGCATTAAGATTATCCGGAACAGGTTCGAATGAAAATATTTCGGAAGCGGGAAGTTTGCGGGCCAGCTGCACTGACATAACTCCAATGTTTGCTCCAATATCCAATACCGTTGAATTATCAGGTAATAAACCAACGAAATAAAGAAAATCGCCTTCCTTGCGGTTACGTTTCAACGTTGCATCAACGTAAAGAGAAAATATAAAGAGATAATTTTTAAATCCAAGAATCTTCTGTAGTACAAATTTTACCAGTGTTTTCATTCACAAACTCTATTTGCGGCCAAAAGTACGACTATTTAAATTAGTACACGAAAGTTGAACCGCCATGATCATAAAAATCAAAAAAGCAGGAAGGAAAATGCCGCCGGGTTACAATTAATTTCATAGGTTTGCGTAATTACTATGAGTTACAAAGAAGGACTTTAAAATTACCCGATTGAAAATAGCTGTAAATACACGATTACTCATACCCGGACGGCTTGATGGCATTGGACGTTTCGCTGACGAGACCCTTCGCATTATTACCACAAAACATCCTGAGCACGAGTTCCTGTTTTACTTCGACAGGAAACCAGATGAACAATTTATCTACAATCAGAATGTAAAACCGTTTGTTCTTCAACCACAGGCAAGGCATCCTTTCCTTTTTCTGGCTTGGTTCGAAGCATCGTTGCCATTGCATTTTATGAGGAGCAAACCTGATGTATTTCTTTCGCCTGACGGATTTTTGTCGTTGACAACTAAAGTCAAATCAGTAGGAGTGATTCATGATCTCAATTTTGAGCATTTCCCCGAAGATATTCCTTACCTGGTGAGGAAGTATTATTCGAATATGTTTCCTCGGTTTGCCCGGAAAGCTTCAAGAATTGCAACCGTGTCGGAATATTCGAAATCGGATATTGCCAACACGTATCATATTGACCCGGATAAAATAGATGTAGTTTATAACGGTGCCGGAAGTATTTTTAAACCGATGCAACTAACTGAGAAAGAAGCTACAAAACAAATTTTTTCGCACGGGAAGGATTACTTTTTCTTTATCGGAACCCTGCATCCACGTAAAAACCTGGTGAATCTTTTTAAAGCTTTCGATCAGTTTAAAAAAACAGATACAGAAGGAAGAAAACTCGTTTTGGCCGGAGCCCGCATGTGGTGGACTGACGAAATCCGCCTGGCCTATGAAGGAATGGAACACCGTGATGATGTTATTTTTACAGGCCGTGTAACCGATATTGAACTTGCTTCGCTGATGGCTTCGGCTCTGGCATTGACTTATGTTTCATATTTCGAAGGTTTTGGTATTCCGATCCTGGAGGCTTTTCATTGCGATACGCCGGTTATTACTTCCAACGTAACCTCCATGCCCGAGGTTGCCGGAAATGCCGCAGTGTTAATCGATCCGTTTTCAATTACTTCTATTGCTGATGCTATGCAAAAAATGTCATCAGATTCAGGATTCAGGGAAAAATTAATTGTTGAAGGAAGATTGCAACGGGAGCAATTTTCGTGGGAACGAACGGCAGAGAAATTGTGGGAATGTGTGGAGAGGACGATTGGATAAGGCGGGAGTCGGAAGAAGGAAGACGGAAGACGGAAGATGGAAGTCGGCAGATGGAAGTTGTCAGATGGAAGACGGCAGATGGAAGACGAAAGACAGTAGTCCTAACTCGTAATTCTCAATTCGTAATTCGTAATTCTCAAATCACATTCACTTCCATATCTAATTTCACACCGAAACGCTCATATACTGAATTCTGGATTTTGTGCGCCAGCGTAAGCATATCGGCACCGGTTGCATTTCCGTAATTTACCAGCACAAGTGCCTGGTTTTCGTGTACGCCGGCATAACCATCGCGAAAACCTTTCCAGCCACATTGCTCAATAAGCCATCCGGCTGCGAGCTTAACTTTGTTTTCGCCCTTTGGATAGGAGACCAGATTAGGAAAAGATTCTTTGAGTTTTGCGGCAAATTGAATATCAACCGTCGGATTTTTAAAAAAACTACCTGCATTACCAAGCACTTCAGGATCAGGAAGTTTACTTTGCCTGATTGCAATAACGGCTTTGCTCACATCTGTAATAGAAGGATTTTCAATACCCGAAGCCGATAATTCCTGCCTGATAGCTCCATATTCAATATGCATAACAGGATTCAGACTAAGCCTGAAAGTAACTGTCCAGATAACAACTTTCCCTTTCAGCTCGTTTTTAAAAATACTGTCGCGATAACCAAACCTGCATTCCTCGCGGTTATAAACATTCAGTTCGCCGGTTTTAATATCAACGGCTTCGAGTGAGTGAAAATAATCTTTTATTTCAACACCATATGCGCCAATATTCTGAATTGGGCAACTGCCGACATTGCCGGGAATAAGCGAAAGATTTTCGAGTCCGCCAAATCCGTTTTCAACACAAAAAGTTACAAAATCGTGCCAGTTTTCGCCAGCTTCAACCTTAACAAGAACAGAGTCTTCGTTGCGTTCAATAACTTCAATCCCTTTATTACCAATATGTGCAACAATTCCTTTTACATTTCCGGTAAAAAGCAAATTGCTTCCACCACCAAGGATCAGGACTGGATTTTCGGTGAGCATACCCGAAGCAATTAATGCCTGAAGCTGCTCAAAACTGTTGATTTCAGCAAAATACCGGGCACTCACATTAATATGAAAGGTATTGAATTTGCGTAACGATACATCCTCACGGACATCTGAATATTGCGGCATAAACTGTTTTTATCTTTTTGTAAATCAGAGCTTTAAAATATCCAATTGAAATTTTTACCCGGTTTATTCTCAAACAGGCCTGCTACATAGATTTTTTGCAAAATTAAATTAACCATTCCAATAAAAGGCAAGTTTATTAAAAATTCATCCGAAAACTTTACTTTCGCACTGCAATTAACACAATGAAAAAGAAAAGAGTTATCATTTCAGTGATCAACGATCTGGTTACCGACCAGCGCATTGCCCGTACTGCCGATGTACTTGTGAAAGTCGGGTTTGAAGTCATAATGGTTGGCAGAAGGAAATACGATAGTCCGGCCATTGCTGAGCGCGAATACGAAACCATACGCATGAGGCTTTTATGGGAAAAAGGACCGCTATTTTATGCTGAATACAATATCCGGCTTTTCTTTCTGCTGCTTTCGAGGCCTGCTGATATGCTTGTGAGCAACGACCTCGACACACTTTTACCTAATTACCTGGTTCACAAGATTAAACAAACGCCTATTGTTTATGATAGCCACGAATATTTTACAGCAACACCCGAACTTGTTGACAGGCCTAAAGTGCAGCGCATTTGGAAATGGATTGAAAAAACCATTGTACCAAAACTTAAAAACTGCATAACGGTAAATGCAAGTATTGCAAAGTTGTTTGAAGATGAATATCATGTTCCGTTTAAAATTGTCCGTAATATTCCCAATCGGTTTACCAATTCCGAAATCCCGTCGCGCAAAGCTCTTGGATTGCCTGAGGATAAAAAAATTGTTCTACTTCAAGGCTCAGGAATTAACGTACAGCGTGGTGCCGAAGAAGCGGTTGAAGCCATGCAATATCTCGATAATGTGTTGCTTCTGATTGTTGGTGGCGGTGATGTGCTTCCATTTCTGAAGAAAATGGTGATTGATCTTTCCTTGCAAAATAAAGTTGAGTTTGTGCCGCGCCAAACTCCTCAAAACCTTGCCGGATACACTGCCAATGCTGATATCGGGCTTACCATTGATAAAGATACCAACATCAATTACAGATTCAGCTTACCAAATAAACTGTTCGATTATATTTATGCCGGAGTTCCCGTTCTGGCAACGCCATTGGTCGAACTGAAAAATATTATTCAAACCTATGAAATCGGTGATTTTATCGAAAGTCATGATCCTGAACATATTGCCAATAAAATTAAAACTATGTTGGCCGATGAAAGCAAACTTGCAATGTATAAAGCGAATACCCAAAAAGCTGCCGCTGATTTGAACTGGGAAAACGAGAAGACAACACTGATCGAAATATTTACTCCTTATGCCTGAAAATCATTTGCATATCGTTTCCTTCAGCATTCCTTTTCCGGCTAATTATGGCGGTGTTATCGACGTTTTTTACAAGTTAAAAGCGTTACATAAAGCCGGAATAAAAATTCATCTGCATTGCTACCAATACGACCGGCCGGAAGCTCCGGAACTAAACCTGTACTGCGAATCAGTAAATTATTATCCCCGAAAAACTGGCCTAACATCGCAGTTGTCGCTGAAACCATACATAGTTGAAAGCAGACAGTCCGATGAATTGCTCAAAAATTTGTTGTCCGATAATTATCCTATACTTTTCGAAGGACTTCACAGTTGCTTTTACCTCAATAACAAAGCGTTACAAGGCCGAACCCTTATTTATCGCGAAAGCAATATTGAGCATGATTATTATTTTAACCTTTATAAATCGGAGAAAAACGCCGGACGGAAAGCATTTTTCCTGCTCGAAAGTATTAAACTGAGGCAGTATCAGAACCAACTTAAATTCGCAACAAAAATGCTGGTAGTCTCACAAACCGACCGCGATTACCTGGCTAAGCAATTCCCTGAAAAAGAAGTAGTTTATCTGCCAAGTTTTCATGGAAACAGTGAGGTGAAAAGTCAGCCCGGGAAAGGCGACTATGTGCTTTATCACGGAAATTTATCGGTAGGCGAAAATGCATTAGCTGCGAAATACCTTGCAAGAGAAGTATTTAATGATTTACATATTCCGCTGAAAATTGCCGGGCTCAATCCATCGGAAGAGTTGCGAAGCCTCATTTCGAAATTTAAAAATATTGAATTGATTGCCAATCCGCCACAGGCTGAGATGGAAGCACTGATAAGGAATGCGCAGATAAATGTTTTAGTAACTTTTCAGGCAACAGGCTTAAAGCTAAAACTGCTTAACACATTGTATAACGGACGTTGGATGCTGGTAAACCGCGAAATGCTTGCAGGTACAGGCATTGAAAGTTTATGCGAAATTGCTGCCGGGGCTGGTGAAATGAAGCAGAAAATTATTTTCCTTTTTAATACTGAATTTAATCATAACCAATTGATTTCGAGGTCAGAATTGCTTCAGAAAAGTTTTTCGGATGAAACGAATGCGATGAAACTTATCGTTGAAATTTTTCCTGAATAGTTATTGATTTCAGATTCCCTTTCCCGAAATCCAAAATCCGAAATCACAAATCCGAAATCAAAAATCCCCTTTCCTACTCCTCTCCTATCCCGATCAAGCCAGCTCCGACTTCAATCAGTTTTCCTTTTTCGCATTTTATAATTCGGGACGGATATTTACGCAGCAAAGCATAATTGTGGGTAGCCATAAAAATAGCCCTGCCGGTTTTACGGATATCAAAAAGCAATTGCATAATTCCGTCCGATGTTTCCGGGTCGAGGTTCCCGGTAGGCTCATCGGCGAGTAATAATTCCGGATCATTTAACAGTGCACGGGCAATGGAAACACGTTGTTGTTCACCACCCGAAAGCTGGTGCGGCATTTTAAAGCCTTTGGTTATAAGCCCCACTTTATCAAGCACTTCGTTCATGCGGTGGCGCATGGCATCGGAATCTTTCCAGCCGGTGGCTTTCATTACAAATATAAGGTTATCATTTACACTCCGGTCGTTCAACAATTGGAAATCCTGAAAAACGATACCGATCTTACGACGCAGAAACGGAATCTCCTTGCGCTTTATATCAGGAATACTGAACCCGGCAACTTCTGCTTTACCGTCGAGCAAAGGCAAATCAGCATACAGAGTTTTCATCAGACTGCTTTTACCGGTACCGGTTTTTCCGACAAGGTAAACGAATTCGCTTTTATGAATACTGAGCGATACGTTCGAAAGAATAAGGTTATCGCGCTGATAAACAGAAATGCCTTCGAGTGAAATAATGTAATTGTCAGCCATAAGAAACTTTTAAGTATTGAACTTTTTGCAAAAATAACTTATTTAGCGACTGGCAGAAAATGAAAAGTTAAAAATAGAAAATGGAAAATGGTTAATAGTTTGTCCAACTATCTGGGCTCTGATTTTTTTTCCTTTCTTATTTTACCAACCTTGAAAAGCCCATAAATGCCAGCGAAAGCAATCCTGCTGTGAATAAAGTTAGCGGGAAAAACCTTCCTGACCTGGTAATTCTATAAATGTATGCTCTGATTTTCTTTTGTAAATTTCATTTAATTCGATTTATCAAATCCAAAAAAACAGCTGAAATATCTTTTTCATCAGGTATTGGTCTATATGCAAATGCCGATAGTTCTGTTTGATATCTTCCATTTAATTGTTTCCAAATAGTTGTAAACTCAGTAAGCAAGGGTGATTCGGCAACTAATTTATTTTGCCACCCTTGAGGCTCTTCAAACATTGCTCTATCGTGTTGTAGAATTCTATCAAATTGTTTCTTAAACAAATCAGATGCTATAAATTCAGCACATTCGGGATTACTTGCCAAAAAATATAAATCATAAAAGTGTCTTATTTTTTCAGAAATACTCTCAACAGCATTTTCCTTAAATGAAAACCTAATCAATGATACCAATTTCTCTAACAAGGTTTGTTCTTTGTTCAATATATTTACCTCACATGGATGTAGATTGAATTGGTCAATGTATTTTCCATTGCCTGTCTGTATTAAAAAATCATATACCATACTTTGAATGGTAAGCCGCTGAAATGGGAAAGGGTTGGCAAATGAATTGATTTCTACTATAAGCTTATTGTTTGTATTTCCTTTATCTGTACTCACATATTCAAAAACCGATTTTCTAAACTTGAACCTTTGCTGGTTACTCCTTCCATTTGTATTTCGGCAAGGTCTGTAGTTATTTCTTTTTCGATAGTGCGGATAATAGTTTTGATTTCATTGCCTGTTTTAGCATATCGCTTATAATAGCAATATCCACATCTTCTGAAAAACGTTCTATAAGTTTCCAACCTTTGCTTAATGAGGTACCTCCTTTAAAGATGAAAAATTTTGCATAAGGGCTTTCAAATAATGCTTTAAGTATTAAGGTTACCCACCAATCTTTTTCAATTGCTTTAGCTGTTATACCGCTCCTTATTGCAGCCTGTTCAACACTTATCCTTCTTTGTTCATCGGTTAATTTTAGCCAACCTGTCATGGTATAATTATTTTAAAAGCTTTAGTATGTAATCATGGATTCT
>JBBSDC010000009.1:0-52857 GCA_038249705.1 Bacteroidales bacterium | reverse complement strand
GGAAAGCAGTAATGGCACTCAGTGGCGATGAAGAGACTATGTTTTTTTTAATTTCAGGTTTGGATCTTTCAAACATTTTGAACACGCATTTTTATTCCTCATTCAAAGCATCAAAACACCTCATTATCACATTATCACATTATCACATTGTTACGTTATCACATTGTCACATTATCACATTGTCACATTATCACATTGTCACATTATCACATTGTCACATTATCACATTATCACATTGTCACATTATCACATTGTCACATTATCACATTGTCACATTATCACATTGTCACATTATCACATTATCACATTATTTGAACTCCCTTCTCCCCTTCTCCTTGTCCTAAACCACTCCCCGCGGAATCGCCTCAAGCAACAATCGCGTATATTCCGATTGTGGATTTGAAAAAACCTCGTCAGCTTCACCCATTTCCTGAATTGCGCCGTTTTTCATCACCATCAGCCGGTCGCTCATATAGCGCACAACCGAAAGATCGTGACTGATAAACAGGTATGTAAGCCCGAATTCTTTTTTTAAATCATTTAACAAGTTAAGCACCTGAGCCTGTACCGAAACATCGAGCGCCGACACGGATTCGTCGCAAATTATAAATTCAGGTTCCACAGCAAGTGCCCTGGCTATGCAAATCCGTTGCCGTTGCCCGCCCGAAAACTCATGCGGATAACGCCCGTAATGCGATGCCTCCAGTCCTACTTTTTGAAGTAATTCGGTAACTTTTGCTTTTCGTGAAGTATCATTTCCATGAAGTTTATGTATACGCATGGGTTCGATAATCGCTTCGCCGATGGTAATACGTGGATTGAGTGACGAATAAGGATCCTGAAAAATAATCTGTAGTTTTTTTCGCAAAGCCCGCAATTCATCTGATTTCAATGTATTAACCTGGATGCCGTTGTAAAGTGTACTTCCTGATTCGGGTTCAACCAACCTCAGCAAAGTACGTCCGAGAGTTGTTTTTCCGCAACCTGATTCTCCGACCAAACCAAGAGTTTCGCCCGGAAATACTTCGAAAGAAACATTGTTCACAGCTTTGTATTGTTTCAATGGTTTGCCAGCCAGATTTCGCTTTAGTGTAAAAACAGTATTAATTCCTTCCGCTTTTAGAATAGGTTTTTCCGAATATAGTTTCGCATGTTGCAGTGCACGCGCCATGTTGCTTATAAATGTATCTCTCTCATTGACTTTTGCTTCCACAAAATCAGCAATTACTTTTAATCGCTGCGGACGATCTCCCAAAGGTGGACGGCATGCCAGTAATCCTTTGGTATAGGGGTGTTGGGGATGGTTGAATATTTCGGTTACTGTTCCTTTTTCAACAATTTCGCCTTTGTACATTACCAGCACATTTTTTGAAATTTCAGCAATCACATCCAGATTATGCGAAATAAAGATAAGGCTGATATTATGTTTCTTTTGTAACGTTCGCAGCAACTCAAGGATGGTTTTCTGCACAGTTACATCCAAGGCAGTGGTTGGTTCGTCAGCAATTAAAATATCGGGATTACACGCCAATGCCATGGCAATCATTACACGCTGTTTCTGTCCGCCCGAAACCTGGTGAGGATATGCTTTAAATGTGCGTTCAGGGTCAGGCAGCATTACTTCATGGAAAAGGTCGAGTGTACGTTTTCGTGCTTCGTTGCGGGTTACGTTTTCATGTTCCAGTATATTTTCCATCACTTGTTTGCCACAGCGATAAGCCGGGTTAAGGGAGGTCATGGGTTCCTGGAAAATCATAGCGATTTTTTTCCCACGCCACAACCTCATTTCTTTTTCAGGAAGCTGAAGAAGGTCAGAATTATCCCCATCTATATTATTGAATACAATTGATCCGCTTTTAATTTTCCCGTTAGGTTTAGGAATTAAACCCATAATGGCCAGTGAAGTAAGTGATTTTCCTGAGCCGGACTCACCTACAATACCCAATGTACTGCCACGTTGCAGCTCGAATGAAATATGATTTACAGCAATATGCTCTTTCCCTTCATGGCTGAAAGCGATACTCAGATCGTTGAGTAGTAAAATGGGAATTTCAGCAGTTTTACCAGTATTCAAGAGCCTGTGAGGTTTTATGGAGTTTATATCAATCCTTTGATTGAAGCCAGTTGAATTATGGTTTCAACAATCTCTTGTTCGGTAAAGCGACTGCGGTTTATTGCTACGTCATACATTGAGTGGTCGGGTTTTCGACCAATAATCCGGCTTACCCGCAAATCGCGGTCAGAGTCGTTTTTATTTATATATTCGGTGGCAAATGCTTTGCTGAAATCAAGTCGTTTGGCAATAGTTTCAATACGCCATGCCTCCGGAGCTTCAAGCCTTATATGCAGAGCCTGTTTAATACCAGAACAGAAACCGGCTCCTCCCCGGCCTACTATTACTACGTTTCCGTTGGTGCCAAACTTCATGATCACATCCTGTATGGTTTTAAAAATCTTCTTGTCGCTTTTGTGAGCGTGTGTTGAGAGTGCTTCAATAATCTGATCCATAATGCCACGGTCCTTATCACTAAGAACATGCTTTAATGATGCTTGATCAAGATTGAGTTCCTCCGCAGATTTTTGAAGTATTTCGCGGCTGATCATATTCCATTTTCCGCCGTTTTTAGTTGAAGTTTTCCGCCTATTCAATTCCTGGCATAAAGACCAGGCTATGTGGCTGGCACCGCAACCTGTCTGCCTCGAAATAGTAATTAAAGGGCCAGCTTCTTTCGTGTGTCCGGCAGGATTAATATCGCCGCCTATGCGATGGTTCATATACTCAAAAAGCCTGTTTTCCATAAAAGTTTTCGTTGTGTGTTGATGCGTGATGCAAAGCGGCGGTATAAGTTAATTAATTTCATTTGTTGAGCTTGTGCCTCTTGTCTCAATTATATATCGGCTATAAAAATTCACTTTTGTTCTCATAGCCTTTATGTTCTCACTCTTCTTTGTCTTTTCTCTTAGTTTATCGTTCATTCATTCGCGTCCGCAATGCTTCTGTTTCATTTTCAAATCCCGGTTTTCCAAGTAAAGCGAACATATTTTTTTTATATGTTTCAACACCAGGCTGATTAAATGGGTTAATTCCTAAAAGGTAACCGCTCAATCCGCAAGCAAACTCGAAAAAGTATAAAAGCTCTCCAAGAAATCGTTCGTTAATTTCGGGAAGCAAAATATCCAGGTTTGGAACTTCTCCGTCAATGTGCGCAAGCGTGGTTGCAAGAGCTGTTGTTGCATTTATCTCATGAAGGGTTTTTCCGGCTACAAAATTCATCCCGTCGAGGTTGGTTTCATCAAAAGGAATTATTAACGGATGTTTGGGTTTTAAAACATGAATTACGGTTTCGAAAAGCATTCGCTGTCCTTCCTGGATATATTGTCCCAGTGAGTGAAGATCGCTTGTAAAATCAACAGCTGCCGGAAATAGTCCTTCATTTTCTTTTCCTTCGCTTTCGCCAAACAATTGTTTCCACCATTCGGCAACATAATGTAGTGAAGGCTCATAATTCACCAATATTTCAATCTGGTGACCCATGCGGTATAACGATGAACGGATTGCCGCATAACACGCTGCCGGATTATCGGATATTGAAGAAGTTTCGGTGCAGGCTTTCCGCATTTCGTTAGCTCCCTGTATCAGTTCGCGTATATCGAAACCAGCCAAAGCAACGGGCAATAAACCAACAGGCGTGAATACCGAAAAACGCCCGCCCACATTATCTGGAATTGTGTATGTTTTATATCCTTGCTTGTCGGCAAGGTTTTTTAATGCGCCTTTTGTTCCATCGGTAACTGCTATAATTCGGCTGGCAGCTTCTTCGACACCATATTTTTTTTCGATATGATCTTTCAGCAAACGGAAAGCAATTGCAGGTTCGGTAGTTGTTCCTGATTTGGAAATTACAACCAGGCCATAATCTTTAGTATCGAGCAATTTTAGTAAAGCAGCATGGTAATCCTGACTGATGTTATGTCCTGCGTAAAGCACAACCGGAGTTTTGCCATCGTATCCAAATGTTGAAAATGGAGATGAAAGTGCTTCGATGATTGCCCTGCCCCCAAGGTATGAGCCTCCTATTCCTGTAACAACAATAATTTCAGCTTTTTCGCGAAGTATTTTGGCATCAGCTTCAATAGAGGTGAGAAGCGATTCTTCCATTCTTCCGGGAAGATCGATCCAACCAAGAAATTCATTACCTTTCCCGGCCTTTTCGATTAGCAGACTGTGGCTAATATCGATTTCGGCCTGCATCAACATAATTTCCTCTTGCGAAAGGAAACCTGATAAGTAGCTGTATTGGAAGCGGATATTTATCATTTAAAACTTAGTTAAAAAACTTGTAGCGTAATAATTGAAAGTTTAAAATTACGAAATAATAGTGATAAGTCATGCTTTAATGGTAATTTAACATATGGGCTGAACCGGATATAAAAACAACAGTCTTTCCACAGAGTAGGATAAAATAAAAAATGCGGCATGTATTAGCCGCATTTTTCCCAAACAAACAACAAAACCAGTTATGAAAATTTCTCTGCAAAAAAATGAGAGAATAAATAATATAACTATTTGTTCAATTAACCGATACAAAGATAATTTCATTTTCAGGCTCGTATTGTTAACGAAATAAAAAGAACGTTAAAATATGTTAAGTGATTATATAACTGAATATAAGGCGATATAAATTTGCAGCAAATGTTTACATGATTTTGCTGAGCAAATTACCGAAACAGAAAGATAATACTTCATTCTGAGTTATAGAGTACGAAATTTTTGCAAATTAACAGATTCAGATTGAAGTGCATAAGCAGAATCTGCAACCTTAAAAATACCTCGTGAAAAAGCAGTTATTGGTTTTATTAATAGTGATAATGTCGGTTGCAATGGCCGCATTTATCGGCATACAGGTTTTCTGGATCAGGAATTCAATGCAACTCAAGGAAGCCAATTTCAGGCGTAGCATTGATGATGCAGTAAATATTGCCTTACTCAACCTCGAAACTATTGAATTCTCGCGTCGCACAACCGCCGGTTCGCTACAGCTATTGGCGCATGATTCTTTAGTGTTGCAGCTTCGTTCGACAGCGCAGCTCAGCCAGCAGGATGCGCCAGGCGAAAGTATAGCCAAGTCAGAAAGTGAAACCATTGCAATGACTGGAAAAAATGCAGTCCGGTTAATCGATTCTGATAAAAATGAAAATCAAGAATTACCTTTAAGTATTTCGCAAAATTTTTCAGAGGGCGCTGCTGTTCGCAAACAGATTATGCTCAATTATGTGATGAACAAAACCCTTGGCGAAGATAATATCAAGCATATTGAAAACAGAGTTTCAATTGGCCTTATCGACACACTGCTTAAACAGGAGTTTGCTTCAAAAGGAATTTCAATAGAGTATGAATTTGGTGTTTTCAGCCCCGATCGTAATATAATTGTACTCGAAAAAACAGGGAAATACCACGATGAGCTGCTTTTTAAAGGATTTTCGTTCCCTCTGTTTTCGGGCAGTGCCATTTCAACCCGCGATTTCCTGATGATATACTTTCCGCAACAATCCCGATACAGTCTGCAGAGCTTGTGGTTAATGATGTCAGTATCCTTAATTCTGGTACTTACCATTATAGCAGCCTTCAGCTTTTCAGTGTTTACAATTATCAGGCAACGTAAACTTTCGGAACTCAAAAACGACTTTATCAATAATATGACACATGAGTTTAAAACACCGATTTCAACCATCTCGCTGGCTTGTCAGGCGCTGTCCGATAAAGATATTCCGCGTACCAACGAAATGTACAACGACTATATCCAGATCATAGGCGACGAAAACCATCGCCTCGGCGAAATGGCTGAAAAAATACTGCAAACGGCGATACTCGAAAAAGGGAACCTTCATCTGCGTCCCGAAACCATTGATATGCATAGCCTTATTTCGGATGCTATCCGAAAAATTGCCATACAGATTGAGATACGCGACGGATTGATAAACCAAACGCTTACGGCAAAACACTCAATAATTAAGGCAGATAAAGTACACTTGTCGAATGTTATTTTTAACCTGCTCGATAATGCCAACAAATATTCACCACGTAAACCGCAGATTATGGTTTCGACTGCTGATGCCGATGGGGGTATTTATATCAGTGTTAACGATAAAGGAATGGGAATAAACAAAGCCAACCAGAAAAAAATATTCGATAAGCTCTACCGAGTTCCTACCGGCGATGTGCACAACGTTAAAGGTTTCGGTCTCGGCCTTAGCTATGTTAAATTTATTATCGAAAAACATGGCGGCTCCATTCAAGTTGAAAGCGAACCGGGAAAAGGTAGTACATTTACTCTTTTTCTGCCATACCTTATTCCCGATCAGAACAAAAACACCTAAAAAAAGCAGCTGTTATAAAATGAAATTATAATCCGATCGTTAACCGATAAATAATCTCCGATAAAAGGTTTTAAAATGGAAAATGAAAAAATAAAAATCCTGCTTGCCGAAGACGACCGCAATCTCGGCACTATTCTACGTACCTATCTCGAAGCCAAAGGTTACGCCCCGAGGCTATGTGTTAATGGTGTTGAAGCGCTTGAATCATTTAACAAGGAACCTTTTGATTTTTGTGTTGTTGACGTGATGATGCCTTTAAAAGACGGTTTTGCACTGGCTAAAGATATCCGTAAAGTTGATAACCAGATTCCGATTCTTTTTCTTACTGCCAAATCGCTCGAAGAAGATAAGCTGAAAGGTTTTCAGGCCGGTGGCGACGATTACCTTACCAAGCCTTTCAGCATGGAGGAATTGCTTGCCCGCATCGAAGCCATTCTCAGGCGTTCAGCCAAAACTACCGATGGCAAAACCGACAAAGGAATATTTTCACTGGGAAATTTTGTTTTCGATTACAACCATCAGAACCTGCATATTAATGGTGGCGATCAGAAACTTACCAGCAAAGAAGCTGAGTTACTTAAAATATTGTGCGAGCACATAAACCAGGTTGTCGATCGCAGTTTCGCACTTAACCGTATTTGGCAAAACGACAGTTATTTCAATGCCCGCAGCATGGATGTGTATATTGCAAAAATCCGCAAATACCTGAAAGAAGATCCCTCGGTGGAGCTGATAAATGTACACGGAATTGGATTTAAACTGGTTACAGAAAACCCGGTTTAACAAGCTAAAGCAGTAAATGAAAAATCCCGGAGTTTTATATAAACTTTCCGGGATTTTTTTTTGAAATTACTTTCAATGCCTCTTTAGTGCTCAGGTTGCTGAGTTTATGATTGTGCACAAAATCTATAACAGCTTCGGGCGCGTGTTTAGTATATTGCCTCAACGACCACCCGATTGCTTTTCGGATAAAGAAATCAGGATGAGCGGCCAGGCGCTCGCAGAGGTTAAAAAGTAAGGCACGATCTACACTATTCATATACCTTAACTGGTGTATCAGGCACGAGCCCATAAATTACCCGAGAGCATCCAGTTTTCAATGTAATCGGATTTTACCTCAGGGAATTTTTTAAATAACATCCCGGCAATATTCGGAGCTACAAAATCAACCGTATCCCACCACGATTTATTTGTGATCATCCATTCCGATATGTCTAAAAGTTCTTTATCAGCATTTTTTACAAATCTCTCAGTAATTTCAATAGCGGTATATTGCCATTCGCGCTGAGGTTGTTCCCAGGCAAAGTAAACCAACTCTTCCAACTGATCGTATCGGGGAAGCCCCCATTTAACAATAAACTCTTTTACCAGTTGCCTCCGGACTGGTGAAGGAATCCCATAAAATTCCGATTTGTTACGCATATATGCTTTGGCGCCGGCGGCTTTAACAGGATCGGCATTCTTCTCAAAAGCTTCTGTTAATTCAGCAAAATATTGTTCAATCATTTATTTTAGTTTTCCTGGTTAATCAAAAACTACTTTCCTGCTTTCCAGCAAATTTCCCGTTAAATCAGTGAGATTAAAATAAAGCACTGAAGCAGTTGTTCCCGATTTTGTCCAGGTGAAATGATTTATTCCGGCATCGAATTTATGCTTACTCAATTGCTTTCCTACTGTATCAAAAACACGGAGGAGCGTTTTATCAGGAGTGTTAAATTCAATGTTTACCGCGTTACTTGCAGGATTAGGATATATGTTCATTAAACCGGTTTTTACGCTGCTGTTTCCGGATTGATCCAAAAATAACCTGTCCCACACTGCCAGGGTATATTCGCCTCTTTGTAAAGTATCAACAGTAATGATTCCAGCTGTCCAAGGACCAATGCGCGAAAAGGCCGTTCCCCGCCATGGGAAACCAGCTCCAGGACGATAAAGTATCACAAGCGAATCTTTAGAACTCGTGATAAGTGTAAGATCCAGAGTTGTAGCCCGGCTGTAGGTAAATTTACCTTTTGCTTTAAAATCAGCAGGGAAAAGCCCTTCCACAGTCCAGTAACGCGAATCGGAAATCCTTAGACCGGGTTGCGGCACTGCCATGCTATCGGCAGCAACCCAGTTGTGCGTTATTCGCACAAGAGCCGAATCCGTAATCTGATCAACTAACACTTTGGTGTAGGTTTGAGGAAAATCGAATTCGCCAGTGGTTTTGAGTGTTTTGGCTATATCAGTGGTGGCATCAGAAAGTTTTTCATCTGCGTCGGCCATCACTTCAACCGGTGAAAATGGCAAATGAAAAGTTTTGCTTCCAGTAACCCCTGAAAAAATAATAGTGTCAGTTATAGTTTGCCAATTGCTGTCAAGAAATGAAATCTCCAGATGATTGGCATTCGCATATTGGGTTGTACCTTTCAATTTCTGCCTTACATAAACGGTAACATCATACCCATTGCCTAAAGGAACTGTTAGTGAGGAATCAATAGCAAAATGTGGAAACCCCGGGGCGAAAACCCATGCATCGAAAAAGGGTGTCATGTTAATTCCGCTGTAAGCTGTGAGGAAATCGCGCAGATCAAAACTCGATGCATAATTGTACCCATATTGCTGCAGGTAGGCTTTTACTCCTCCGAAAAACATGCTGTCGCCCATATATCCGCGCAATGTGTGAGTAACCTGTCCGCCCTTCTGATAAACCGTGTTTCCATAAGTAAGCGTTTGAGGAATTCCATACAAGGCATAGTAACCGCCATCAGTAATGTGTGTGGATTGAAGCACATCTTTCAGCTTCGCACGCATATTGTCTTTATAGGCTTGCTTACCGTAAATTCCTTCGCGATACAACGATTCGCACCACACGGCCCAGCCTTCGTTAAGCCACATATCTTCTGCCGAAGCGCAGGTAACTTTATTACCAAACCACATATGCGATAATTCATGAGCGTACCACCATTCGCTATCAGTATTTCCGGTCCAGCCGGAGAAAGGATAACTCACATTGCAGGCGTGCTCCATAGCACCCAAACCTCCGGGCGTTCCTGCATATCCTATCCTTTCAAACGGGTAAGGTCCGAAATTACTTTCGAAAACCTGCATAATAGGTTTCATGTTTACAAAGGTGCCGGCTACTTTTGCTGTATCAATAGCGCGGCAATAATAGGTTATCGGAATAGTTGCCTGTAAACCGGTGTAACTGTCGGATACCAGTTCATAAGGTCCGGTAGTGGCTGAAATAAGGTAACTAGGAAGTGTAAAATCAGTTTTCCAGTGCCAGGTGGAAGTATTGTTTCCATGATCGGTCATATTCACCAGGTTTCCGCCGCTTACCGCTTTTTTATCATTTGTTACAGTAAGATATACGTCATACAGGGCTCGGTCCTGAAAATCGTCGATACACGGAAACCAGGCTTTTCCCAGGTTGTGTGGTATGGCATCAAAACCAACGCCCAGATTCAGTGCATAATCGCCCGAAAAGTGAAATCCACCCCAACCTGAGGGATCAACAAAGGGCTGTCCATGGTAATAAATTGTTGTTGTTACAGTATCTCCGGTGTTAAGTGACGTAAAAAGCGAAACAGTCAGAACCTGATCAATATGGCTGAAAGCCGATGTTTTTAGCGATCCGATAAATACTGAATCAACGGTGAGGCTTGCCAGTTCAAGTTTGATAGTTGAGAGTGAATTGATTTTCGAAATGAGTTTTGCTTCCGTGTAACCTTTAATGGTTTTATCCGTCAGATTGATATCTGTTAAATAAATACTATAGTGTGCTGCTTCAAGAGTATCACTGTATAGAGCTGTTGACTCATTTTCTTCATAGGGAAATTGAGCAAATAAGTAGTTTGAATTGTTTATTAACGAAAAGAATGTTAAAAACAGAAATAAATGGACTTTTGTCATGTGTTTATTACTTAGTTACAATAACTTTGTAAAATTAAATCAATAATACTTACGTTGTCTTTAATTCAGAATTATAACCGGGTTTCAATGAGAAAATTAATTATAATGCTTTTCTGCTTTGTGTTTTACACCACAATGCAGGCACAGGAAGTATGGACACTCGAAAAATGTGTCGAATACGCGCTGACCAATAACATACAGGTAAAACAACAACTTCTTCTGGCCGAAAGTGCGAAAGCTTCGTTGCAGCAGGATAAACTGAGCATGTTACCTTCAGTGAACGGCGGAGCCAGCCATGGATACAATTTTGGCCAGACCATCGACCGTTATACCAATTCATTTGCAACCAGCAGGGTTCAAACCGATAACTTTTACCTTGGGGCTAATGTTACTCTTTTTGATGGGTTCCAGAAAATGAACCTGGTGAAGCAACAAAAAGCTATTGTGGAAGCAACGCGCTATGATACGGATAAATTTATGGACGACATCTCACTCAACATAGCCACCGGGTATTTACAGATTCTTTTTTATGATGAACTGGCCAAAACAGCCCAGAGCCAGTTAAAAGCTACTGAATTGCAATCGCAAAGGTTAAAAAACCTTGTTGATGCAGGGGCTATAGCACAGGGCGATTATTTTACGCTCGAAGCGCAAAAGGCACTGGAAAATTCACAGCTTATCAGTGCCCAAAACAATCTGGATATTGCTCACCTTACACTGGCTCAGTTACTTGATTTGCCCACTGCCCAAGGTTTTGAGATTGAACATCCGGATCTTGAAATGGGTTCTCAGCCGGCACTTACTATTTCGGCTGACCAGATTTATGCCTTTGCTCTCGAAACACAACCTTCCATCAAAAGTGCTGAGTCGCGCGTGAAAAGCTCAGAAATAGGTTTAAGTATTGCTCAGGGAGCCCAATCACCATCACTTGTACTACAGGGCTCATTAGGCTCCGGTTATTCGGGAGCAGCACAGATTCAGGATAGCTATACTTCGTTCAGGCCGGAGATTACCGCCAATACACCTTCTATAGCCTTTATACCGGGAGTTAATGGTGAACCGGATCAACAAGTTTATACCTATGGATCAACATCGGTTTACTCAACCAAACCTTTTGCCGACCAGGTTAAGGATAATTTCAACCGTTCAATTTCACTCAACCTGAACGTTCCGATTTTTAATGGATGGTCAACCCGCACCAACATAAGCAAGGCAAAAATAAATGTTGAAAATCAGAAATACAATCTCGAAAGCAGCAAGCTTGAACTGAATAAAACCATTCAGCAGGCTTATGCCGATGCCAGGGCCGCACTCAATAATTATAAGGCCTCCACCAGCGGAGTAAATGCGGCTCGTGAATCGTTCAGGTATGCAGAGCAAAAATTCAATGTAGGATCGTTAAACTCTGTTGATTATAATAACTCGAAGAAGGATCTCGAAAAAGCAGAATCGGATCAGCTTCGTGCCAAATATGAATTTATTTTCAAGAGTACTGTTCTCGATTTTTATATGGGAAAACCATTATCGCTTAAACGCAGATAGTCAGGAGCAGGATTTATAAAAAACAAACAACCCAAAACCGAACCATAATTTAATCCATATCAACAATGTTCACTAAGAAAAAAATTATCTGGATACTTATCATTTTTGTTTTAATAGCTCTAATTGCCGGAGTTGTAGCCAAGAAAAAAGGCCTGATCGGAACGCCCGATGAAACAAAAGTTGCTACCGAAAAAGCTACCAAACGTACAATTGTAGAGGTGGTTTCAGCGAATGGGAAAATTGCTCCTGAGTTCGAAGTAAAACTCTCTCCCGATGTATCGGGCGAAATTATCGAACTCTATATTAAAGAAGGCGATCTAATAAAACCGGGACAGTTGCTAGCAAAAATAAATCCTGAAATTTACCTGTCGAATTATGATCGTACTGTTGCAGCACTCAATACTTCTCAAGCTAACCTGGCTAATGCCAAAGCCCGTCTGGCTCAGGTTAAATCGCAGTTTATCAATGCTAAAAATACCAACGATCGCAATGTAAAACTTCACGATCAGAAAACTATTTCCGATGCCGAATTTGAAACTTCGCAGGCAAATTTTGAAGTTGCACAAGCCGAAGTAGATGCTGCAGAAGAAAGCGTGAAAGCAGCTTCGTTCAACGTTAAAAGTGCTGAAGCCGGCGTAAAGGAATCAAAGGAAAATTTATCGAAAACATCAATTTATGCACCTGTCGATGGCACTATTTCGAAACTCAATATCGAAAAGGGTGAACGTGTTGCCGGTGCATCGCAGTTCGGTTCGGGTACCGAAATACTTCGTATTGCCAACCTGCAAACTATGGAAGTAAATGTAAGTGTTAACGAAAATGATATTGTAAGGGTTACGCTTAACGATACAGCTGTTGTAGAAGTAGATGCCTATCAGAACCGCAAATTTAAAGGAGTTGTTACCGAAATTAGTACTTCAGCCAATACAGTTGGGGTAAGTGCCGATCAGGTTACAAATTTTGAAGTAAAAATCCGCATTCTCCCTGATTCATACAAAGATCTTATAGCGGCTGATAAACCTAACGATTCACCTTTTCGTCCGGGTATGTCTGCAACCGTTGATATACAGACTGAAAGTATGGTAAATGTTTTGACAATTCCTATTCAGGCTGTAACAACAAGAGCCGATACCAGTGCCGCTGCAGTTGAAAAAGCTAAAAATGCAGAGGAATCTGAAGCGAAAAACAGCGATACGAAAAAGAAAATTGAAGTAGCTCAGGAATATGTTTTCCTTTACGATAATGGCAAAGCTAAAATGGTAAAGGTGAAAACAGGAATTCAGGATAATACTTATATTCAAATTGTTGATGGTATTACAGAAGGGCAGGAAATAATTACAGCTCCTTACCGCGAAGTTTCCAAAAAGCTAAAACATGATGATAAAGTTAAAAAGGTTGAAGCTAAGGATCTATACTCCGATGACAAGAAATAAGATCTGAAACGATTCATTGAAATTGTCAATCTGATTCCGGGTACCATATGGCTGATTGCGAAAAATCAGTAAATGGCACCCGGATTTTTTTTGTAATAAAAACCTACTTTTGCACTAAATTCAAATTTTGGTAAATGGCAATTATTCTGGGAATCGAAACAGCGGCTTCTATTTGCTCGGTAGCTTTAGTGAAGGATGGAACACTACTTTCCATCCGCGAAACAGTAGGTGTACGTGAGCATTCGGCCGCACTCACCGGCTTTATTGCCGATGTATTTAATGAAGCCGGATTAGGTTATCATGATTTGGATGCTATAGCTGTAAGCATTGGACCTGGTTCTTACACAGGGCTTCGTATTGGTGTTTCATCCGCCAAAGGTTTAAGTTATGCACTCGATAAACCAATTATTGCAATTGATACATTAAAAGCTTTAACCTGGCAGGCTTTGCAGAAATGTAAAACTGAAAACAGAGATCTTAAAAACAGCCTATTATGCCCTATGCTCGATGCCAGGCGCATGGAAGTTTATACTGCCGTTTATAATCAGCATTTAGATGAAATACAAGCTGTTAATGCACTTATTGTAACTGCTGAGGTTTTCGATGTATTTCCAGATAAAGAAATAATTTATTTTGGAGATGGAGCCACCAAATGCACATCAGTTTTTGCTGATAAAAGTAATTTTACATTTGTAGATACTATTTTACTTTCAGCTGAAGCAATATGTATGCTTTCCGTAAACGAATATGCAAAAGGAAATTTTGCCGACACAGCGTATTGCGAACCTTTTTATCTTAAAGATTTTGTAGCCGGAAAACCACGTGTAAAAGGACTTTATCAATAGAAAACCGATCTTCATTTTTATTTTTTTTCAGGAATTTGGGTGTATAGAAATGATTTTTATTTGATCTTTATCTTTTTTGATCTTCTAACTTTTTTGCCTCACCTGTTGTTTTACATATGGAAATATAATTATATTTGTTTCTGTTTCAAAAAAGGAACTTCAACAGTTTTTTATTCGTATACCGATGGATTATAAAATACTTCAACCCGTTCGCCACGGAAGCACTCTGCTTGTAACAATCAACCGTCCCGAAAGCCTCAATGCGCTTAATACTGCGTTTTTCGATGAAATGGATCACCTGATTGCAAATGATGCGCGGCATCCTGAACTCACTGCTGTAATAATAACCGGCGCAGGCAAAGCATTTATTGCTGGTGCTGATATTGCCGAAATGGTGAATAAAACACCAGCGGAAGCTGAAGCATTCTCATTGCGCGGACAAAAAACTTTCAAAGGGTTTTCAACTATTGAAGTGCCCGTAATTGCTGCTATCAATGGTTTTGCTCTTGGCGGTGGGCTAGAACTGGCTCTGGCCTGCGATTTCCGTATAGCTTCGTCTTCAGCTAAATTCGGACAACCCGAAGTTAGTCTGGGACTTATTCCGGGTTATGCCGGAACGCAACGCCTGCCTAGACTTATCGGAATGGGCGATGCACTTTTTATGCTTGCAACTGGCGAAATGCTTACTGCCGCTGATGCTTTGCGGATAGGATTAATTCAGAAAGTGGTAGAACCCGAACAGTTATTGGAGGAAGTACTCCGGATTGCAGGTGTAATTGCTTGCAAAGGTCCTGATGCTGTGAAACTGGTGAAATTTGTTACCCGCCAGGGTTACCAGGTTTCCCTGGCTCAGGGCAGTCAGCTCGAAGCACAGTCCTTTGGTCAGCTATTTGGCAAACAAGGTACAGAAGGAATGAAAGCATTCCTCGAAAAACGCAAACCACAGTGGTAATGCTTCTCCCCAACCACCAACCCCAACCCCTAAACCCCAACCCCAAACCCCTAATGGAATACATACATCGAATCCAAAAAGTCTCAGTCATCGGCGCTGCCGGTAAAATGGGAAGCGGAATATTGCTGCTTACAGCTATCGAAATGGCCGACCAGATGTTGAAACCCGAGAACAAAGGAAAAACATTTGTACTTAACGCTATCGATACATCCGACGAAGGTCTTATCGGTCTGGTTAAATATGTTCATTCGCAGGTACTGAAAGCGGCTGAAAAAAAGATTGTTGCACTCCGAAAGCTTTATGTTGATAAACCTGATTTGATCGAAAACAGTGATATTATTGAAGCGTATGTTCAGGATGTGATGAGCGTTGTGCGATCCACAACGCGTATTGAAGCTGCATATGATTCGACACTTGTTTTTGAAGCAGTAAGCGAAAACATGGTGTTGAAAGAGAAGCTGTTCCGACAGATAAACGAGAATAATTCTGGTAAACCGTGGTTTTTTACCAACACGTCATCCGTTCCAATTGGTAGACTCAATATAAATGCTGCACTCGAAGGTCGAATTTTAGGATTTCATTTTTATAATCCTCCTGCTGTTCAAAAACTAGTTGAACTCATCACAATAAGCGAAAACCCGGCTGAAATGATTGAATTTGCCAACAAATTTGCAGCTAATCTCCGTAAAACGGTTATTCCTTCTAACGATATTGCAGGTTTTATAGGCAATGGTCATTTTATGCGCGATGCGTTATTCGGTATTACGGAATCGGAAAGTTTAATAGATCTTATGCCTTTGCATGAAGCAATTTATTGTATTGACCGCGTTACCCGCGATTTCCTTTCGCGCCCTATGGGTATTTTTCAACTTGTTGATTATGTTGGTCTTGATGTAGTTCAGTTCATATTGCGCGTTATGCAACCTCATATGACTGGTGAAATTCTCCATAGCAGCCTTCTCGACGAACTGGTTCTGAGTGGTGTAAATGGAGGACAGTTCAGTGACGGAAGTCAGAAAGATGGTTTTTTCAGGTATCAGAAAGGAAAACCTGTGGCGGTTATTGATAAACTAACCGGTTCGTATATTCAGATTGATACTTTCCGTGAAACGGCTGATAGTTGGCTAGGTGCTGCTCCAACGGAAGTATTGCCATGGAAAACATTAGTTAAGGTTGCTGACAAGGATAAGGTCTTAATTCCAGCTTTTAAAGCCTTGCGGGTATCTCCTGCCAAAGGTGCAGGCCTGGCAGTAGCCTACGCATTAAACTCGCTTAAAGTCGCCCGAAAACTCGTTAGCGACGGTGTAGCGCATACCGAAAAAGATGTTAATACGGTACTTCTTACCGGTTTCTTCCATGCTTACGGCCCAATTAATGAATATTTGTAACCGGATTAAAACAATCATGAAATGAAAAAGCCATCAGTTAAAATATATATGACTGCCGGATACAATACCATATCGCTTGGTACCGGTCGCAAAGAGTTTAATCCCCGCACTGAACGTCCCGGACTTGAACATTACATCAAAACTGCAGGCCAGGGAGTTCTCTCTCAACTAGGTGGTGCTCAGAATATCGACGAAAGTGTTGTCGGCAATTTTATGTCGGCCCGTTTCAACAATCAGGCACATCTGGGTGCTTTTATTCCAATGATTGATAAAGGGTTACGCTACAAGCCGTCTATCAGTGTCGAAGGTGCATGTGCTTCAGGAGGCCTTGCTTTGATTACAGGAATTAAATCATTACTTGCAGGAACAGCAGATTCAGTTCTCTGTATTGGTGTAGAAGTTCAAAATACGGTTAAAGCTATTTATGGTGCTGATATTCTGGCAGGAGCTGGTTGGTTTGGTAAGCGAAAAAATGGTCATGCATATTTTTTCCCGGGACAGTTCAGTGACAGGGCAGGAGCATATTATACTGAATTCGGACGCGAAAATGCACGGAAAGGATTTGCCCGATGGTTCCGCAATGCTATAGAAAATGCACGTTTGTGTCCTACAGCCCAGGAACACCATAATTCTGTTGTCGATCTGGAGGTTTTGGCTTTAACAGAGCCAAATCCCAAATCGTTTACTGATCACCTGAATGTTTTTGATTGCTCAAAAGTGAGCGATGGTGCTTCCGGGATTGCAATAATGAATGCAGAAGGCCTGCAACGTGCCGGAATTGCTTTAGCAGATGCAGTTGAAGTAATAGGGTGGGGGCATGCAGTCGACGATATTACCGAAGATCCTCCACAACTAACTGTGCTTACCACCATGCGCGAAGCCATCCGGAAAGCTCTGGCATCTGCAGAAATTACTATTGAACAGCTTGCTACCGTTGAATTGCACGATTGTTTTACCATTGCCGGTATTCTGGCAGTTGAAGCACTCGGATTTGCTGATCATGGCAAAGGTGCCGAGTTTGTAGCTGCCGGAAATACAGCCCGTGATGGTAAAATTCCTATCAACACCACCGGCGGATTAATTGGTTGGGGACATCCAACCGGAGGCACAGGAGTGCATATGGCTGTAACCATTTGGGAGCAACTTACTGGTAAAGCTGGTTTGAACCAGATAAAAATTGATCCATCACGTCCTTATGGAATGACAATAAACATGGGAGGCGATGATAAAACAGTGGTGGCCATTATTTACAAAAGAGCGGAATAAAATAACTATGTTTAACGACAAAAGCCTCCCGGAAAAGGAGGCTTTTTACTTAAGTTTAGAGGTTTCGAGCGGATTCGAACCGCTGTACACGGTTTTGCAGACCGCTGCCTAACCACTCGGCCACGAAACCGTGTTTGGACGGTGCAAAGGTAAGTAATTAACATTTTATCAACAAAATCTTTTTTTAAGCTTGCCTCGAAAACGATTTGAGACAATCGGGGCATAAGCAACCCTGCCATTTTTCCTGTATCATTTCCATGGTTTCGGCTGGCACATCGTAATCGAAACACCAGCATTTAACGGACGTACTGCATACAAAAGTGTTTTCGCACCGCGGGCATTTCTTCTGCTCAAAAGGTCGCTCCAAATTATTCATTTCGCTCTATCTATTTATTTCAAGAATGTTATTTGTGTCCGAATTAAAAGATCGTGAATCCGACAATTCTTACTTTTCAAGAGTTACACTCACTTGTTTGATCTTACCTCCATATGCCAGAGCAGGATTGAGTTTTGATACTTTTATTTTAACGTGACTCACCTCGGGAAAATCCCTGTATATTGCATCAATTACCCGCCTGGCAACATGTTCGAGCAAATGCGAATGCTGCTCCATCTCCTGCCTGATAAGCGCATATACAGCCTGATAATTTACGGTGTGTTTCAATTCATCACTGGTTTCGGATTCTGAAGTTTCAACTATAAGCCATGCATCTACAGTAAAACGTGTACCGATTACACGCTCTTCTTTAAAACAACCGTGATAGGCAAAAAAATCCATTCCTTCAATTTCGATCAGTCCCATGGTTGCTGATTATTTAGTCGTTTACAATAAAATGTTGATAGTTAATAGATTGGTTTTTTTGTCCCTGAAACCATTATTAAACAATTCATTACAAAAGTAGTTGTATTCAATCAGTTTCTGCACCCGAAATAAATTTTCCATCAATCTTCTTCCATTTCATTTTCATTCAATTTTCCAGAAACTATTAACCAGTAACCTCTTTCTCCAATCCCAATAAACTTTACCTTTGCAAATTATTTTAATTTACTAAGCCTAAACGCTTGAACATCATGACAGACGAAAATATTACTGCTCCGGCAGAAGAAAAAGCTTCCCTGAATTTTATCCACCAAATTATTGAAGATGAATTATTACGCGGCAAAAACCAGGGTCGTGTTCATACACGATTTCCCCCGGAACCAAATGGTTATCTTCATATCGGCCATGCAAAAAGTATATGTCTCAATTTTGGAACAGCCCGTAAATACAATGGATTGGCAAATCTCCGTTTCGACGATACCAATCCGGTGAAAGAAGATACCGAGTATGTGGATAGCATCATGGAAGACGTTCGCTGGCTTGGTTTCAATTGGGACGATCGCCTGTTTTACGCCTCTGATTATTTTGATCAGTTGTATGATTGGGCATTAGTGATGGTTAAGGAAGGGAAAGCCTATGTTGACGATCTGAATGCCGAACAAATAAGCGAATACAGGGGAACCGTTACACGCGCAGGAAAGGATAGCCCTTACCGAACACGTACACCCGAAGAAAACTTAGATTTTTTTACTCGTATGAAAAACGGCGAATTCCCTGACGGTAGCCGCGTTTTACGTGCAAAAATTGATATGGCTCACCCCAATATGCTGATGCGCGACCCGATTATGTACCGCATCCTGCATACCGATCATCACCGTACAGGCGACAAATGGTGCATTTATCCTATGTACGATTACGCTCACGGTCAAAGCGATTACCTCGAAGGTATTACACACAGCATTTGTACGCTCGAATTTGAGGTGCACAGGCCACTCTACGAATGGTACCTCGATCAAGTTGCAGAAGGTGATTATCGTCCGCGTCAAATAGAGTTTGCCCGTTTAAACCTAACATATACCGTTATGAGCAAGCGCAAACTGTTGCAGCTTGTGAATGAAAAAATGGTTACCGGTTGGGACGATCCACGAATGCCTACAATCTGTGGATTGCGTCGCCGGGGATATACTCCGGAATCATTGCGCAATTTTGCAGATACCATAGGAATTGCAAAACGCGATCAGTTGATAGATGTTGCTTTGCTCGAGTTTTGTGTTCGTGAGGACCTGAATAAACGATCAAACCGCGTTATGACAGTTCTTAACCCTGTGAAACTAATTCTTGATAATTATCCTGAAGGACAAGTTGAAGAACTCGAAGCCATAAACAATCCCGAAGATACTGACGGCGGCAATCGTAAAGTCCTGTTCAGCAGGGAACTTTACATTGAGCGTGAAGACTTTATGGAAAATCCTGAAGGAAAATTCTTCCGGCTTAAACCTGGTGGTGAAGTTCGCTTAAAATATGGCTATATTATTAAATGTGAGTATCTTGAAAAAGATAGCGAAGGCAATATTACCGAAATTCATTGTACCTATCAGGACGATACACGCAGCGGCAGACCGAACAGTAATAAAAAAGTAAAAGGAACGCTTCACTGGGTTTCGGTTGCTCACGCTGTTCCTGTCGAAGTTCGTTTGTACGACCGTCTTTTCGCTACCGAAACACCCGAAAATGTGGAGGAAGGCCATGATTTTAAAGAAAACCTCAACCCCGATTCACTGAAAGTGATTACGGCTTATGCAGAAGCTTCGGTAGCTGATGCTAAAGCCGGCGACAGGTTCCAGTTCGAGCGGTTGGGTTATTTCTGTGTTGATCCTGAGACAAATAGCAATAAAATTATTTTCAATAGAACCGTAGCATTAAAAGATGCCTGGACAAAATCGAAACAAGTATAATTTTTCTTTCTATTTCTGATATATAGTTTGAAAAAAAGTATAATTTTGCACCTCCAAAACACGAAATTGTCTGATGGTGTAATTGGCAACACGTCTGATTCTGGATCAGAAGAGTCCAGGTTCGAGCCCTGGTCGGACAACAAAAGAATCCCGCGATGTGCGGGATTTTTTGTTATAGTGCGATCAGGGCGAGAAGTCTATCCCGCATCTGTTACGCACCAGAATGCAAAAGCTTTAAAAGGCAGGAATAAAGAAATTGAAGAATAGCGGAAGGGAAGCAAAAATGCTTTAGTATCTAAAACTACTATATTTATAGATAATGCAATAGTGAAAATCATAAAACTGAAAAATTCTTGTGAAAGTCCTGCTTTTTATATTTTTAGCTTCATCAGCCCCCAAAAGTATAAAAACGCTGTAGGTTTTTTAATCAATAAAAAGTCATTCTGTCCACCTGTCAATCCCATTGTCTTTCAGCGGAATAGCAATACGTTTTTGGTCTAAAACGTCTTGTTTATAGCTGTTTTAAGCCAGTGAGATTTGAATATAATTTCGCCGCTGTGCACCAGGACTTGATTTTTTGATTTTAAAAGCCTTAAAAAAATTAAGAAAACTTAAAAAATCAAAATTCTCCGGAATACTAAAAAGGTTACCCGGAGAGAGTAACCTTTTCTAATCTAGTTTTTTATTTTTTCAACACCATTCTTAATACGTGGTATAATATATTTCTGACCTATCAGCGCTATCATATCCATCATACCTGGTCCGGCATTGGTTCCGACCACTGTTAGCCGGAGTGGATTCATAAGCTGACCCATTCCGATGCCTTTTTGCTCAACGAAGCCTTTTGTACTCAGTTCAATATTATCTTTTGTAAATGGATCGGTAGCTTCTAATACCTGAATATATTCGGTGAGTAGGGCAGGGGTTTCAGGTTTCCATATTTTGGCAACCACTTTTTCGTCGTAAGCCACAGGTTCGAGGAAAAAGAAATGGGACTGATTCCATAAATCCGGTATTAACACTGCCCGATCGCGGATAAGTGTGCAAACCTGTTCAACATACTCAAGGCAAACTTCAACCTGTTTTTCTTCAAGGATTGGAATCAGTAACTGAGCAAGCTCAACAGGCGATTTCTTCGAAAGGTATTGATGATTATACCAATGAGCTTTTTCTACATCAAACTTGGCGCCCGATTTACTCACCCTGTCAATACTGAAATTTTCGATAAGTTCATCCATCGAAAAGAGTTCCTGCTCAGTTCCGGGATTCCAGCCAAGGAAGGCCAGCATATTAATAAATGCTTCGGGCAAATAGCCGCTTTCGCGGTATCCTGACGATACTTCACCCGACTTTGGATCCGTCCACCGCAGCGGGAATACGGGGAAGCCCAGGCGGTCGCCATCACGTTTACTAAGCTTGCCATTTCCATCAGGTTTTAATAAGAGTGGTAAATGGGCAAATTCAGGCATTTCGTTTTCCCAGCCCAGGTAACGGTAGAGCAATACATGCAATGGTGCAGAAGGCAGCCATTCTTCACCACGTATCACATGCGAAATTTGCATCAGGTAATCGTCAACTACATTGGCAAGGTGATAGGTTGGCATTCCATCCGATTTGTATAGAACTTTATCATCGAGCAGTGCAGAATCAACATGAACTTCGCCCCGGATCAAATCCTGCACCGAAATAGTTTCATGTTCAGGTATTTTTACCCGTATCACATAATGAACACCGGCATCCAACATTTTTTTTACTTCCCTTTCCGGTATAGTGAGCGAATTTTTTAATCCCATGCGGGTTTGGGGGCCATACTGAAAGGTTTCTTTCCGCAACTCATGCTCTTTTCGCATCACATCCAACTCTTCAGTAGTGTCGAATGCATAATAGGCGTTTCCGCTTTCGAGAAGTTTTAATGCATACTGCTGATAAATTTCTTTGCGATCGCTTTGGCGATAGGGTGCATGTGGACCTCCGATATGCACTCCTTCTTCGAAAAGAATTCCGCTCCAGGTAAGTGATTCGATGATATATTGTTCGGCTCCGGGCACGAACCTTCCCTGGTCAGTATCTTCGATACGAAGAATAAACTTACCACCGTTTTTACGGGCAAAAAGGTAATTGTAAAGGGCTGTCCTAACGCCGCCAATATGCAGAGGCCCTGTAGGACTGGGGGCAAAACGTACTCTTACTTCACGCATGTTTCAATTTGTTTAGAAATGGCAAAGATACAAAACCTAAGCTGTCAGAAAGATGTTATGCTAAACCGGCAAACTACTTTGGAATGTTTTTTTAACATAGCATTTCTTATTTTCAGGAGTAGCCCATGGAATCGCTTTGCTTTAGTTGTTACCTTTGCGGGTTAAATAGTTAACAACATCCGATTCGGGAAAGTTTACTGTTAGTATAATGTTGGCAAGCTGAAACAGATGGAAAGCAACTATGCATTACTAATCCGGAAGATAGATGAGTTTATCCGGAAATATTATAAGAATCAACTCATCCGTGGGCTGCTCTATTCTCTGGCAGCCCTTGGTACGTATTTTATTCTTATTGTACTGCTCGAGTATTTCTCGTGGTTCAACACAGGAACCAGGAGTTTACTTTTTTATACTTTTCTGGCAACAGCAATTTTTATTGTTGGTCGGTACATTGCATTACCTCTTGGTCAGATTAGTCGTTTAGGTAAACTTATAAATCACGAACAAGCCGCTGATATTATCGGAAAGCATTTTACCGAAGTTAAAGATGTACTTCTGAATACGCTGCAGTTACACAACCTCAAATTAAATAGTGAAGAGAGTACCGACCTTATACAAGCTAGTATTGAACAGAAAATCCAGCATCTAAAACCAATTCCTTTCGCTGATGCGATTGATTTTAAAAAAAACAGGAAATACCTGAGGTATGCATTGCCTCCTTTGGTGTTTCTTCTTGCGGCATTATTGATTTCTCCTTCTCTCATTATCGCTCCATCCAAGCGATTAATTAATCATAACGAAGTTTTTGAGCGACCGGCACCCTTTACGGTAAAAATTCTGAATAAAACTCTTCAGGCAGTTCAACAGGATGATTTTACAGTGAAAATTAAAATTGAAGGTGATGAAATTCCGGCTCAGCTTTTTATTAGTTCGAAACAGGCTAACTATCGAATGGAGAGAGAAAGTAATGTGCTTTATAGCTATACATTTCGGAATCTTCAAACCAATACTCCTTTCATAATTACTGCTGATCAATACAATTCAAAGGAATATATAATCAAAATTCTGCCTAAACCAATCATTCTTTCTTTTGATGTAGAAACTGAATATCCGGCTTACTTGGGCAGAAAGAATGAAACCATGTCGAATACCGGCGATATTACGGTTCCTGCCGGAACGCGTCTCACCTGGAAATTTTATACCCGCGACACCCGTAAACTCGCATTCCGGATAGGGGGGAAGTTGAACGAAGTGGTAGCGGATAAATCAAATACGTTTACTATTTCGTCACGCTTGATTTCGGGTACTCCTTATTCCGTTATCATTGGGAATGAATATTTCAGTAACCGCGATTCGTTATCCTATATAGTAAATGTGATTCCCGATCTCTATCCTTCCATTTCTGTGGAAGAATTTCAGGATTCTATTTATGATAACAGGCTATACTACCAGGGTACTGTAAAGGATGATTATGGCCTTAACAAGCTGGTTTTCGCCTTTACAGTTAAAAAGGCTGGAATAGATCAGATAATCCCTGTCGCGAAAACGAGGGAAGTCCCTCTGGATAAGACTCTTCTGCAGCAACAGTTTTTCTATTTCATGGATATATCTACTTTGTTTGTGCAACCGGGTGATGAGATTGAATATTATTTTGAAATATGGGATAATGATGGCGTAACTGGTAGTAAATCAACAAGATCAGTAAAAAGAATTTTCAAAATTCCAACATTGGAGGAAATTGAGGAAATGACTGAGAAAAAGAGCGGGGAAATAAAGGATAAAATGGAGTCGGTGATAAAGCAATCGCAGGCACTGCAAAGGAATGTGGAGGAAATGCAGAAGAAAATGGTAGATAAAAAAGAGATAGGCTGGCAGGAGAAACAATCCTTGCAGCAATTATTGGATAAACAAAAATCTCTGCAGGATCAGGTTAACGAAATACAAAAGGAGAATAAGGAGAAAAGCCTTCAGGAAAATCAGTACAAGGAAATGTCGCCTGATATTATTGAAAAACAGCAACAACTCGAAGATCTTTTTAATAAAGTAATGACCGAGGACATAAAAAAGATGTATGAGGAATTACAAAAAATGCTCGAAAAAGTTGATAAAGATAAAGTGGCTGAGATGCTCGATAAAATGAAAGACGATTCAAAGGCACTCGAAAAAGAACTCGATCGTAACCTTGCGTTATTCAAACAGCTTGAAGTTGAAAAGAAACTACAGGAAACTATCGAAAAAATAGATAAACTTTCGGAGGAGGAGAAAGCCCTTTCGGACCAAACAAAGGATGCTGCAAAAGAAGATATCGAAAAGCTAAAGGATGAACAGAAGAAATTAAACAATATGTTCGATCAGGTTAAAGATGATATTAAGGAGTTACAAAAAAAGAACAGTGAACTTGAAGAACCAAATAAACTTGAAAAGACGGATGCTGAGGAGGAGGATATAAAACAAGACATGGATAACAGCAGCGATGAATTAAACGAAGGAAAGCCGCAAAAAGCTTCTCAATCGCAGAAAAGTGCTTCTGGCAAAATGAAAAAACTTAGTCAGAAACTTACTGAGATGCAACAGGAAATGGAGCAGGAGTCCGATGGTGAAGATGAAGAAGCTATGCGCCAGATTCTTGATAATCTTGTGAAAATTTCATTTGATCAGGAAGATATAATGAAACAGTTAAACACAGTAAGTACTACTGATCCTAAATATTTAAAGATTATTCAAAAGCAGAAAAATTTGAAAGACGATTTGAAAATGGTTGGCGATAGTTTGCATGCTCTTAGTAAAAGGCAGGCAAGCATTGAACCATTTGTTCTGCGTGAGCTTACTGCTGTTGAAAACAATATGGAAGATGCGGTTACTCAGCTCAACAGTCGAGCCGCTGCCCCGGCCAAAGCAAAACAACAATATGCTATGACCTCTGTTAATAACCTGGCATTAATGCTTGCCGAATCGCTTAAACAAATGCAACAAAACATGCAAGGCAAGGGCTCCGGAAAAGCTAAAGCTCAATGCAAGAAACCCGGCGGCGAAGGAGGAAAAATGAAATCGATGAGGCAAATGCAGGAGCAGATGAACAAGCAATTGCAGCAAATGAAAGAAGGAATGCAGAAACCAGGGAAACAGGGTTCGCAGGGTCAAAAGCAGATGAGCGAAAAATTTGCCCGTATGGCTGCTCAGCAGGAGGCTCTTCGCAAACAAATGCAGGAGTATGGACAGGAAATGCAAATGGAAGGTACTGGTACTGAAAAAAGCATTAAAGAAATGATGCAACAAATGGAACAAACAGAAACTGATCTAGTAAATAAGAGGATAAATATTGAAACACTCCGTCGCCAGCAAGAAATTGTAACACGAATGTTGGAATCGGAAAAAGCGGAACAACAGCGTGAACTTGATCAGAAACGTGAATCAGAAGAATCACAGGATTTATTTTATAATAATCCTTCTAAGTTCTTCGAATACAACAAGATAAAGGAAAAAGAGACTGAATTATTGAGGACTATACCACCTAACCTGAAACCCTTCTACAAATCAAAGGTAAATGCTTATTTTCTCACATTCGAAAAATAATATTTCATGATAAGTTTCACAACAATTGAACTGAAATTTGCACTTAAAAACAAGTCACTGGTTCGAAACTGGATTAAATCCATTTTGACAAGTGAAGAGAAGAAACCTGGTGATGTGGTGTTTGTTTTCTGCAATGATGAGTATTTAGGTGGTATGAACCAAAAATTCCTGAATCACGATACACTAACTGACATCATAACATTTGATTATTCGGAAAATGAAATTCTTTCGGGTGATATCTGTATTAGCATAGAGAGAGTGCATGAAAATTCTATCAATTTTAATACTACTTTTAATGAAGAGTTAGGTAGGGTGATGGCTCATGGCATTCTTCATTTAGCTGGCTATAAAGACAAGTCTGCTAAAGATAAAAGTCTGATGAGGCAAAAGGAAAATAGTTACTTGTCATCATACCCAAATTTGTAGTAGGATTGCTGAAGATAGTGTAAATAGTACCTTTCGGTTTTTTGTTCCACGTGAAACACTTTCAAATTGTTTAAGAAATACGATATTATAGTTGTTGGAGCCGGTCATGCCGGCTGCGAGGCAGCAGCAGCAGCAGCTAACCTGGGTTCGTCTGTTTTGCTTATTACCATGCAAATGGGAACAATTGCTCAAATGTCGTGTAATCCGGCAATGGGTGGTATTGCAAAGGGACAGATCGTTCGCGAAATTGATGCCTTAGGTGGATATTCAGGTATAATTACTGATCATACCATGATTCAGTTCCGTATGCTGAACAGATCGAAGGGACCTGCAATGTGGAGCCCGCGAGCGCAAAGTGACCGGATGCGTTTTTCGGAAATGTGGCGTTCAACGTTGGAGCGAATTCCGAATGTTGATTTCTGGCAGGATACTGTAGTAGGATTAAACGTGAATGATGGGATTGTTACTGGCGTTTACACTGCGATGGGCTATCTCATCAATTGCAGATCTGTAATTCTTACCAATGGGACTTTTCTGAATGGTTTAATTCATATTGGGATGAAATCGTTCGGAGGTGGCCGAATAGGAGAGAAAGCCGCTACCGGATTAACCGAAAATCTGGTGAAACTTGGTTTTGAATCAAGACGCATGAAAACAGGTACTCCTGTGCGTATCGACGGAAGATCTATTGATTTTTCAAAAATGGAAGAACAACCCGGCGATGGCGAAACAGGAAAATTCTCATTTACTGACACACCTAAGCTAGGCAAACAACGTCCTTGTTTCATCACTTATACCTCGCCGGAAGTGCATAAAGTACTTGAAACCGGTTTTAATGAGTCGCCTATGTTTTCGGGTAGAATTGAAGGCATTGGGCCTAGATATTGCCCATCTATCGAAGATAAAATCAATCGCTTTTCGGATAAATCACGTCATCAACTTTTTGTAGAGCCCGAAGGTTGGGATACAATTGAATATTACCTGAATGGATTTTCATCATCTTTGCCAGCTGAAATTCAGGTAAAAGCATTGCATTTAATTCCGGGTCTTGAAAATGCAAAAATATTCCGTCCGGGCTATGCCATCGAATATGATTATTTCCCTCCGGTTCAACTCAATTATACACTGGAAACAAAGTTGGTGCAAAACCTGTATTTCGCCGGACAAATAAATGGTACTACAGGCTACGAAGAAGCCGCCTCACAAGGGCTAATGGCTGGTATAAATGCTCATCTGAAGTTGGCGGAGAAAGAGCCATTTATTTTGCGTCGCTCCGATGCATATATAGGTGTTTTAATCGATGATCTGATAACAAAAGGTGTTGATGAACCATACAGAATGTTTACTTCGAGAGCCGAATACAGGATACTTTTGAGACAGGATAATGCAGATTTACGTTTAACTCCGGTTGGAAATAAAATTGGCCTGGCTTCGAACGAAAGATTTACACGTGTTCAGAATAAACTCGGCTGGATTGAAAAGATAAAATCATTTGTTCGTTCAACGAGTGTGAGTCCTGATCAGGTAAACGGATTACTTGATCGCATAGGTACAGCGCCTATAAAACAAAAAGTGAAACTTGATACTTTGTTATTGCGGCCACAAATTTCTTTTAATCACCTGCTGGATCATCTTCCTTTTCTTCAACAATATGTGATGGAAATAGGAGAGGGGCGAGAAGAAATTATAGAAGAAACCGAAATACTGATTAAATACGATGGATATATTAATAAAGAGCAGGAAATAGCGGAGAAGCTTTCTAAATTTGATGACATGCCGCTAAAACCTGATTTTGACTATATCGGACTTTCATCGCTTTCGACTGAAGCACGTCAAAAATTATCCCGTCTAAAGCCTGCTACAATTGGTCAGGCTTCCAGGATAAGTGGAGTTTCACCTTCTGATATTTCAGTTTTACTGGTTTTTTTAGGTAGATAGAAATTTGTTTCACGTGGAACATGCGGACAATGATTCTCTTTGTTAGATTTGCAGGAGTATTTGGGAAACTTATTAGAGTATAAAAAAATGTTCAACCATAGGTGAAATAGTTTAGTAATGAATGCAACACTGGGTGTAAATCACAACATAAAAATACTGAATGGAATTATTACGTAATTGTCCCGTTTGCGGATCTGAAACATTTGATCCTTTTATTTCAGGAAAAGACTATTTCCTTACCGGCGAATCATTCAAAATTGTAAAATGCAGCCATTGCGGATTTCGTTTTACAAATCCACGTCCCGAAATAGCCGATTTAGGGAAGTATTATCAGTCAACCGAATATATTTCTCATTCCGATAGCCGAAAAGGAATGTTCGCATCCGTATATCAGCAAATACGGAAATATACCCTCAGTCAAAAATATTCACTCATAAGCAAGTGGCAGCAAAAAGGTGAAATTCTTGATATTGGCTGCGCTACCGGACAATTTTTAAATTATATGGCTCAGCGGGGCTGGAAAGCTACCGGAATTGAACCAGATGAAAAAACCAGGAATAAAGCTATTTCTGAATTTGGATTACAGGTTTTTCCTGAGGACCATCTTTCTGCAATAAATATTCCAACATTCGATGTTATTACCTTGTGGCATGTACTCGAACATGTTTCCGATCTCAATGGTCGCATGAATCAAATTAGGACGATATTAAAGCCAGGTGGAACTGTTATTATCGCAGTTCCAAATTGCAATGCTAAGGATGCTGAAATCTATAATGAATATTGGGCTGCATATGATTTACCCAGGCATTTATATCATTTTACAAAATCGGACATGAAATTGTTAATGGACAAATTTGGATTTAGAATTGAAAAAATCTTACCCATGCGATTCGATGCATTTTATGTAAGTCTGCTAAGCGAAAAATATAAGTCGGGAAAAATGCGTTGGTTGCCCGCTTTGTGGAACGGTTTTTGGTCAAATCTGAATTCTGCACCTAAATACGGCTATTCAAGCCAAATTTATGTAATAAAACAAAAATGAGGCCATTAAAGGCTTTATATTCGCTCAGAGGCTGTTTGTAATACTGCGCCCAGATTTTGTTGCGATCGCCGCTTATAGCGCTTTATTTTTAGCAGTAGCTCAACCCCTTGTCGCATATGGCTTCACTGATGTTTAACCCATGATAACACGCAATAAACTTAAGAATCACCTTTTGCTCATGATTTTTTTGAGCCTGTTGTTTTTTATTTCTGCTTTTATCATTTCCACATCATTTCGAAATTATTATTTACCTCAAAATGTAACTTCCCGTATAAATTCCGAAATTTCAGAGGCTATTTCGGATCTTGAAATTGAAATTGAAAAAATAGCCTCGGTGAATATTCGGGAAAAAGATCGGTTTCTTGAGTATATAGACAACAATTATAAAAAAGCATTTTCGAACAAAGGAATAGAAATACTCATTTACGAAAACGATAGTCTTACCTACTGGACTGATATTGTTTTTTCTGCTCCCGAAATAAAAGATAGGCAGAGTTTTTCGTCTGATGTTATAACTAGCGGGAGTGGTTATTATCTGGTTAAAACCCGTAAATCTGGTAATAGGGTTATTATTGCACTGCAATTGATCAGATATAGTTATAAATATTCAAATGAATATCTGCCAACAGGTTTTTTTAAACGGTTTAGTGCACCCGATAATGCTCTTATTGAACTTAAACGGAGCGAATATAATATATTTAGTCCTGAAGATAAATTTCTCTTTAGTCTATCCTTCGAAGAACCTTTTGACCTTCAGATCTGGCTTCAATATCTGATTTTTGCGCTCTATATCACAAGTTTTCTGTGCCTCGTGGCTGCAACATTTTTTAGCTACCTATTGCTTATGAGAAATTTCGGGCAGAAAGAGCTTATATTTCTCTTGTTTTTTCTTGATGTTATAATACTAAGGGCTATACAGTTTTATTTTCGATTTCCGGCTGATCTGTATAAAATGCAATTATTTAACCCGGCCCATTTTGCTTCATCGGACTTATTGCCCTCGCTGGGTGATTTTTTAATCAATGCTATTCTTGGTCTTCAAATCATGTTTCTGGCAGTTAAAAATGCCGCTTCCTGGGTTAAAAATCCATTCAAAAGCAAAATCAAAGACAAAATTGTTCCTATACTCATACTATTGCTAATCACAGTATCGTTCCAATTCCTTGTTTCATTAATTTCCGGATTAATACTTAATTCAAGTATCTCTTTCCGGTTCGAAAATATTCTTAGTCTCCCGCATCTTAGTCATATAGGATTAATTATTGTTTCATTACTACTGGCATGTTTTCTGCTATTTTTCGAACTCTCAGGCAAGTTTTTCGTAATTACAAAAGTTAGTAAAATTGTTTTTGGTTCGGGTGTACTGCTGGGTATTGTTCTTTATAGTATCATCTCTTATTTAGCAGGTCAATTCGATGCCATACTTATACTATTTTTAATAGCTTTGTTCATAGTATTTTATTTTCAAATCAGGGATAAATCACAAAAAAAGCTGCGACTGGGGAGGCTTGTTTCGTTAATAATGGTATTGGCGGCATTAGCCACTTATCTGGTAAATAAGTCAGAAACAATCAGAGAGCAGGAAAAGCGTGTATTGCTAGCGACACATCTGGCGCATTCAAGAGATAATATGGTTGAATACTATTTTGGCGACGCTTCAAAAAAAATTCTTCGCGATACAGTTGTAAAAACATTAATATCGGGTAATCTCTCAGCATCTTCAGTTAATGAACTGTCTTACTATATTATTGATAATTATTTTTCAGGATACTGGGATAAATACCTGATACAAATTACAATATGTAGTCCGGATAGGAAACTCAGTGTTAAACCCGGAAATATTATTACTGGTTGCGAAGAGTATTTTAAAGGCAAAATACAGCAATTTATGACGCCTGTATCTATACCTGGATTGTATTTTTTAAAGCAATCAATTGATGCGACCTATTACCTGGGAAAAATAATTATTAGAAAGGGTGATTCCCTAGCCGGTAACAAAATCAATATTTATATTGAAATTAGCTCAAACGATGTCTGGAAAGGTCTAGGCTATCCTGAATTATTGATTGATAGTAAAAATGCCAAAGTGGATAATTTGTTCGGTTATTCTTACGCATTTTTTCATAAAGGCGAACTGGTTAAAAATTTTGGTAAATATTCGTATGATATAGAGAGCCGAAACATACTGAATCAGAAATTAAGAAACGGAATATTTACTTTTAATGGATTTGACCACCTTGTATATCATGCTAATAGCGAAACTGTAATTGTGTTGAGCAAAGAAGCTCCGCTGGTTTCGGATCTTATAGCACCATTTTCGTATATTTTCCTAATACTTATTTTTATATTGCTATTTATCAGTTGGTTAAGAGGTTCGAGCCTCAATTGGGAAATTGGGATTCATACTTTCAGGCTACGTTTGCAAGTAATTATGATTTCGGTAATTGTTGTGTCTTCTGTTGTTATAGTTACGGTTAGTTTGCTGTTTATCAATAATATAAATAAAAATAAGAATATCGAAATACTAAATGAAAAGCTAAATTCGATATTGGTTGATCTTGAAACGAAATACGAAACCGTTTCTTCATTTGATAGTATTCAAAAAGATGAACTGGAAGATTTGCTTTTGAACCTCTCAAATACCTATTTCACGGATGTAAATATTTATAACACAAATGGATTTCTGCTAGCTTCATCGCGCGATCAGATTTTCAGAGAAGGAATGATTTCGGAACAAATAAATCCTTCTGGTGCCAGGCAGCTTATGGTAGATAAAAAATCACTACTGGTACAACGCGAAAATATTGGAACATATTCATTCTTATCAGCTTATACTCCAATTCGTAATGTTGACAATCAAGTAATAGGCTATTTAAATCTGCCGTATTTTGCACGTCAGGAAGAAATCCGTCGTGAAATATCAGGGCTTATATCAACGTTTGCCAATATATACATAATCATGATTGTGATTACTGTTCTATTGGCACTTTTGCTATCTCGTTATATTACCAAACCACTGCAACAGATTGGCTACCAGTTTCGAAAGATTAAAATGGGTGATTTAAACGAAAAAATTGTTTGGACCAGAAAGGATGAAATCGGAAGTTTGGTTAAAGAATACAATAGAATGATTGATGAAATGGCGAAGAGTGCCGAACTACTCGCCCGAAGCGAACGCGAAAGCGCCTGGAGGCAAATGGCCAGACAAGTTGCACATGAAATTAAAAATCCACTTACACCCATTAAACTGAGTATGCAATTACTGATGCGTGCCTGGAACGATAAAGTTCCTGATATGGATGCCAGGTTAAAAAGGTTCTCGCAAACACTCATTATGCAGATTGATACGCTTTCGTCAATTGCCACAGAATTTTCGGATTTTGCACAAATGCCTGAACCTCAGATTCAACAATTTGATATTATCCCGTTAGTTCAGCAATCGACAGAATTGTTCCGCGATCATTCTGATTGTGAAATTGTATTGGAAACCAAGCTCGAAGAATGTTATATAAAAGCTGATCCTAATCAGATATTGCGAGTATTTAATAATCTGATTAAGAATGCATTACAAGCTATTCCAGGCGATAGACAAGGTCTGGTTATAATTAAAGTTATTCAGGCAGACAGTTTCTGCAAAATCACCTTTCAGGATAATGGAACAGGTATTCCGAATGAAATGCAGACACGTATATTTTCGCCCAACTTCACCACAAAAACTGCTGGAATGGGCCTTGGACTTGCAATGGTTAAAAATATTGTAGATAGCACATCGGGGCGGATATGGTTCGAAACAGATCCAGGCAAAGGCACAACATTTTTTGTTTATCTTCCCCTGCAGGATGCCACCACAACAACAATGTAGGGAGTGAAACCACTATTTGCGTACTTTTGCACGTTTAAATCATAGCCTGATTGAATCCACTAAAACAACTCGCCGGTCAAACTGCAATATATGGGCTGAGTTCTATTGTTGCACGGATCATTAATTTCTTTTTTGTTCCGCTTTATACCCGTATGCTTACAACTGGTAATTACGGGCTCGCTTCGGAATTACTGGCATATATCGCACTTTTGCAGGTTGTGCTTACATTTGGATTGGAAACAGGTTTTTTCAGGTTTGCAAGTAAGGATAAGGACCGGGCTAGCATACTATTTTCAACAGCCGTAATTTCGCTTGGTACAACTTCATTGAGTTTTCTGGCGATTGTACTGCTGTTTTCGGATCAGCTAAGCCTGTTTGCCGGACATCCGGTATCGTATATCATATACACCGCACTTATACTGGTAATTGATTGTTTTACAGCTATTTTGTTTGCTGAGCTGCGCTTTCAACATAAAGCCTGGAAATTTGCTATGTTCCGAAGTATAAAAATACTGTCGGAAGTAGGTTTTAACCTGGTATTATTTTTATTACTCCCGGCTTATTTCATCACTCATCCGGAGTCGTTTTTACTGCGATTTATTCCAGCTACTCCCGACTATGGCTACATTCTAATGGCCATTTTACTAAGCTGTATAGTTTCGCTGCTACTTTTTATCCCTCGTCTTGTAAAACTGAATCTGGTTTTCTCAAAAAAGCAGTTACAGGAATTGCTGCTATACTCGCTTCCGCTTATGATTGCAGGTTTGCCCGGTGTTGCCAACGATTTTATCAGCAGAATTTTCTTTCGCTTTTTTGCTCCTGATACAATACCCTGGCAGGATCAGTTGGGAATTTTTAATGCCAATGTTAAATTAGCTGTTTTCATGGTTTTATTTGTTCAGATGTTCAGGTACGCAGCCGAACCATTCTTCTTTTCTTCCGCTCAGCGCGATGATATGAAAAAAGTATATGCCGATGTAATGAAATATTTTGTCGCATTTTGTGTTTTAATATTCCTGGGCATTGCATTGTATCCCGAAATGTTTTCACTTTTTCTTGGAAAAGAATTCAGAAGTGGAATAGAAGTCTTACCTGTAATGCTGATTGCCAACATTTTACTCGGAATTGTCTTCAACCTCTCGATGTGGTACAAATTATCGGGAAAAACACAGTTTGCACTCACTATAACTTTACTCGGCCTGGGAATTAATCTGGTAATAAATATAATGTTTATGCCGGTTTATGGTTATATGGCGGCTGCCTGGGGATATTTGTTCAGTTACCTGGCTATGGCAATTTTTAGTTACTACCTGAGTCGCAAATACTATCCAATCCCATACGACTGGAAATCAATAGTTTTGTATTTCGGAACCGGCATTGGAATTTACGTTTTCAGCCTGTTGGCAGCACCTTCGTCACTATTTGCAAAAATGGCACTTAATACATTGTATATCATTGCGTTCATTGTTTTTGTATTAAAAAGAGAACACATTGATGTTACAAGACTTAAATCTTTATTGAAACACACCTGATCAAATACCTAACCCAAACTAAAAATCCTATGAAAGTAAATATAATAAACCGCTCACGATTTCCCTTGCCGCAGTATGCAACAGTTCATTCAGCCGGATTAGATCTCAGGGCGGATATTGAACAGGCTCAGGTACTTAAACCACTTGAGCGCGCGCTTGTGCCGACAGGCTTATATATTGAGCTTCCCGAAGGTTACGAAGCTCAGGTTCGTCCACGAAGCGGACTTGCTGCAAAACACGGAATTTCAATAGTTAACACTCCAGGTACAATTGATCCGGACTATCGTGGCGAAATTAAGGTCATACTTGTAAACCTCTCCGATGTTCCGTTTACACTCGAACCAGGCGAGAGGATTGCTCAAATGGTAATTGCCCGTTTCGAACATATAAGCTGGAATGAGGTTGAAACATTGTCAGAAACAGTGAGAGGCGAGGGCGGGTTTGGACATACCGGGGTTAAGTAGATGTATTTTTTGTAAAATCATAATTCGTGAAGCTCTTCTAAAAAAAAAAATAATTTAAACTCTGATCAAACAACAGAATGAATAAGATATTCACAATCATATTATTTGCTGCCATACTTCTTCCAATGGCTGTTTTCGCGCAGAAACGCGAAAAGAAGAAAAATCAGAAGACGCAAATAACAACGGAAACAACAGCAAACAGCACGGAAGTCACCAATCTTTTTATTGATGCTTCCAAGGCTCGTTTATCTGGCGATATGCCCAAAGCCATTGCATTGTATGAATCATGTCTGGCCAAAAATCCTGTTCATTCGGCTTCGATGTATGAACTTGCACAGTTGTATTTCAATACCAGCGATTATTTAACAGCAGCTCGCTATGCCGAAAAAGCTTCAGAAATTGAGCCAGGGAATAAATGGTACAAACTATTGCTTGTCGAAATATATGGCAAAGCTGGTAGAAAAAAGGAACTGCTTGCAACATGCGAAAAACTGGTAGAACAGGATCCTCGTAATGTCGACTATCTTTATGAGCTTGCTAATGCCTACCTGATGAATGATGATGGTAATAATGCTATTAAAACATACCAGGATATAGAGGAACTTCTGGGTGTAACCGAGGAGATTTCGATGCAAAAACAGAGGATTTTTCTTATTCAGGATAAGACAGACAAGGCCGCACAAGAAATGGAAAAGCTGATTAAAGAATTTCCTGATCAGGAAACCCGATATCTTTCAATGCTTGCCGAAATGTACATGAAAGCCGAAAAATCAGATGAGGCAATTAAAATTTACGAAAAAATACTCTTTAAAGAACCAGATAATCCATATATCCATATCACTTTATCCGACTATTACAGGCAAAAAGGAGATATAATCCGTTCTTTCAATGAATTAAAACTGGGCTTTGCTAATCATGCGCTCGATGTTGATACCAAAGTACGAGTGTTGCTGGCATTTTTCAATGTAACTGAAATGTATATTGAACACAAACAGGATATTATTGAACTTGCTCGTATACTTGTGGAAACACATCCTGCCGATCCCAAATCTCATTCCTTATATGGCGATCTCCTGCTCGATAATAAACAGTACACCCAGGCCCGCGATGAATTCCGAAAAGTAATTGCAATTGATAGCAGCCGTTATGCTGTATGGGAAAGTTTAATGAATGCCGAAATACAATTAGCTGATTACAATTCACTCGAAAATGAAAGTGCCAGAGCTATTGAGCTATTCCCACTTTTGCCGGTACCCTACCTTTTTCACGGTGCAGCCAATCTTGAAAATAAAAAATTCGACCAAGCTGTAAGTAATCTTAACACAGGAGCTAAACTGGTTAGTGGCAATAATTTACTGCTTGTTCAGTTTTATACCTACCTCGGTGATGCATACAACCGGATGAAAGATTATCCAATGTCGGACCAGAACTATGAGAAGGCGTTAAAAATTGATCCCGAAAATAGTTTTGTACTTAACAATTATGCTTATTATCTTTCGCTTCGAAACGAAAAACTGGATAAAGCTGAAACCATGTCGGCAAAATCCATTAAATTAGATCCAACTAATGCAGCAAATATGGATACTTATGGCTGGATTTTATACAAGCTCAACAGATATACCGAGGCTGCAGAATGGGTTCAGAAAGCTATTGATGCCACTGCAGAACCCGATGCTGATGTACTGGAACACCTTGGAGATATATACTACAAAATGGGTGAAAAAGATAAAGCTTTACAGAACTGGCAAAATGCGCTGAAAGCTGGTAAAGGAACCGATTTCCTGCAGCAAAAAGTTAAAGAAGGGAAACTTTATGAGTAAAATTTCAGTAAGCCTGATACAAATAATTTTTTTGTTGATTGTTGGTGTTGGAATAAGCGGATGCACAGGTAGCCGCAAAGCAGTGAGGGAACCTTTAAAAGAAGAAGGAGCCGATTATTTAATGGGCAAGCTGAAGGAGCACGAAGTAAAATTTCAGTCGTTTTCGGCAAAGTTCAATGTCACATTTACAACCGACAAGAAGAATACTGCTGTATCCGGCATACTGCGCATCCAATATGATAGTATCATTTGGATATCAATCACTCCGGCTCTGGGAATTGAAGCAGTGCGATTTATGCTTACTCCCGATTCCATAAAATACATCAATAGATTGAACAATAGTTATTTGCTGAAGAATTTTGCCTATATAAATCAATTGATTAACAAAACGCTGGATTATGACATGGCGCAAGCGTTTTTAATGGGGAACGATTTTTCGTTATATGAATCCAATACTTTCAGAGCCTCAATTGAAAATCAGCAGTATAAACTAAGTACTACCAACCGGCGGAAACTTCGCAGGCATGTGCGACGTAGCGAAGATGATATAAATATTCCGATTCAAAGCATCTGGCTCGATCCTCAAAGCTTTAAAATTTCGAAAGTAATGCTGAAGGAAGCCGAACGAGATAATCGTAAATTTTTGGCAACATATAGTAACTTTGAGGAATCTGAAGGTAAAATGGTACCTTCCGATATGGATTTCAGAGTCGAAACGGCAGATAGTAAAATCAGGATTAGTATCGGTTATTCGAAAATACAATTTGACAAGGATCAGACTTATCCTTTCAAAATACCTGATAACTATTTGGAAATAAAAGACCTACAACCTGTTAAAGAATGAAAGGTAATATCCGTATTAAAAACCGAGTCTATGTGGTTTTGTGCTGCACAATTGTTCTGTTTCTTATAGCAGGTGCAACTATGTATGCGCAAAATGATAAAAACAAATTACAAAGCCGGAAATCAAGACTCGAAAAAGAGATAATACAGATGAACCGGGAACTGGAACAGACAAAGAAAAATAAGTCGGCCAATCTGAATCAGCTGGTTTTGATTAATAAAAAAATCATCACACGTGAAGAGCTAATCCGCGAAATTGATCAGGAAGTCGGCAGTATTGAAAGCCAGGTGAAAAACATGAGTGATACGATAAATAGTATTAATCTCAACCTCAAAGACCTTAAAGATGAATATGCCCGTATTGTTTATTCTACTTACCGCAACAAGAGTGCTTACAACCGGCTGATGTTTATTTTTTCGGCGCGTAATTTTAACCAGGCATACAAACGACTGAAATACCTGCAACAATATACCGAATACCGCAAGACACAGGTTAATTCAATTACTGAAGCGCAGAGGGTACTGGCTACTAAAAAACTGGAACTCGAAAAACGCAAATCATCGAAACTAACTCTGAAACATTTGCGCGAGCAGGAAAGAAATCTATTGGCAAGTGAAAAGAGCCAGAAAGATGAAAAGGTCAAAAACCTTACGTCGCAGGAGAAAAAACTTCTTGTTAAGTTGCGGGATAATGAAATAGCGCTTAATAAACTACAGGGTGCAATTGAAGCACTGGTAGCGGCTGAAATAAAAAAGGCCAACGAAGAGAAAATGAGGAAAGCCGCTGCACTTGCTGCTGCTGAGAAAAAAGCCGCTGCCGAAGCTGATCGTAAAGCCCGCGCAAAGGCTGAAGCTGATAAAAAAGCAAAACCCAAAACTGATCAGGGTTCAATAATTGCCGATCCGGTAAAGGATGAAGCTGTTGCAAAGGTTGACGAAGCGCGACCTACAGCAGCTAAAGCAGCTCCTGTTAAATCGAACAGCATGTCAGTATCTGCCGAAGATGTGGCGCTTACTGGTAGTTTTGCCGGTAACCGGGGCAAATTACCTTCACCGGTTGATCGGGGAGCTATTATTTCATCATTTGGCGAACATGCTCATGCCGAATACCAGAATATCAAGATCAAAAACAATGGTATCGATATTGTTTCATCTCCAGGAGCTCCTGCCAAGGTTGTTTTTGACGGCGAAGTATCGAGTGTGCTATTTATTGCCAACCTCAATTATATTGTAATTGTAAGGCATGGTGATTATCTTACCGTATATTCGAACCTCGATGATGTAACGGTGAAAAAAGGCGATAAAGTGAAAACCCGACAAACACTTGGAACAATTTCCACATCCCCGGGTGAATCAAAATCACGCCTTCATTTCGAACTCTGGCTCGGTACAATTGTACAAAATCCGGCAGGTTGGTTAAAAATTTAAAGTTGATTACCAGGATTGACATACTGCTTCCGGTTTTGGTTCCTGAATTGAAATGTATTCGTAAATAGCATCTTATCTGGTTCCGAAGGCAGATTAAGGAACTGATTTTGCATCTGATTATCATATTGTTATACCTATTTTTATCTCTTGAAATTTTGTTCTATAGGCTTAAAAATCAACAATATAAGATGGTGATGTAATTCTTTTTAAAGTTGTTAAACCTTATTGTTTTTAGAACTTTTATGTTAAAAAGTACATTTTTGCTTATCTATTTGCTTTAACTTTGCAATCGATACACTGCAAAACTTATAAAAACCATGGGTAAATTAGGAGGCCTTGAAATAGTACTAATCCTTGCCATTGTGCTGTTGCTTTTCGGAGGAAAAAAAATTCCGGAGTTAATGAGAGGTTTAGGAAAAGGCATTAAGAATTTTAAAGACGGAATTAAGGAAGAAGATTCTGATACCAAATCAGATACTAATACCGGGAAATAGTAGTTATTAATAAGGGCATCCGCAAAGGGAGAAAATACTTATCTCCTGTTATGGAATTTCTGCTGCCTGATTCTAGCGCAATACCGGATACCAAAACTGCGGTTTTAACCGTTATACTTTTTAACAATCGATTGTGAATTAATAATATAAGAGACACATGCCAATAAATGTGTTTTTTGTATTTTTAGCCAAATTAAGAAGCCATGACTATGGATCAAATAAAAAGCAACTTTTTGGCTTTCTAAACCAAAAGATCAAATCAATGAAGAAAATCCTGAACCTGTTTATAGTATTGACTCTGTGCTTTGCCGGAGTAGCCAAAGCTCAGCAAGCTGTGGAGTACACCACACCCGAAAAGGCTACCTCTGAATTTGAATTTGTAAGCGATAATTTTATTGTTGCAGCCATGGATAGCCTTAGTACGCTTAAATATTTCGAGAGCAGCGAGGATACCAGGAACCGTTTAACTGAAAATAAATATAATTTCCTTCCTAATTTTGTTCCCACATATCCTGATTCGGTATACTATTACCGGATGCAACGCCTTGATGTTGAATCTCCTATTGAGCTTACATACAATCCTTATATACGGATGTTTATTGATATGTATGCCAACAAGAAAAAAGGAACCACCTCACGTGTACTTGGTCTGGCTCAAATGTATTTCCCAATGTTTGAACAGCAGCTCGACAAATATAATGTACCCCTCGAATTAAAATATCTCGCTATTGTTGAATCAGCCCTTAATGCAAAAGCCCGTTCGCGGGTTGGTGCCGGAGGACTCTGGCAGTTTATGTATTACACAGGTAAAGTTTACGGCCTGGAAGTTACTTCGTTTGTTGACGATCGAAACGATCCAATAAAATCAACCGTGGCAGCCTGCCGGCATTTTAACGATCTTTATAATATGTACCACGATTGGTTGCTCGTGCTGGCTGCCTATAATTCGGGTCCGGGTAATGTTAATAAAGCAATTCGTCGTTCGGGCGGCAAAATGACTTTCTGGGAAATTATGCCTTACCTGCCACGCGAAACACGCGATTATGTTCCAGCTTTTATTGCTGTGAATTATGTTATGGCTTATTCGAATGAGCATAATATTTACCCGGTAATGCCTAAAATACTGTATCACGAAACGGATACCGTAGCTGTTCATCAACCACTTACACTTGCAATTTTAGCCGATAAGCTTTCGCTGAATATAACTGACCTTGAATTTCTGAATCCAACTTTCCGCACTGGTTTTATTCCCGCTACGCCTGCCAATCCTTTTTATATACGCTTACCCCAGAAATCTATTGCTGATTTTATAAATAATGAGCCTTCCTTATATGCTTATTATCAACTGAAAGGCTACGACCCTATTCAGTTCAAACCTCAGGATAATGCTGATTATGATGTAATTACAAAACGTATTACCCATAAAGTCCGTAAAGGTGAAACATTGTCGACTATTGCTCGAAAATATGATTGTTCAACAGCAGATATTAAAAAGTGGAACAAACTCAAGAAGTCATCCGTGTACAACGGCCAGGCGCTTAAAATTAATGTTAAAACACAGCAACCGGCAGTAAAGGCTAAAACTCCGAAAGAAGTTCCTGACAATCAGGCACTAGCCGAAAATACAGATACTGTGGATACTGAAAAAACACAGACGTCTGTTGTCAAAAAACCAGTTGCCATTGACGATAAACCTAAGATTCATGTTGTTAAAAAGGGAGAAAGCCTTGGTGTGATAGCCGGAAAATACAGAGTTACAACCAAAAACCTGATGACATGGAATAAGCTTAGAGGTAATAACATACAGATAGGGCAGAAACTTAGAGTAAATTCACCTGAAAAAGTTGTTGTTTACCAAGATGTGGCAACATCCGATAAAGGAAATATTGAAAAGAACCTTTCCAATTCATCTTATACCAATTCAAAAGCAAAATATCATACTGTTGCAAAAGGTGAATCGCTTTCAAAAATTGCCGGGGATAACAACATAAGTATGTCCGATCTGATTTCATGGAATTCGCTCGAAAGCAATAACATTTTAGTTGGTCAGAAACTAAGGATTAACCCGCCGGCTAGCGAAAATGATTCAAGATCTACTACACAGAAAGCAACTCCGAAAGAAAATTCAAACAAGCCTGAAGGTGATCTGAAACTGGTTTTTTATACTGTGAAACCTGGAGATTCACTATGGAGTATCTCGCAAAAATATGATGGTGTTTCCATTGACCAGCTCAAAGAATGGAATAAACTTAGCGGCAATACCGGGCTTAAAGTAGGGCAGAAGATTAAATTAATATTGCCAGCAAGTTAACAAACCGTTTGATTTATACATCATTATACGTAATAATTTAGTTTATAGTCTGATGTGGTTTAAAAATTCAGTTTTTTTATTACTTGCTTCGCTGATCATTACCTCCTGTGCTGATAGTAAAAGTAAAGGGCCAAATTCAACAGGCCGTGGTTCCGAAATAATAGTTGTTTGCAGCAAAACAGTTTGGAACGGACCAATAGGCGATACCCTTAAAGCTGTATTAATGCAATCGATGGCTGGTTTGCCTGAAGCAGAGCCTCAATATACACTTATTAATATACCTGAAAAAGATTTTTCCCGTTTCCTGCAAACCCACCGTAATGTTCTTATCGTAGATATTAAACCGGAAAACAGTAAGAGTAAGGTCGAAACGCTCAAGAATGTGTGGTCGCAACCCCAACGTGTGATTAAAATAAAAGCAGCTTCGGATACAGCTTTAATTAATGTATTTGCAAAGAACAACGAGTCTATAAGGGAGTTGTTTGCTCAAAATGAACGTGCACGTTTCAGTGCCCAGAATGCGCTGAGTCGGAATTTGGTAATAGAGAAAACACTCGCCGATACGTTTGGAATTAAAATGGTGGTATCAAATGATTTTTATAAGGCAAAGAAAATGAGCGACTTTATGTGGTTGCGATCCGAAAGCACCACCATGGGACTTGGTCTTATGATTTATACCTTTCCATACAAAGATACTGCTCAGATGTCGCCCGAAGCTGTGCTTGCTGCCCGCGACCGCTATACAAAACTTTATATTCCCGGATCAATTGAAGGTTCGTATATGACGACAGAACGCGAATACTTTACGCCTGAAAGTCAAAAAATATTATTTAAAGGTATGTTTGCTCTCGAAACCCGCGGATTATGGCGGACCGAAGGCGATTTTATGGGTGGGCCGTTTGTAAATTATACCGTTGTGGATGCCCCACGCCAGCGGATTGTCGTTTTTGATGGCTATGTTTACTATCCGAATAAATCGAAACGGAATTATGTACGGCAACTGGAATCAGTTATTTGGGGAGCGGAATTCAGCAATCCTATAGACAGGAAATAGCAGGAATTCCCAGAAAATTATTTTCAAGATTTTGTAAAATCTGATTTTTTTTGCAGTACATTTGACCACATGGTTAAATCAAATGGTTAAACCGAAAAATTATACCATTAGTGTAATGCATGCAGTTACAGAAAATACAGAAAATCAAATACTTATTGCAGCCCGTGAAGTATTTATTGCCAAAGGACTTGAAGGTGCCCGTATGCAGGAAATTGCCGATCATGCCGGAATAAACAAATCATTGCTGCATTATTATTTCCGGAGTAAAGAAAAACTTTTCGAAGCTGTGTTCAGCGAGGTGGCTTCCAACCTGTTTCCGGCTCTTCAGCAAGTGCTTGTGGCTGAGTTAGGGATAAGCGAAAAAATAAATTTTCTGGTTAAGATTTACCTTAAAGGATTAAGCGAAAATCCATTTATTCCTGCTTTTGTAATTAATACGCTGAATACAGATCCTGAAAAATTTCTGAAATATATAAAAAAAGCGGAGATTAATCCCATGATGTTGCAAATTCAGATTGACGAAGAAGTTGCAAAAGGACTGATACGGCCTGTTAGAGCAGAACACCTGATGGTAAACATTATTGCTATGTGTGTTTTCCCTTTTATTGCAAGGCCGATTGTTCAAAATGTATTTAATATGAGTAACCGTGAATACCAGAAATATTTGGAATCACGGCAAAACGAAATAATCGATTTTGTACTAAAATCAATAACAGTATGATGTACAGAACAATTTTACTTTTATTTGCTGTTATGCTTTTTACAAGCGCAAACGCTCAGCAACAAACAATTTCGCTCAATTCGTGCCTTGCCGCAGCCATGAAAAATCATCCGCTTGCCGGTCAGAATGAAATTTATTCCGAATCGAGCGTTTTACAACAAAAGAATATTGATAACGCGAAACTTCCGCAACTTAACCTCAACGGCCAGGGAACTTACCAGAATGAAGTCGTTCAGCTTCTTTTCAATATACCCGGGGCGCCTGCACCTGTAATACCCAAAGCGCAGTACAAAGTATCAGTGGATGCTAATCAGTTGATTTACGGAGGAGGTAGTATTGATGCCCAGGAAATCATTGAGGACTACAACCGACAGATCAACCAACTAAATAATGATGCCGAATTGTACAAGATACGCGAACGCGTAAATCAACTCTATTTCAGCATATTGCTCGCTGACCTGAATACGAGCGTAATTGAAAATACGGTTTCGGATCTTAATTCGCGGCTCACCAAAGTTAACGCATCAGTAAAAGAAGGAGTAATGCTTCTATCGGCTGCTGATGTTCTGAAATCAGAAATACTAAAAGCCGGGCAGCGTTTGCTGGAAGTAAAAACCCAAAAAAGTATGCTTGTTAATACCATGCAGGTTCTTACCGGACTGACCATACCTGAAAATGCCACTTTTACTGAGCCGGTTTTACATGTTGACCTATCCGTTTACTCGAACCTGAGACCGGAGTTTGGCGTTTTCGGGTTGATGCAGCAAAAGCTGGAAGCCACCAAACAGATTTCAATTGCAAAAGACAGGCCCAAACTTTTTGGATTCGGATCGGCAGTATATGGTAATCCGGGCTTTAATATGTTTAAAGAAGGATCCGCTTTTAATTATATTGTAGGCGCAAAACTTACCTGGAATTTCTGGAACTGGAATCAAACCAGCCGCGAAAAACAGATACTCGATCTCAACAGCAATATTATTGAAAACCAGAAAAACGCGTATGATCTGGCCAACAAAGCACAGGTACAGCAATATCTTTCAGATGTTCAAAAAGCGGATGAGTTGATCAGAAGTGATGAAGAGATTATCAGGTTACGAAAATCCATTTCCCTTTCAGCTGCTTCGCAACTCGAAAACGGTACTATCACCGCAACCGATTATGTTACCGAACAACTTGCGGAAGAACAGGCTCTGCTTGCACGAAATCTTCATAAAATGCAGTTGCTCCAATCGAAATCACTCTATAAAGCTGCTACAGGTGGCCTGTAGAACAAAAGGTATTTTGAAAATTAAGTTTTTAAAACAAAAATGTACCTAAGAAATTAATAAAGTTATGGCTAATCCAACTCATAAAATGGCAACAATTCGCAATATGTTGATGATTCTAACCCTGGCAGGGCTCTCATCATGCAACAGCCGCAACAACCTGAGCGATGCCTACGGTAATTTTGAAGCCGTTCAGGTAACGGTTTCCTCCGAAAGTGCTGGAAAGATTCATTTTCTATATGTGGAAGAAGGATTACTATTAGATTCGGGAACCATAGTTGCACTGATTGACACAACGGATCTGTACCTGAAAAAACTGCAGTTGCAAGCCCAAAAAAAAGCGGTTTCGGTGAAAAAAAGCAGTGTCGTAAGCCAGATAGATGTGCAGAAGCAGCAGAAAGCAAATTTAATGATCGATAAGAACCGGATAACAAGGCTCATTTCTGATAAGGCTGCCACTCAAAAACAGCTTGATGATATAAACGGAGCGCTCGATATGGTTGACAAACAAATAGCATCCATACAGACTCAAAATGCAGGTATTGCTGAGGAAATGGAAGTAATTGACCGTCAGATTGCCCAGGTTAACGAGTCGCTTCATAAATGTTATATCCGAAACCCGGTAACCGGATCAGTACTGAGTAAATTTGCCGAAGCCGGCGAGATTGCCGCTCCTGGTCGGGCGTTATATAAAATAGCCGATCTTAGCGTGATGGAACTTAAAGTTTACGTTTCGGGTAGCCAGTTGCCTGCCGTAAAACTTGGTCAGCAGGTGGACGTACTTATTGATGCGGATGAAAAAAGCAACCGGAAACTGAGCGGAACCATAAGCTGGATTTCACCAAAAGCTGAATTTACTCCCAAAATTATTCAAACCAAAGAAGAACGTGTAAACCTGGTGTATGGTGTAAAAATAAAAGTCCTGAACGATGGAAGCCTCAAAATTGCCATGCCGGCAGAGGTGAATTTTGGAAACAAATAATAGATGAATATGCAAGGCTGGAGGCCGCGGAAGTGTAGCTCAGCCTATGCATAGTTAAAAGGAAGATAGTGGAATGTTTTCCGTTTGCATTTATCTTCATTGCTGCCTAAATACCCACATTGCCCGAGTAAAAATATTACTCAGTTGTAAATATAATGTTCAATCAAATGCCCAACAATAATTCAATCAATTGTAAACCAAATCTCTAAAAACCATGAAAATCACAATCACTGTAGTATTACTTGTTATTGCGATGGCATTTGCCGTTACAGCTAACGCGCAAAGTAAACCGGATAAAATTGTAGGTTACTACCTTACACTTGATGATGAAACCGGTGTCGAAAAATCGCAGGTACAAATTTACAAAGATGCTAACGGTAAATATTACGGCAAAGTTGTCTGGATTAAAGAACCACTTGATAAAGCAGGTAAACCTAAAGTTGACGATAAAAATCCTGATACTAAACTTCAGAAACGTGCAATCATAGGTCTGGAAATGCTTAAAGGATTTAAATATGATAAATCGAGTGATGAGTGGGTCGAAGGCACAATTTATAATCCGGCGAGCGGCAAAACCTACAACTGTTACATCAATTTTGAATCGGCAAATAAAGTGAAAATCAGAGGTTATATTGGTGCTTCGTGGATGGGCCTGGGCAAAACAGCTTACTGGACAAAAGAAGCTGCATTAAGGAAATAGGCTTCTGGGTTTAGGGATTGGTTATTGGGGCGCTTTCATAGACTGCACCTATCTTGCTGCTGCCTTATGATTCCTCGCCATGTTACTTTTCCTTGTTTTTCCTATAACCCGCCCCCCAAAAAAGATACTCCTTGCCATGTCGTTTCCCTCATCCATCAAATCAGTTGATATCAGAAAGTGTTACGGGGATAAAACTGCGCTCGACAATATCTCTTTTGAAGTGACGAAAGGAGAATTGTTCGGTTTTATTGGTCCTGACGGTGCTGGAAAAACTTCTCTATTCCGTGTTTTAACTACCTTGCTCATTCCTGACAGTGGTTCCATAACGGTAGAAGGACTGGATACGGTAAAGGATTACATCAAACTGCGAAATATCCTTGGTTATATGCCTGGCCGGTTTTCGTTGTACCCGGATCTCACGGTTGAGGAAAACCTCCGCTTTTTTGCCGGTATTTTCAAAACAACACCCGAAGCCAATTACGATCTGGTGAAAGACATTTACAGCCAGATCGAACCATTCAAAAACCGCAAAGCAAAAGACCTTTCAGGCGGGATGAAACAAAAGCTGGCTTTATCGTGTGCTTTGATCCATAAACCTGAAGTACTGGTGCTTGATGAACCTACCACAGGTGTTGATGCTGTTTCGCGTATCGAATTCTGGGAAATGCTCGACAGGCTGAAGAAAAGCGGAATAACGATTGTAGTTTCAACGCCTTACATGGACGAAGCTTCCCGTTGCGACCGCGTAGCACTGATGCAAAATGGTAAACTTATGACCATTGATACCCCCGAAGCAATCCGTAATAACTTTGGCAGAGACCTTTTTGCCATAAAAGCGGATGAGGTGTATGGTTTACTGCGCGATCTGAGGCAATTTAAAGCTACCAGGACCGCTTTCCCTTTCGGGGAGAACATTCATGTGACTCTGGCTGACGAATTGGTTAAACCAGCTGAAATCATCTCAAACCTGCTGGCGGCCGGGCACAACAATGTTCATATTTCGAAAATAGAACCATCTATCGAAGATTGCTTTATGGAAATGATGAAAAAGAGTGAAAAGTGAAGGGCTCTTAAACTAAAAGATTTCACTGAAACTCGAAATTTTTTATACCATCAAACTTTCCCTAACCCCTAAAACCCAACCCCAAAACCCTTCATGAAAATAATTGAAGTTGAAAACCTGGTAAAAAAGTTTGGCAGTTTTGTTGCCAACGACCATCTTACTTTCTGGGTGGATGAAGGGGAGATTTATGGATTCCTGGGTGCTAATGGAGCCGGCAAAACAACGGCAATGAAGATTTTATGTGGATTATCAGCTCCAACTTCAGGCAAAGTAAGTGTTGCTGGATATGACGTTTACAAGCAAACGGAGATGATCAAAAAACGAATCGGGTATATGAGCCAACGGTTTTCGCTGTTTGATGACTTGTCGGTATGGGAAAACTTTCAGTTTTTCGGTGGTATTTACGGACTTCCGGCAGCAAAAATCCGGCAGCGAACCACCCAATTACTCGGCAGACTTGGTCTGGAAAGTGAAAAGAATCAGCTACTTGGCTCATTGCCATTGGGCTGGAAGCAGAAACTCGCCTTCTCCGTGGCAATTATACACCGGCCTTCCATTGTTTTTTTAGACGAACCAACCGGTGGCGTCGATCCGATAACACGTCGGCAGTTCTGGGAAATTATTTACGAAACCGCCAGCCAGGGAATAACAGTTTTCGTAACCACACATTATATGGACGAAGCCGAATACTGCCGCCGCGTAAGCATAATGGCCGATGGTAAAATTGTAGCACTCGATACTCCCGCAAATCTGAAAGCCAAATACAAAGTGGGTACTATTGAGGAGGTCTTTTTGAAAATTGCGAGAAACTGATTTTAAAGGGTTATTTAAGAATTAAGAATTAAGAATTACGAATTACGAATGAAAGATTAAATGAGTATTTACGAATTACGAATTACGAATGAAAGATAAAATGAGTAATTTACGAATTACAAGGTACGAGGTACGAATGGATAAATCGTAAATCGTAAATCTGAAATCATAAATCAATGAGAGGTTTTATCATCAAAGAGTTCTACCACATCTTCCGCGATATCAGGTCGATGATTGTGCTTTTCGGGATGCCGGTAATACAGGTATTGTTGTTCGGGTTTGCGCTTTCGACAGAAATAAAAAATGCACCTGTAGCCATTATCGATCATTCCAACGACCAGGTAACGCGGGCGATAACATCGAAAATTCTTTCTTCGGGCTTCTTTATACTGGCTGACGAGGTTCACGGCGAAGGACACATTGAAGAAGTTTTCAGGCATGGAAAAGTTAAAGAAGTCATTATTTTCGAAAGCGATTTTGCCACAAAACTGGAAAAAGACCGGCAGGCGGGCATACAGGTAATTGCCGATGCCAGCGACCCGAATACCGCTAACCTGCTGGTTAGTTATACCTCTGCTATCATCAACGATTACCAGCAGGAATACATGAAAGGGATGTCGCTGCCGGTAACCATAACCACCGAATCGCAAATGATGTATAACCCGGCATTGAAAAGCGTTTTTATGTTTGTTCCGGGCGTAATCACCATTTTGCTGATGCTTATTACCGCCATGATGACCTCTATTTCCATTGCCCGCGAAAAGGAAATGGGAACCATGGAAATACTTTTGGTGTCGCCCATGCGCCCTATTCAAATCATTGCCGGGAAAGTGCTCCCGTATGTTTTACTCGCTTTTGCCAACGCGGTTATTATTCTGCTGCTCAGTTACTTTGTACTTGGTATGCCGGTAAAAGGAAGTCTTTTGCTTTTGTTAGCCGAAAGCCTGCTGTTTATTGTGATGGCACTTTCGCTGGGTATTTTTATCTCCACAGTCAGTAACAGCCAGCAGATGGCTATGATGCTTTCGATGTTTGCACTTATGTTGCCCACTATTTTGCTTTCCGGCTTTATTTTTCCAATCGAAAATATGCCTGTTGCTTTACAACTGCTTAGCCTTATTATGCCGCCGCGCTGGTTTATTATAATTGTAAAATCGATCATGATTAAAGGGTTGGGATTTCAGTATATCTGGAAAGAAACGCTGATTATTGCAGGAATGGCGCTGTTTTTTATTGCACTAAGCGTGAAGAAGTTTAAGGTGAGAATGGAGTAAGTTGGCAGGGCGGGTGGTTAGAAGGAGACACGGGGACACGGGGACAAGGGGACAAGGAGCCGGAGGTTTGGCAGGAGGGTTACCCCTTTTTTCAAGGGGAGATGTCCGAAGGACAGAGGGGTACAATGCCATAAAAACTGTAAACATATTTCAGGACGATACAAGGAGTGGTAAAAATAAGAATTACAAAAACCCTATGTGCCCCTTAGTGCTCTCAGTGTCTTAGTGGTTTAAAAACATAAAAAAAAGAAACAGAAAATTACTATCAACCTCCGTGAACCTCTGTGCCCTCCGTTCCTCCGTGGTTAAAAACAAGATAAACCACTAAACCACTAAGAGCACTGAGAACCACTAAGTTTTATAAGACCAGAAACTCTACAACCCATATCAACCATCCGAAACTTGAAAATAATCTTATACATACTCCAAAAAGAATTCCGGCAGATTTTCCGCAACAAAACCATGCTGCCCATTATTTTTGCAATTCCGGTGCTCCAGCTTTTAATACTGGCATATGCCGTTACTTTTGAAATCAAAAATATCAACCTGATTATTGTCGATCAGGATCATTCAGTAGCATCGAGGCAACTGGTTTCGAAGTTCGCAGCACCCCCTTTTTATCATATAAAAGCGTATGCCAATTCTTACATTCAGGCCGAAGAGCAGCTTAAAACAGGCAAAGCCCATCAAATTCTTATTATCCCGAGCCGTTTTGAGCGCGACATGCAAAAAGAAACCAAAGCATCCGTTCAGCTTATTACCAATGCTATTGACGGAAGCGCGGCAGCCATCATGAATGCCTATGGCAATTCGATAATTGCTGACTACAACCGCGATATAAGTGTCGATTTATCGGGAGGAGCGATAAGTAAACAGCCTTTTGATATCCGCTATTCCTATTGGTTTAACCCCGAACTGGATTATAAAACCTACATGGTACCCGGAATACTTGTTTTACTGGTAACCATTATCGGCATGTTTCTTTCGTCAATGAACGTAGTGCGCGAAAAGGAAATGGGAACCATTGAGCAAATCAATGTTTCACCCGTAAAAAAATACCAGTTTGTAATTGGTAAACTGCTTCCGTTCTGGTTTATCGCGCTTTTCGAACTGGCTTTCGGATTGCTGCTGGCGCGTATAGTTTTCAATATTCCGATTATCGGAAGTCTGTGGCTTATTTTCGGGGTGGCATCTATTTATTTACTGGCAGTACTTGGTATAGGTTTATTTATCTCAACACTGGTAAACACGCAGCAGCAGGCTATGTTCCTGGCCTGGTTTTTTGCCGTAGTTTTTATAATGATGAGTGGATTGTTTACGCCTGTTGATAGTATGCCGCAATGGGCGCAAAACATCAATATCATTAACCCTATAGCCTATTTTATTAAAATGATGAGGATGATAATGCTCAAAGGATCGGAGTTTCGGGATATACTCAAGCCGTTAATGTCAATTGCTGTGTATGCAGTTGTATCACTTACACTGGCCGTGTGGAGGTATAGGAAAGTAGCGGCTTAATATAGGTTTACATCCCAAGGAATGTAATGCATTCAGCCGAACAATTTATTATCCGTTTATACAAGATGTATTAATTCGCCACCATCACCTTCCCCTGTGCTATAATTTCCCCTCTTTGGATAAGCTGCAAACTATACATACCTGGCGAAATCGCACTTAGCCTGATTACATGATTTCGCTCCGAAGCATCAAACACCTCGGTTTTTACAACTTCCCCGCTGATGTTTATTACCGAAAGCTGCACTTCCCCGGTTAATGGTTTATACTGCTGCTGAGTTACATATCCGCCTTTGGATGTGGTAGCCCAATATTCCGGTATTTCAATGGTAATAAACTCACTGGTAGGGTTAGGATAAATAATCAGATGGTCAGAAAAATCATTCCGTATATCTTTGGTGCTTACAAACGCATCCAGATCATGTTCATATAAAGTAAAGGTCTGGCCACAATCAGCACTGTAATAAACCTGCATAATTTGCCTTTGTAGTTGTTGACTGAATTTCCAGTTAACAACATAAAAAGCACAATTCTCTCTGCCACCGGTAAAATCAGTAAAAGTTGATGATTCATCAAACTTCACTTCATTTTTAACCGAATATGTAGATCCATAATCAGTTGAATGGTATATTTTATACACATGCGGAAACCCGATTTGTTCTGCTTCCAGGGTTATGAGGAAAATTTCGCCTGGTAATGTGCCGTGGCAAACTTTTTGGGCCAGGTTGCCGTTAGGGTTATATACAATAGCTGAATCAATAGCAATGGTATCAATGGTAACCCCAAAATCAGGCGAAAATAGCAGGAAATCCCTGTTATTCGTGTAAGCATTATTTATACCAAACATTTCGCCCGAATTTATACCAACCTCTGGTTTGGTAAAATAAGATGTGTATTGGGCGTTTGTGGTGTGAGTAGCGAAATAATCATTTGTTGAGCCTATGCTAAAATACAATGCCGATGGCCTTTCGGTAGTAATAATTTCACCTGTTACCGAACCTCCCAGTAATGCGATTGGCGGTGTAAGCCCATTAAAAAGCGTTGTCATATGTTGCCAGTTTTTTCC
>JBBSDC010000008.1:0-55633 GCA_038249705.1 Bacteroidales bacterium | reverse complement strand
ACCCCGGCCTGAAGGCCGGGGTACTCCAACACCCCGGACTGAAGGCCGGGGTACTCCAACACCCCGGCCTGAAGGCCGGGGTTACTCAACTATTATTTCATCAACAAACATACAGCATTTTTCGCCTTTGCCAGGATGCCATAAAGGGCATATTCCCTGGTTTACAGCCGTTACTTTTACATAACGGTAACTGCCTTTTACAGGAAACTTAACTGAATTAATACTATTCTCTTTTTCTTCTTTTTCATTAGAAAAAGTGGTTTCGCCGATGTTTCTGTATGTTATTCCATCTTCTGAAACCTGCACGATGACTTTCTTTGGCAAAAATATCCACGAATGGCTGTCAAGCAGAAAATTACTGCTTATGGATTTCATCTGAACATTTTTACCCATATCAATTAATACATCCAGGTTGTTGCCTTCAAATCCCTGCCAGTTTCCTGCCTGAGCATCTTTTGAAGCCAAAATTCCATCAACAAGAGCCAGTTTGCCACCGGATGCGTAATACTCAGAGTACGGAAATTTGTAAGTAGCATCTGCCCCAGCTGCTTTGTTCATAACAATTTTCCATGTTTTTATGCTTTCCGACAAAAAACCGTCGCGGGCAACAACAGCGTATAAAATTCCTGATTTCTTAACTGGAAACGGACTCAGGTATCGGTTCGAATTTTTTACAGGAACCTTATTGAATTCATAATAGATATCCGTTTCCCGGGCTTTGGTGGCGAGCTCGTAGGCGAGCGTTTTGGCAGTTGGATCAATGATGGGTCGCAACTCAGCATTATCGGTAATAATATCCCAGTTATCAGTCCTGAATGATGGGGCAGGCAAACCAACACCATTGAAAAATGTTGCTTCCGAAGTATTGGTAAAAGCATACCTTACAGCTTGTGGCTGTTTCACTTTCGGTGATGCAATCTGTAGTGTATTTCCTGATATTTTAACAGTTGCCGGATAAAAAATACGATCGGCGCCGGCAATACTAAAGTTGTTAACGGCTGCTTTTGCTATTTTCAATCCATTATCCGCGTGGTCAAATTGAAGAGTTATCGTGTTCCTGGATATCTTCATATCTTTATAAAGCGGTCCCGAATATACCACATCAATTTTTCCATAAGTCTTATTTAGTGCCCAATAAGAAAGCCTTTTCCCTACATCGAGTTTATTCTTTGGATGAATATCTGCAATGTTATCAACCAGGTCCATGGTTACCGCCATTCCGGTATTCGGAAACGAAAGGCTTTTGGTCTGTGCTTCGCGTAACAATGCGCCTGTAAAAGGTTCGCTATAAGTATATGGTGCAATCTGAACATAATAGAACGGGAAATCACCCAAAGCCCATGCCTTGCGCCACGATGAAATCATGGTATTCATGAGCAAAGGGTACAGATTAGCATCTTTTCTGTTCGATTCGCCCTGGTACCATATGGCTCCTTTTATTGTGTAATTGATCAGAGGATTGATCATTGCATTGTAGAGCACTCCCGGAGTTCCGGGCCACCAGATGCTTCCATTGAAATGATTCAGATAAAATGCGAGATCGGGTACGGTTTTAATGCTTTCGACCGGTGTCCATACTTCGGCTGGTGTACCGCCCCATGCAGTAGCAATTAATCCGACGGGCACACCTAACTGCTTGCTCAGCTCAGTGCCGAAAAACCATGCCGCAGCACTGAAATCATTTGCGGTTGTTGTATCAGCCACAAGCCAGTTGCCTTTGCAGTTAGCAAGTGGCACGGCCGAAGTATCCTTCTGTACGGTGAACAAGCGAACCGAAGAAAATGCTCCTTTTGCTACTTCGTCGCGGATTTCGGATTTATAAAATTGCCATCCAGTGAGTCCACGCAGTGTAAAATCCATATTTGATTGACCCGAGCATACCCAAACTTCCCCAATCATCACATTGTCAATAGTTATGGTGTAATCGCGGCCGGTAACCGTCATTTTATACGGACCACCAGCCTTCGGCGTTTTGATGCTGGTTTTCCAGGTTCCGTCGGCCAAGGTTTTTGTAACTGAAGGCGATGTAAGCCAACTGGCTTCAATACTTACGCTTTCGCCTGCATCGGCCCAGCCCCAGACATTTATAAGCGAATTCTGCTGTAAAACCATGTTATTGCCAATAAGAGAAGGAAGTTTAACAGCGGCGTTAACAGCGAAATTTGAAATTATTACGGCTATCAGCAGTAAGAATGTCCCAAGCCTGGTATTCATTTTATTCATAGCAGATATTTTTATGCAAAACTAAGATTATTAAGGTTAAAATATTACCCCGGTATGCTTAATTTCAAATCGAAGGGTTTTGATTTTGAATCTGATTTTTATCTTCTAAACAAATTATTTATATCGTTTGTTGAATAAGGGAGCAAACTCTGAACGGCTGCCCTGAAGCGGGTTAATAAATCTGACCTATTCGCAGTTGCTTTACCTTATTTAAGTCAATTTGTATCAGTATACTACTTTTAGTAGCCTGCTCCTCAATGTTTTAACAAACCTTTTACATTCAACGAATTTCATTATGAGTACAAATATATATGGCGAAAAATTGATTCCTTGTTGTACAAGTCCCCTCACAGGATACTACCGCGATGGTTTCTGCAATTCTAACGCTGATGATGCCGGAGTACATTCGGTTTGTGTGGTTGTTACAAATGAATTTTTAGTCTATTCAAAGAGCATTGGCAACGACCTTATTACGCCCATGCCCGACTGGAATTTCCCGGGTTTGGTGCCCGGCGACCGATGGTGTCTTTGTGCTTCCCGCTGGGTTGAAGCCTGGAAAGCCGGTGTCGCTCCAATGGTAGTGCTGGAAGCTACTCATGAAAAAACACTTGATATTGTTCCGCTGAATGAGTTGGTTAAGTTTGCCTTTAAAAACAATAGTTCCAAAAATGGGTAGTGCTTTTTGTAGTTGAAATACATGTTAGCATCTTCTAAAACGGGATTCTAAAAAACTTAGTGAACTGCATAGGACACAGAAAAGTAAATGCTTTGATCCTTTATTCCTTTTTATGAATAGTTCAGCTATTGTAGCTTAGCAGCTATAAAATTGAAACAGAAAGCCCCGGAGAATGAATAATCGGAAGTTATACGCATTCTTGCTACTGTTTTCTTTAATCACAAATTCTTATATTGTAACTTCTCTGCAGTCTTGTACGTCATATTAAATTAGTAATGTTCATTGTTTTTCTAACCCCAAAAACCCGCAAACCTATGGTTAAAACTAAACTAATTCTATTTGCCAGTCTGGCAATGTTTGCATTGGCATCGTGCAATCCGAAAGAAAAATCACGTATTCCAAAACAATTCACTATTGAGCAATTGTATAATAATCTTTCGGTGGGAGCTGCAGGATTTAATGCTGACGAAACTAAAATCCTTGTCGATAATAATTCGACCGGTATTTTTAATGTTTATGAGCTAAATATCACTGATACAAGTTCTAAGCCACTTACCAGTTCGCTGAAGGACTCGCATTTTGCTATAGATTACCTTCCTGGAAGCAGTAAATTTATTTATTCAGCCGATTCGGGCGGTAACGAAAATTCACATATTTATCTTATGAATCAAGGCGTTACTATCGCAAGGGATTTAACTCCATGGCCGAACAGTACAAATAGTTTTGCCGGATGGAGCCATGATAAAAAAAGTATGTATGTGTCGAGTAATCAACGTAATCCACAGTTTTTTGATATCTGGAAACTCGATACCACTACCTGGAAACCGGTTCTGCTATACGAAAACAAGGATGGATTTAATCCTGCCGGTGTAAGCAAAACAGAGCGCTATCTGGCTTTAACCAAAAGCATAACTACCGATAAAAATGAGCTCTATCTCTTCGACCGTAACACTAACAAAATGAAGTGCCTGAGCAACGATAGCGAAGCAACGTGGAACCCAAGCGGTTTTGAGATAAACGACAGTATCATGTTTTACACAACCAATGATGGCAGCGAATTCAGTTACCTGGTGAAATACAATATTAATTCAGGAAAAGCCGAAAAAATTTTCGAGGATAAATGGGATGTTGCCGGAATGGGATTAAGTGAAAACGAAAAATACCATACCATTTTTGTGAACGAAGACGGAAAAAATAAAGTAATGCTTTTCGACCATGCTTCGGGAAAACCTGTCAGTTTCCCCGAAATAAAAGATGGAGATGTTTTGGGTGTAATCATTTCTCCGAGTGAGAAAAACCTGCTTCTAACCGTTGGCAGCAGCACAAGTCCGACTAATCTTTATCTTTATAATACTGAAAGTAAAGAGCTGAAACAGCTAACTTCAACACTAAACCCTGAGGTTGATCGAAACGACCTTGTTCAGGCCGAGGTAATAAGGTATAAATCTTTCGATGGGAAAGAAATTCCTGCCATATATTACAAACCACTTCAGGCAGATAAAAAGAATAAGGTTGGTGCGTTGGTATTTGTGCATGGCGGTCCGGGTGGCCAGAGTCGTGTAGGATTCAGTAATTCAATTCAATATCTTGTAAATCAGGGTTATGCTGTGCTGGCTGTAAATAACAGGGGAAGCAGCGGTTATGGTAAAACATTTTATAAAATGGATAATAGAGACCATAGCAACGGCGATTTGAAAGATTGTATTTATGGTAAAAAATGGCTCGCAGAGCAAAATTATATTGACAGCACAGCAATTGGCATTTATGGTGGAAGCTATGGCGGATGCATGGTTTTAGCCGCGCTGGCATTTTATCCTGACGAATTTAAAGTAGGTGTCGATTTGTTTGGCGTGGCTAACTGGATGCGCACACTTAAAAGTATTCCGCCTTACTGGGAATCGTTCCGAAAAGCATTGTACGACGAAATGGGCGATCCATTTACAGCTGATAGTGTAAGGCTCAAAAATATTTCACCACTTTATAATTACGAGAAAATCACAAAACCTCTCATCGTATTTCAAGGTGCCAATGATGTGCGCGTTTTACCTGTTGAAAGCGACGAAATTGTTGCCGGCGTGAAGAAAAACGGTGTACCGGTTGAATATGTGGTTTATCCGGATGAAGGTCATGGATTTGTAAAAAAGGAAAATCAGATCACCACGGCAAAACGCACGGTCGGATTTCTAAACACATATTTGAAGCCTAATGCACAGGCAGCAAAATAAATACTGAAAAGCAAAAAAAAAAAATGGCCGGTAGCAAAACCGGCCATTTTCGATTTATACAGTTGAACAGCGACTTCGAAACTTGCCGCTTCTTTTCAGTGGATACTAATTTTTGATCAAGTTACAGCTGATATGTTAGTACTTCACCCGATCATTATTATCCTTCTAATTCTACCTTCCTCCCGGAGGGCAATTCTCAAGCAGGAATTTTTTGCATATGGTGGTCAGGTGCTGCGATGTTCCTTCACCTTCATATATTCCATGCGAACGCATCGGGTATGCCATCATCTGGAAAGGTTTGTTATAGCGGATCAGTTCGTTAAAAAGTTTTTCGGCATTGGCATAATGCACATTATCGTCGCCGGTGCCATGGATATAAAGCAGGTTTCCCTGTAAGTTTTTGGCGTAAGTGTAAGGCGAACCAGCAATAAAGTCTTCACGTGTTTCGGCCGGAATGCCCATGTAGCGTTCCTGGTAAGCATTATCGTAAGCCAACTGGTTTGCTACTGCGGCAACAGCGATTCCGGTTTTAAAAATTTCTGGATACTGGAACATCAGGTTCAGTGTCGATGAACCGCCACCGCTCCATCCATGCACTGCAACGCGGCTGGTATCGCAGTATTCCCATTTCAGAACTTCTTTAGCGCCCATTGCCATATCGCGGATGTTCAGGCGGCCAATCTGCCTGTAAACCGATTTTCGCCATTCGCGGCCACGAGGTGCTTGGCTTCCGCGGCAATCAACCGAAACATAAAGGTAGCCCATATCGGCAATATTGCCACCAAATTGTCCCGAACGGCCAATCCTTGCATTGTCGAAAACGGTGCATCCCCAAGGTTCGCCATACACATAAAAGAAAACAGGGTATTTTTTCGAAGGGTCGAAATCTTTCGGTTTCGAAATCCATCCATCCAGCGTAATTCCATCTTCGGTAGTAACTTTAAAGAAAGAAACCTGTTTGCCGGCAGGGTCTTCTTTGCGGTTGCTCGTAATGCTTTTTGCTGCATCAACAGGTTCGTGCGACGGTAAGGTAATCCACTCAGCAGCAGGCAGATACAAATGACTTGAAAATACGTGTCGTGCCCATTTGCCATTTGGCGAAAGCATATAATCGTTGGTTCCGGTAAAATCGGCTGGCGTTAAGCGTTTTGGGGCTTCGGAGCCATCAAGTTTTGTGCTGAAAAGGTAACGTTGTGTTGCATTTTCGGGAGTAGCCGCAAAGTATACAAGGTTGTTGGGCTCATCGATGAGGTAAATTTTTATCACATCAAAATTGCCTGTAGTAATCAAGCTTTCTTTGCCATCCATACCGATACGGTACAAATGCCGCCAACCATCTTTTTCACTGGCCCATACAAAAGCTTTACCATTTTCAATCCAGTTCCAGCCTGCATTATCGTTGGTGTTCCAGGTAGCTTCAATATCAATCCATGCATTATCGGTATCGCTCCATAAAACTTTTGCTGAGCCCGCAGCAGTATTTGCCAGCCACAATTTGGATACATTCTGTTTGCGGTTCAGTTGCTGAATGATCAGTTCGTTTTTCGACGACCATTCCATTTTCGTGAGATAATGCTGGCGCGGATCGCCTTCGATATCCATCCATTTGGTTTTGGCAGTGGATAAATCAACCACTCCGATTTTTGCTGGCGAAGGGTCCTCGCCGGCTTTCGGATATTCCACCGCAACCGTAAATGGATAAATAGAGTCGGTGGTATTGAGCATCAAATAATTGCGCACCTGCGAGGCATCCACATTCCAATATGCAATACGTGTGCCGTCGGGGCTCCACCTGAAGCCATCCGTGCAAAATAATTCTTCGGAATACACCCAGTCGAAAGTTCCGTTAATACTTCGGTCGCGTGTATCGAAAGTGAGCTGTGTTGTTTTGCCTGTTTTCAGATCTTCAACGTACAGGTTATAAACTACCTGGTTGTTCGAATAATCCTGGTAAACATAAGCAACTTTAGTTCCGTCGGGCGAAAATTTAGGATACATTAATCCTTCAGCACGAAGCGTTTTTCCTAATTGAATAATTTTTTCTTCTTTTGAATTATACACCCATACTTCGCCGGTGGTTTTGTGATACTGCGTTTGAGTGTTTATCTTCAACAAAACCTGCTTCAAATCACCCGATAAAACAAACGATGAAATTTCTCGCGGATGTGTCTCGTCTTTAGGAATAAATTTCTCCAGTTCGAATAAAACCGTTTTTGTTAACGAAGGCAATTCCGTTTTTACTACCGAGTATTTATCCAGCGAGGTGTATGCGTTTCCATCGGTAAGCCATTTCAATCCACCGGGTTGTGCATTTGTAAACAGAGCAAAAATGCTGATTATGAAGGTGTAGGCAATTTTTTTCATGTGAAAAAATATTTGTTGATGTTTCTGGTTTCTGATTCTGATACGAATCGCCAAATGTAGTACAAACTACCTTAGTTAACTTTGAAAAAGGAGCGGGAAAATGAATTTATCACTTTGATCATACTTTTGGCCTTGTGATTCACATTCGCAAAATAGCCAGACAAGATTTTAATGGCCTCTGAAAAGAAGATATTTTTGATTAATCAGAAAAATCTCAATTTTGTTACATGCGGCGATATAAGGGCAACGAAACCACACGTGCAATTGCTTCCGACGCCAGGTCTCCTTCTTTACTGAAAGCCCATACAAATAAAGCTGTTATTGGATGATCCTGTCTGATTTTTTCGATTGCTTCGATTACAAGTTGTTTGGTTATTCCTTTTCTCCGATACTCTTCCAATACCAGTGCTGAACATAGGTAAAGAGTTTCGTAAGAAAAATCCGGTGGTGTGAGTTCGAATAATTCCTTTTCCGAAATTTCACATTTCAGGAAACGGTTCATTATATCGGCTGTGGTAGGGATAATCAAAACCCATGCTACCGGACCGTTTGCATCATTATACTCCGAAACCGTGGCAGGATGAATCAGTCGTAAACGCTCAATAACATCCTGGTTTACATCCAGTTGGTTGGGATCGCTTTTAATGTCGAAAACATTATCAGCTAGTTTGATCATTCGCTCAAAGTTCGATAATGCCATGTATACTGGAGTTGTTTTCGGATAAGCAATGTACACAATAGCCGTTTATTAAATCTGCCGCAGCTTATTTGATTTCAAATTTCACTTTCATCTCGTACCGAAGCTTTATTTTTTTAATATTCTCAATACCCGAAATATCGGGTTGTTCCATTACCATATTGCTGGTTGCATTTTGTGATCCGCCGAAATCGTTCCTTTCCGTAAGTTCGGTAATTGAAATTACATCGCCAACTTGATTCCCTAAACTTTCCAGAAGGTAAGCAGCTTTGACTTTTGCAGCTTTAAGAGCCTCTATTTTTACTTGTTTCCGGTATTCAGTCATATTTTTGTTTTTAAGCTCCTTGATCACCATATAATTGATGCCTCTGGTATTGATCGTATTCGTTATTTCTTCCACTTTTTTAAAATCAAAGAGTTTGATTTCCAGTTGTTTGCTAATCATAAACTCCTTGCCCCTATGCCTCCAGTAATTACCAACTTCCTTAACAAAAATACTCTCCTTCAAAATACCGATTTTCGCCAGGTCGGCCAAAAGCTGGCTTTCAATCTCAGCAATAGGAACTTTGGTTTTAAAATCTTTGAATTCCGTCCTTTTTTCAAATTCTTCTTTCCAATATTCTTCAATCCCTATTTCGAAGCGGATTTCGTCAGGGTCAATTTCGAGTTCCGAACTTCCTGTAACTTCAATAAACCGGATAGGTTCGTTGTTTGTGTTTTGTGATCTGGCGATTCCTGAGGATAAAATAATTGCGAGTAAAACAGGTAGGAATTTCATATGATACTGATTATTAAAAGGTTGGCGATTAGTTTTTATTCGGGTTTATATTTCAATAGTAAAAGTAAGAAAAAGGAGAAGCGTGTGTAATGAGTTGAAAAAATAATTCAAATTAATCTCAAATAACTTTATTTCAAATCTTTCCGCATCATTAAAACTACACCGGCCATGGTTATAAGTCCGCCAAAAATCTGAACTGGTGTCGGAAGACTGCCGAAAATCAGAAATGCACCCGCCAGCACGAACAATCCGGTAGTGCTTTGTACTATGGCTGCCCTGGAAGCGGCAATATACCGAAGTGCTGAGTATTGAAATATGGAAGTAAGGAAGGGCCCGACAAACGATCCAGCCACAATGTTTATAAATGCGATTTTGGGAATACTAAAAGAATATTTCCCGTAAACCATAAAAACAAATGCGAATAAAAGCAGGAAAACAGCCCGGTTAATGGCCAGTACAACAGGGCTTATATCACGGATATGTTTCTTGGCCAATATGGTACGAACGGCATAAAATGAAGTGGAAAGCAACATGAGTCCGGAAGCCGCAGTGAAAAAACTATCGGCGGAAGTGGTTCGTAAACTGATGATAAATGCGCCCGATAAAGTAAGAAATGCCCCTGTAAGCGCTACTTTCCCGAACCTTTCGCTCAGCAATATAAAACCAAGAACAGTAATAAACAGGTATTCGAGATTACGCAGAAATGATGGTATGGCAGGATTGGACGATACAGCAATGGCAGCGTAAAATGACGAAGTTGCTACCAGTTCAATCAGTCCGATAAACAACAAGGTGCTGTAATCCTTTCGTGTAAACGACTTAATTGAAAATCCGCCCTTTGGATGAGCAGCCATAAGACTATTCCAGAAAATAGCAATTAGAAACCACCAGAAGCCAAATTGTGCAAGGCTTACCTCGTTAAGGGCGGCTTTGCTGAACAGGTAAACCAGCGATCCACAAATAGTAGCGATTAAAACATAGAGGTAGCCCCGGTTTGCTGTTTTCATGAAGTAGCAGACAATAAAATAGAACTGACAAAGGTATAGGAATTATGTTTATCGCCTTTAAAACAAAGGAAATCCCATACTATCTGTTGTAGATTATTAAGCGAAGATATTCAGATTTGTTGCTTTGTAGGAGACTTTCTTTCTGGCGTGTGTTAGTTATCTGATTACTAAATGTATATAGATAAAGCTCGAATAGTAATTAAAAGGCAAGTTAGAACCGAAGTAATGGTTTTGTTAGATTAATCCTGCCGTAAATTTCATCAGGCATCGCAGTTTTATTCAGTTTTATTGCACCACCAACTTTGTACTTTGCACTTTTTCCTTGTCCGATATTTTTATAAAATACATCCCTTTATTCAAATTGTAGGAAGTAAGCGTATAAACGGATGTGCCGGGTTTTAAAATAGTTGAGAGAAATAATTTACCATCGATAGTAAAAATTTCCAGTCGGGATGGACTTGCTGATGGCGCTAATAAAATGGTAACGGCATTGCCGGATGCAGGATTAGGATAAACACTAAGTTTTTGGGCAAACCCGGAGTTGCTGCCTGTATGCAACTCTGGCAAATGAAACCGGCTGACAAATTTCCATATTTCTTCACTGGCAATAATATCGCGGTTAATGTTTCCCGAACCTGTAGTTCCTACCGAACCAGGCCATGTATGCCCGCCTCCGGTTATTTTGTAGAAAGTAACTTCAGTTGAATCCGTGCAGGGTGTCCAGGTCTGTTTCTGAACGGTCGATCCTTCCGCAACCAGGTCGGGCAGGTTTTCGATGGATGGTATTGCAGGACATTCATTTGCTGTTTTCCAAAATGTAAGTACCTGATTAACCGAAGTATTTCCGAATCCTCCATTATAAAAAACCACATAGTCGTTGGTGCCATGTATATGCATCACGGGTATATCCCGAGAAGGCTGACAAGCAGAAAGCGAGGCGATTGTCATGGTGCCGGCTACCGAGGCAATGGCGGCAATCCTGTCGCCTGCTTCACATGCCAGGCGGTAACTCATAAATCCTCCGTTCGAAAACCCGGTGGAATAAATCCTGTTCAGGTCAGTGGCATACGCAGCATTAACCGTATCGATAAGCGCGGTTAGAAATCCGACATCATCAGCCGTTGAACCTCCTGGGAAACCTACATTCCAACTGTTTGAAACGCCATTAGGATATACAACAATAAACCCGTATTGTTCGGCATACATATTGAAATTAGAAAAGCTCATCATCCCGTTGCCCGTTTGCGTAAGACCGTGAAGAGCCAGCAGCATCGGGAAATTCTTTTCTGCTGACCACCATGAGGGAACATAAATGGTATAAGAACGGGTTATTCCGTTGTGGACAAAACTGCCTGTAGTCTGCGAACTGGCGGAATTCACCGAAAGACTGAAGACGATAAATAATAAAAGTATAATTCTGTTCATTTTCGGTATTTGTATTTAAAATGAAATGGATGAAAATTAATTTTGCTGAGCATCAGGCTGTTAAAAAAATAACCTGCCTGAGTATCAATTAGCCTGAAAACGGAACTATAAGAAATTCGTTTACGTTAATGGACTTAAAACAGCTTTATTATACTGTTTGTTCAGCCGCGAAACGCGGTATCGTTCTCTGGTTTACATTCATCATTACAGAAAGTCGTGAAGCGCATTACTTTGGCGATAGCCGGAACAACCGTACTCCATGCCCCGGAACTTCCGGCTTGATAGCCGACCGGAATTGCCCGAGGTAATCGCTCATCCACAAATCTGTCATTGTGCATTCGCCGTTAAAGCCTATTTCGTTCAGATCAAAATGTATCGTTTTTTTATTCGCATCCAGGTTGAAAATAGCCAGGTATTTATCGCTGCTTCCTGGCACATCGGCAGTCCAAACCACATAATCGTCATAACGCAGAAGCTGCCGGTTGTTTGTGCTGTTTTGGTTTATTTCGATGACGGCTTTGTTTTGCAGAAGGCTGAGTTCGTATGGCCTTATCAGTCTCAGGTCGCCGCCATACATGAGCGGTGAACGGGAAATGCTCCACAAAGTCATCATTGTTAGCAATTCGTGACGGTTAAATTGCGACTGACGGGGATCGCCCGAAGGTCCACGCTGCGATAACTGCCCCATTAACAGTGCATCCGCATCAGGATAATGCCCTGGCCCTATATGTTTTTTCCACTGATGCAGCAGCGCAAACATCTGCTCAAGCGATTCCCAATTATCCCTAAAATTGGTTGCAACTCGCCACGAACCAGCATATTCCTTCACAAAATCAGCCTTTGCTACTGGCGTTTCGCCTGGGGATAAACCAAGCACCATTGGCCTGCCGCAATGATCAATAGCTTTGCGGATGGCAATAATTTCCTTTTCACTTAAAGGTGCGGAAATATCATCCGCCATTACATAATCAACGCCCCATTCGGCGTAAAGCTCAAAAACCGAATTGTAATATTCCTGAGCGCCGGGTTTGTCCATATCAACACCATACATGTGGTTCAGCCACTTACAGGTGCTGGTGGTATCGGCAATATCCTTTGCGCCGAATTTCGTCCCTTTGATACGGGTGTTAGTTGCAACTGCCTGCCGGGGAATTCCACGCATCATATGTATCCCGAATTTCAGCCCTTTGCGGTGTAACTCATTGGCAAGCGATTTAAAACCTTTACCTTTTTTTGATGAAGGGAAACGCACAATGTCCGGAAGTAATCTGCCGTATTCGTCCATGTTCAGCCATGGGATGAAATTTTCCGCCTGCGACGGATCGCTCAGTGCTGCAGGGTATGGGTAATACCAGCAATAACCGATCAAGATATACTGCCATCCGAAACTTTTGAGATGTGCAGCCATAAAACCTGCATTTTCGAGCACTTCGCTTTCTTTTACACTTGCGCCAAAGGAGCTGTAACTGTTCCATCCCATAGGCGGTGTAAGTGTGGCTTTCGGGTTTTGAGCTATCAAACTGCTACTTGCAAGCAAAGTTATCAGGAATAGCAGAAAATATTTTACTGATGGATTACTGATGCATTTATTAATCATGTTTCTCGATTTAATTCAAATTTAATAGTGTAGCAACAAATTTATAATCTGTTGCAGGCGAAAGCAGTTTCTTTAATAAGTTTCCATGCTTTTTCAACATGATATTGAGTGGTAAGAGTTCCTGCTATTGACATGCGAAGTGTATATTGCCCATTTAGTTTGGTATGAGTAAGAAATATTTTTCCGCTGGCATTGAGTTGAAGCAGGATTTTTTCATTTAATTTGTTCAGGTTTTCCACTCCCGAAACACTGTATGGCAAATACCGGAAGCACACCACGCTCATGGTTACCGGTGCCAGAATTTCGAAATCAGGTTCTGCGATTAGTTGCTGCTCTAACCAATGCGCGATACGGATGTGTTCGCTTATCATTTCCCGTAGCTTATTAACACCGAAAGAGCGTATTACAAACCAAAGTTTTAGCGCCCTGAATCGCCGACCCAGCGGTATTCCCCAATCGCGGTAATCGTTTACAAGTCCGCGGCTGGCAGTTTTCAGGTATTCGGGCAATATTTCGAAGGTACGCAACAGCGCTTCCTTGTCTTTCACAAAATAGGCTGAACAATCGAAATTGGTAAACATCCATTTGTGCGGATTAAATACAAAACTGTCAGCATACTCAATACCTTCGATCATATAGCGGTATTCGGGCAGCAACAATGCCGATCCGCCATAAGCAGCATCCACATGCAACCAGATACCGGTTTCAACGCATACATTTGCAATTTCTTTAAGCGGATCAATGGCTGTGCAGCCCGTGGTTCCTAGTGTTGCAACTACGCATAGCGGTTTGTACCCCGATTTTATATCGTTGTTAATTGTGTTTAATAATAATCCTGCATCCATCCGATAGTGCTTATCGGTAGCAATTTTAACCAGGTTTTTACGCCCGATACCGGCAATTTTTACTGCTTTTTCGACTGACGAATGTGTTTCGGTGGAACAATACACGCGGAGCTTTTCATTGCCCGAAAATCCGCTTTCGTTAATTCCAAAATCCGTAATTCTTTCACGGGCACTAAGCAAAGCTGCAAGCGTGGAGGTGGAGGCTGTATCCTGAATTACGCCATGCCAATCGGCAGGCAGACCGGTCATGGTTTTTAGCCAGTTCATCATCATTTCTTCCAGTTCGGCAGCGGCAGGGGAGGTGTCCCAAACCATACATTGTGCTCCTAGTGCAGCAGTAAGCATTTCGGCAAGGATACTGGGATAACTGCCGTTTGCCGGGAAATAAGCGAAGAAATCAGGGCTTTGCCAGTGCGTGATCCCAGGCATGATAATGCTGTTGAAATCATTCATTATCTGCGACATATCTTCACCGGAACTTGGTGGCGCGGAAGGAAGCTGAGCTATTATTTCGCCGGGTTTTACTTTCGATTTTACAGGGTAGGTTTCAATATTTTCGTAATAATCGGCCATGGTATCAGCAAGCTTGTGAGCCCATTTTCTGAATTCGGCATTGTCCATAGAATCAGTTTTTTTTGTAAAAGTAAGGAATGTGGAAATCCGGGAGTAGTTAAAGTTTCTTTAAAATGAATATTTATAACTCTTTTACGTCTCCTGAGTATAAACTACTCTTCGTTTAACTAATTGATTTTGTTTTCACTAAATCCTGTTTCGATGTTGAAAACTGTATTCTATTTATACCCAAATTCTACCTCAAATCATTTCGAAACTTGATCTGAAAAGTTCATACTTTTGCGCACTGATTTTTTAAGTGGAATTTCTCGCATAATAAAATTGCGCTCATAAAAATTGTCAATCCTCACCTGCTACTATTAATGAGCAAGAACTATATTCCTTATGCTTTTTACTTCACTTTGGCTGTGGCAGGTATTCTGGGTATTTTATCATTTTTAAATACTGAAAGAACTGTATTGGGTTACACCTTGAAACCAGTGAATATTTTTTCCGATATCCTCATCGACAGTGCGCAAATCAAACAGCAATATAAGGATACGCTTGTTATTGAAACTGATCAATGTCCGGCGGATGTTGTTTGTTTCCGCAATTTTACAAAAGAAGAATTTCCACTCGATAATCTGCTTGGCCAATTTTTACTGGCTAAATCAAAAAATGCTAAAGTACGAATTGCATGGTATGGAGATTCGTTTTCCGAGGGCGACATCATGGTGAGCGATCTGCGCGATACACTTCAAAGTTTGTATGGTGGTAATGGTGTTGGTTTTGTTCCAATAACTTCCGAAATTGCAGGCTTCCGCAGATCGGTAATTCACTCCTTTGCAGGATGGAATACTACTTCCATACTTACCAATCCTGGTTCCAAAAATTTGGGAATCAGCGGGTTCAGTTATTCTTCTGATTCGGGAAATTACGTCTTTTATAAAGGAAGCGATCATTTCAGGCATACTTCTGCCTTTAGTATGTTCCGATTATTTTACTCCGCATCCACCAGTCATAAAGCACGGATTGTTATAAACCGCCGCGATAACCGCATCCTCGAAATGCCTGCTTCGGAATTGCCTGCTATGATTACTGTAAAGGCTGATTCAATCCGTCAGGTAAAAGCAAGCCTTGATCAATATGGGATAAATTGTTACGGTGCTTCGCTTGAAGACGAAACAGGAATTTACATTGATAACTTTGCCATAAAAGGGAATTCGGGATTAGGTTTGCAAGGGATTCCAGGTAAAAATCTGGCCGCTTTCGACAGTCTGCTCAACTACGACCTTATCGTATTGCAGTTCGGATTAAATGTTTCGAATTCACCTGCAAAAGATTTTACTTCGTATGTAAAAGGGATGGCTAAACTTGTTAATAAGTTGAAAACAGCATTCCCGGGGACGCCTATTTTGTTATTGTCAGTCTCGGATCGCAGTCAGCGCAAACAGGGACAATTTATAACAATGTCAACAATTCCGCTGCTCATAAAGGCGCAGGAAAAAATAGCCTTTGATAATAACTTGCTTTTCTGGAATCTTTTTGAAGCCATGGGCGGCGAAAATTCGATGGCTGAATTTGCCAATTCCAAACCTGCGCTTGCGAACAAAGATTATACTCACCTTAATTTCGCAGGTGGTCGTAAAGTCGGTTTGTCACTGGCCAAAAGTTTCATCCACGAAGTTGAATTATATGAGAAAAGGAGGAACAGCCTTGCCGCTAAAACTAAATAAAGTATTTATAATCATCGCTTTACTGTTTGCTTTGCAAAGTACTGCACAAGTTATTGTTGCCGATTCGCTCACACTAAATGATACTGTTACAGCCGGCGAATTCTCTTTTATTAATTACGAAGCGGATACATTAGTTAAATCTGATGGGTTAGGCCTCTTTTTTAACAAGCTTCTGCGACTCGAAAACGGTGATTCGTGCCAGGTAAATATTGTGCATATTGGCGACTCGCATATACAGGCTGATTTCCTGACCCGCGAAGTGCGTAAAAACTTTCAACTCCGTTTTGGTAATGCAGGTCGAGGGTTAGTGTTCCCGCTTCGGGTTGCAGGAACTAACGAACCATCTGATTACCGTTCATCCTCAAATATTAGCTGGACGGTGGCAAAGATTATCGGCCAGTCACGAAATCCGGAACCAGGAATTTCAGGTATATCTATTTCGACCCAACAGGATGGCGGTTATTTTGATATTACTACGTTTAACCACGATGATCTCGACTATTCATTTAATCAAGTTACATTAATACACTCAAAGGACTCGCTGCAATTTGATTGCCGTATATCCGATTCGCCTGCAAAATTTGGCTATCTTATGTCGGCGTTGCCTCTGGAAAGCAGTGATTGGCAGACACATGTTCCGTTCGTGCAACCAACTAACTTTGTTCGGATTTATTCCGTTCCTACTGAGGTTGGTCAGCAATCGGCAACAATTAACGGGGTGATTTTGCAAAATGGTAAACCCGGTATCCTTTATCACAGCATCGGGATTAATGGAGCTCATTTCAGCGATTATAACAATTCGCCCTTGTTTTATAAACAAATGAACGTTTTAAAACCTGATCTCATCATTATTTCACTTGGTACCAACGAAGGGGCAAACAGTAAAGTTACAGAGGATGAAATGGTTGCTTCGGTTGTAAGTATGGTACAGAATCTGAAATTGGTTAATCCAGAAGCAGGAATCCTGATCACTACTCCGGCTGATGACTATTTTCGGAAAAAATATGAAAACCCCTACCTCGAAACCGTTCAACGGGCTTTGATTAAAAGTGCCGAAATTGAAAACGTTGCCAGTTGGGATATGTATTCCATTACAGGCGGTTACGGGTCGCGCACCGAATGGCGAAAAGCGGCAATGCTCCAACGCGATGGAGTACATTTTAACAGACAGGGATACACTGTTCAAGGCTCACTGCTTTATAACGCATTAATTGACAGCTATCTGAAGTATGCCACAGATTGATATAAACAAACTTTTTCAGGAATTTGTGTACAATCCAAAAGAGCCGATGATTTTCAGCAGCGGTTTCTTTTTGTTCCTTTTCCTTGGGTTTATAGCTGTGTATAGTATTGTTTATAAGCATAATACACTAAAAAATATTTATCTTACGCTGTTTTCCGTTTTTTTCTATTATAAATCGAGCGGACTGTATTTTATTCTATTACTCATCACGGCAGTGGTGGATTATAACCTGGCAAAGCAGATTGCCCGTACCGAAAATAATCGGAAACGAACAATATTTCTGGTTATAAGCCTTATTGTAAATATAGGCATGTTGATTTATTTCAAATACACCAACTTTTTCCTCAGCATTGTTAATGATGTGATTAACAAGCCTTTCGATCCGCTGAATATTTTTTTACCGGTAGGAATATCTTTTTTTACATTCCAGAGTCTGAGTTATACCATCGATATCTACCGGCGTAATATTGAGCCTGTTAAAAACATTTCCGAATTTGCCTTTTTTGTCACTTTCTTTCCGCAAATGGTGGCTGGTCCTATTGTGCGTGCATCAGTTTTTTTACCCCAGGTTCGCACTTCACCTCATGTAAGCAAAGCCGATTTTGGCAAAGCTGTTTTCCTGATCTGTATTGGTTTATTCAAGAAGGCTGTTATTTCCGATTATATAAGCATCAACTTTGTTGATCGTATTTTCGATAATCCGGGTTTATATACCGGTCTCGAAAACCTGCTGGGCGTTTATGGGTATGCACTACAGATTTACTGCGATTTCTCCGGTTATACCGATATGGCGATAGGAATTGCTTTACTGCTTGGATACAAACTTCCTGCTAACTTCGATTCGCCCTACCAGTCGGCGAGTATTACCGAGTTCTGGCGGCGCTGGCATATTTCGCTTTCCAGCTGGTTGCGCGATTACTTGTATATTTCGCTGGGCGGAAACCGAAAAGGGAAAATCCGCACCTATATTAACCTGATGATTACCATGTTACTGGGTGGTTTATGGCATGGGGCGGCACTAAGATTTGTAATTTGGGGCGCATTACACGGGCTTGGCCTTGCTTTCGAAAAGTTTATCAGTTCGGTGATACGTATTCCCAAAAACATATTTACACGAATTCTTGGCGTAGTAATTACCTTCCATTTCGTTTGTTTTGCCTGGATATTTTTCAGAGCTGACGATATGAATGTCGTTAGTTCAATGCTCACTCAGATTACCACATCTTTCCATCCTGAAATTTTCAGCGATTTTATAAAAGGGTATCCTTACATTTTTATGTTGATGGTTATTGGCTACACCCTTCATTTTATCCCTTCGGATATCGAACTTACAGCACAGCAATTCGTTATAAAATCTCCGTTTGTCTTTAAAGTTGCCTATCTGCTGGTAATTGTGTTTATTGTTATCCAGATCAAATCATCAGAAATACAGCCGTTTATCTATTTTCAGTTTTAGATTCAATCAGAAGGAAGACCGGAGACGGAAGACCGAAGTATTATGTCGGGAAAATGAACGATATAATTCCAGAAACATTCTGTGGCAAGATATCCCTAAACTTATATTTGCAATTTGCGACGATATACTGAACATTTCATCTGAAAAACTATTGTATTACAGACATAATTTTTAAATCCAAATCTATAACAATGAAAAATTTAATTGCGCTGCTTCTGATATTAACTGCAATAGGCGTTTCCGCACAGGAAAAACACCTGAAAAACATTCAGCAACTTACCTATGGCGGTGATAATGCAGAAGCATACTTCAGCTTCGACGGTAAAAATCTTGCATTTCAAAGCAACAACCCTGCATGGGATTTAAAATGCGACCAGATTTTTAACCTCAATATTAAAAACGCAGCAAAAGATAGTACATATCGTCCAACAATGATCAGTACTGGTTTTGGCCGTACAACCTGTGCTTATTTTATGCCCGGCGACAAGCAGATTCTTTATGCTTCAACCCATCTTGGTGGCAAGGAATGTCCGCCAAATCCTGAACCACGCGCCGACCACAAATACCTTTGGGCAATTTATCCTCAGTTCGATATTTTTATAGCTGATTTGAAAGGAAATATAGTGAAACAGCTCACCGATTTTGAAGGTTATGATGCTGAAGCTACAATTTCACCTGATGGCAGGAAAATGGTGTTTACATCAACCCGCAATGGCGATCTCGATCTTTATGTGTGTGATATTGACGGCGGTAACGTGAAACAGGTTACTCATGAACTGGGCTACGATGGCGGCGCTTTCTTCTCGCCCGATAGTAAAAAACTGGTTTTCCGCGCTTCCCGCCCTAAAACGCCTGAAGATATTAAGGAATATAAGGACTTGCTTGCTCAGGGTCTGGTAATGCCAACCAATATGGAAATTTGCGTTTGCAATGTGGATGGAAGCGATTTTAAGCAGATTACTGATTTAGGCAAAGCCAACTGGGCTCCCTTCTTTCATCCTTCGGGCAAAAAAATTATTTTTTCGAGCAACCACAATTCACCACGCGGATACGATTTTAATCTTTTTATGATCAATCTCGATGGATCAGGTCTGGAACAAATTACAAACGAAAGTATTTTCAATGCCTTCCCTATGTTTTCGCCCGACGGCAAAAAACTGGTTTTCTCATCGAACCGTAACAACCATGGAACACGCGACACCAATTTGTTTATTGCCGATTGGGTGGATTAGTAAACTCAATACAATATGGAACATATTCATTTTTAAACTAATAGTAATAATCCGGGCGCGACATAAAATCAATCCGGATTTTTTTTTTACAGATGGAGTGAAGGTTTAATTCCTGCTTAATTTTTCATAAATTTGTGATTACTTAAAAGGTTAATTATGAAACAGGTTCTGAGATATGTAGGCTATTTTTTACTGCTTTTTATTGCAGGTTTTATGATCTGGCGGTTTTCATTTTTGATCGTTTGGATATTGATTGCTGCTGTAATCTCGTTTGTAGGCCATCCTCTGGTTCGTTTTTTCGACAATCTCCATATCAAAAAAATCCGCATACCGCACGCAATGAGTGCCGCGTTGTCATTATTGATAATTGTGTTATTGTTTTTAGGGCTACTGGCCATTTTTGTTCCTCTTATTGTTAATCAGGCCGAAACTATTTCGAGGATCGATGTGAAGCTTCTGGCCGCAAACCTTCAGAATCCTTTGCATTGGATGGACGATAATTTGCATAGTGTAGGGGTAATTCCGGCAGATCAGACTATTCAGGAGTTTATCGTCATCAGAGCAAAATCGCTTGTTAATATGAGCAGTGTTACCAGCACAATAAACAGTTTTTTTGGCATTGCCGGAACTATTGTTGTTGGATTTGTTTCCGTATTGTTTATTGCATTCTTCTTTCTGAAAGATGACAGTTTGTTCGAGAACAGCATTCTCGCACTTGTTCCAGTGAAACATCATCAGGCTACTCACAAAGTGATTACAGATTCAAAGAGTTTGCTCGTCAGGTATTTTGTTGGGGTGATGCTCGAATTAATATGTGTAATGTCGCTTATTGCGATTGGGCTTTGGATTTTTGGTGTTGAAAATGCATTGCTGATTGGGTTCTTTGGTGGTATCATGAATATAATTCCTTATATCGGCCCTATAATTGGGTCCTTACTCGGCATAACTTTAGGAATTACAGCTACACTTGCTACGGGAGCTTATGATGCAGTGCTTCCGATTCTGGCTAAACTGAGTGGTATATTCATCGTCGTAAATTTTATCGATAATAATTTTCTTGTACCTATGATTTATTCGAATAGTGTTAAAGCTCATCCGTTGGAGATATTTTTTGTGATTATTATGGGCGGCAGCCTTGCCGGAATAGGTGGGATGCTGCTTGCGATACCCGTTTATACCGTTCTAAGGGTTATTGCGCGCGAATTCCTGCAGCAATTCAGGTTGGTGCAAAAGCTTACAAATAAAATTGATTGATGGTGGGTATACTGAAAATGTTACCCTACTATTTCGCGTTACTGCGATCAATGAATTTACAGAGAATCATTAATTTGATGATTGTTGAGACAGGTTTCCTTTTCAGCAGGTTATTTCGGAAAGTAATTGTTGTCGGGAAACCCTGGTCAGTCTCCGTTGAACCAACTACTTCATGTAACCTCCGTTGCCCCGAGTGCCCTACTGGTATGCTATCCCTCACAAGGCCAAGGGGGAATATGAGCCTCAAAGTATTCAATACTATCCTTGATAGGCTTTCGCCGGATCTAATTTATCTCACTCTTTATTTTCAGGGCGAACCTTTTTTAAATCCGCACTTTTCTGAAATGGTAAAACTGGCCCGTAGCCGTAACGTTTTCGTGGCAACTTCAACCAACGGTCATTACCTTGATGCTGTTAATGTTGAACAGATAGTGAACAGCGGTTTAAGCCATCTTATCATTTCCATGGATGGCATCGATCAGGAAACGTATGAAAAATATCGCGTTAAAGGTACTCTTCAAACTGTTACTGATGGAGTTAAGCGATTGGTAGCCGTTAAGAAAGCCATGAAATCAAAATCTCCGTTTATCGAGCTACAGTTTCTGGTAATGAACCATAACGAACACCAGATGAAGGCGATGCGTAATTATGCAACTCATGCCGGAGTACATAAACTTTCGTTCAAATCTGCCCAGGTATATAACTTCGATTCCCAAAGCACTATTGTACCCACTTTAAAATCGAAATCGCGTTACCGCCTATTACCAAATGGTTCATGGATAATAGCCAGGAAAATTAAAAACAGATGCCACCGAATCTGGAGTTCGCTGGTTGTAACCTGGGATGGGAAAGTTGTGCCTTGCTGTTATGATAAAAATGCAGATTATCAAACTGGTAATTTGCTCGATACTTCTTTATCTGTGATCTGGAAAAACCACCTATATTCCTCTTTCAGAAAAAAGGTTCTGTCGCAGCGTTCGGATATCGAAATCTGTCGTAATTGCGGGGAATGATCAAACATAAACGCTTTGTTTTTTGTTATTTGAATTCAAAAATATGATCTATGTTAAAAAAATTTTTATCATTCAATCCAATTGCAATTGAAGCCCTGGCATTCATACGGATCATCAGTGGCATATTAATACTTATTCACGGTTATGTGGTGTTCGATGCACTCAAAATGAATGAGATGGGAAATTATCTTCATAAGGAACTTGGCATGCCATTACCGCTTTTATTGGCATACCTAGCCAAAGGCAGTGAGTTTTTCGGAGGTTTGTTTTTTGCCATCGGACTGTTCACCCGTTTTGTGAGTATTCCATTAGTAATTACTATGGCAGTAGCAGTTTTCGGTGCACATAACGGCGAAATCGCCGGCGAAGCAGAGCACGCATTCCTTTTTCTGCTGGTTTTTGCAGCTTTCTTTTTTATCGGTTCAGGGAAATGGAGTCTGGATTATATGATTAATAGACGTGTGGGCAAATAGCAGCGTGTGGCATGATTTTAACCAAAATTCAATATTTTCCGGGATTATTTCTTCAAAAAATCCCTTATCGTTTTCAAATATATTTCCGGTTGTTCTACTGCGATTCCGTGTCCTGCATCATGCACAATAACAAGCTGAATATCAGGAAATAACCACGTATATTCAAGGGTAAATCCCCATTTAATATGATCGCATTGCCCTTTTAAAATTAAAACAGGAATAGAGATTTTACTTAGCTCTCCGCGCCTATCAGCTACTTTGGGCAAACTTTGTACTGTTTTAATCATGCAGTAATAGCCGGCACCATTTTCAATCTTTACGGCATTTGACGTATCACAAACTGTCGATTTTCCCATCTCAAAATTCAGGTACGAAGCAAAATCGTCCATTTCTTTGTCAGAAGCGAGTTTCCAATTCATATTTTTAGCGAGGAACTCAACAAATTTTGTCCTGAGGGAATAGGCTTTTTTACGTCCCTGATGGTTACTGTAAACTGGTTTTCGAAGTTGAAGGCTATCTGCTGGAAGGATGCTTTCCAGTTCATGATTTACTGGAAATACAGGACCGGGACTGGTGAAAATTATTTTTTCGACTTTTTTGGGATTATCAACAACAAATAAAGTTGCCAGCACAGCGCCCCACGATTGCCCGATCAGTATAACTCTCTCTTTGCCAATAATTTTTACTATTTGTTCCAGATCGTTCTTGTGACGGTCGGCAGTATATTCTTCAATTTTTCCGAGCCTTTCGGAAAAACCGCAACCTACCTGATCGTATAAAAAAACATCGTAGCCATCATCAGCTAAAACCGATAAAAGCGAAATGTTCCGATCATAGATGGGACCTCCCGGACCGCCCTGTAAAAATATAACCGGAAAGTGTTTTTTCTCCCCTTTTGCAGGAATCAATGTATATGCAATCCGTGAGCCTGAGGGTAAATCCCAAAATTTTGTTCCTTCCCGTACCTGATTTTGAGGAACTTGGTAGGAAGCCGGCCAAAAAACCAGAAAAAGAACTAGCCCAAATCCAAAACTCAAAACAATCAGGATTAGTTTAATAGTTATCTTCTTCAGGTTCATAATAATGTATTAATTCTGTGCTTTTCCAGCTGCCTTTATCTTCAGGCAAAACATTTCATTCTTCATGGTACAAAGCACCACCATGCTAAGGCTTGGTTTTCGTGTCACTTCAAATTCCGCTGCGCTATAACTCTTCACTTTTCAATTTCCCTATTCACTATTCCCTATTCATGGCGCATAGCGCCACCATGCTATAGCTTGGTTTCCGTTACACTCCAACTTCCGCTGCGCTACAGCTGTTCACTATTCACTATTCCCCTTTTCCCTGTCAGTTCTTGGAAAACCTGCTCTAAATTGTGCTCTTCCCGATGAAGCGAAAGCAAGGTAAGGTTATTTTCGACTGCAAATTTATTGATACGTGGCCGGATATCTTCACCAGGTTTTGCCTGAAGTTTCCACACGAGTTCATTTATTTTAACGGCCTTTGCAACTCCCGGAATAGCAAGCAGCATTTTCTCGGCTGTAGCAGTTGCAAACTCTACGGTAACAATATCATGGGTCTGAATAACCGATAATTCCGAAGTCGGACCATCGGCCACAATTTTTCCCAGGTTGATAATAATGGCGCGGCTGCACACGGCCTCCACCTCCTGCATAATGTGGGTAGAAAGAATCACGGTTTTCTCTTTTCCGATTCCTTTTATCAATTCACGGATTTCGACCAGCTGATTTGGATCAAGACCAGAAGTTGGTTCATCCAGAATCAGTACTTCCGGGTTATGGATCAAGGCCTGGGCCAATCCAACCCGCTGTTTGTAGCCCTTCGAAAGGGTTCCTATTTTTTTATTCTGCTCAGGTCCCAGGCCAGTAATTTCAATCATTTCACGAATACGTTTCGGAGCATTTTTTCCGAGTTTATGAATACCGGCAATAAACTCCAGGTATTCTTTAATGTACATATCCGGATACAAAGGGTTTTGCTCAGGCAGGTAACCAACTATTTTTTTAACTTCTTCGGTATCAAAAAGCACATTATGGCCATATACGGAAGCATCGCCCGAAGTAGGAGGGATGTAGCCTGTAAGTATTTTCATCAGGGTTGATTTTCCGGCACCATTCGGCCCCAGTAATCCTACAACTTCTCCTTTTCCAATATTGATATTCACTTTATCAAGCACCACCTGAGTGCCATAAACTTTAGTAATATCGCGGGTTATAATTGTCATGTTCCTTTTGCATTGATTGCGGTTGCAAACCTACGAAAATTAGCTGAAACTGAAATCTAAAGCTCTTGACATACTGGAGATGTTAAATCAATCAGAAGGAATTTTTATATTTTCTGAATTCATTTGTTCAAACCTAAAACATTGCTTTACTAAAAACGAGGTTTTAATTGATCCATTTCCCTGAACATCAAATAATTTGATTTTCACTCTTGAACAATCACTTTTTTTTCTACTTTTGCACCCTCAATTTCCGCTTGAAAAAGACGCTGTCACCCTTGCTGAAAAGTATTCAACAAAATATTGTGAATAAGTCTTTGGAATTTCAAATTATAATAATACCTTTGCACCCCTTTTTATACCAAAGAGGGAATTTTTGATTAACAGCATATTACACAGGACGATGAACACATTAAGTTACAAAACAGTTACTCCTAAACCCGCCGATATTAAGAAAGAATGGGTTTTGGTAGATGCCGAAAACGAGATCCTCGGCCGCATGGCAACACAGGTAGCACGAATTCTGCGCGGAAAAACTAAAACCAATTATACTCCTCATCTCGATTGCGGTGATAACGTAATTATCATCAATGCCGAAAAGATCCGTCTGACCGGTAAAAAGATGAATGACAAAGAGTATGTTCATTATTCAGGACACCCGGGCGGGCAGAAAATAAATACCCCCAGGATTATGCTGAATAAAAAACCTGGTTATGTAGTTGAAGAAGCCATTCGTGGTATGCTTCCTAAAACAAAACTGGGTGCTGAGTTGTTCCGTAACCTGCGCGTATTTGCAGGCCCTGAGCATACACACGAAGCTCAGAAACCTCAAAAGATTAACATTAACGAAATTAAATAAATAAAATGGAGACTACGAATGCTATTGGTAGGCGTAAATGTGCTGTTGCACGTGTTTACATCAAAGAAGGTACAGGTGTAATCACGGTTAACGGACGTGACTATAAAGAATATTTCCCAACCGCCATATTACAGAATACAGTTATGCAGGCTTTCGAGATTTCCGCAACGGTTGGAACTTTCGATGTTACTGCTAACCTTGATGGTGGTGGTATTACTGGTCAGGCCGGTGCGCTGAGGCTGGGTATTTCACGTATTCTTTGCGAACTCGACCCAACACGTCGTCCTGCACTAAAGGCTGAAGGCCTGATGCGTCGTGACCCACGTATGGTTGAACGTAAGAAATTCGGACAGAAAAAAGCCCGTAAACGCTTCCAGTTCAGTAAACGTTAAGATTGAAAATGAAGGTAGTTTAGTATCTAAATTGCCAGGACTTCCGCCTGTGGTGGAGCTACCTGGCAATTGTGGCATTAAAGAATGTAAACTAATTAAATCAGGAGATAAATTAAATGGCAAGAACAACATTTGACGAATTACTCGATGCAGGCGCACACTTTGGTCACCTGAAACGTAAATGGAATCCAAACATGGCTCCCTACATCTTTATGGAGCGTAACGGTATCCACATCATCGACCTTTACAAAACCATCGCTAAAATCGATGAAGCTGCTGCAGCAATAAAACAAATTTCAAAATCAGGTAAACGCATCCTTTTTGTAGCTACCAAAAAACAGGCAAAAGAATTGGTTGCCGAACTGGTACGCCCAACAAATATGCCTTACGTTACTGAGCGCTGGCCGGGTGGTATGCTTACCAACTTCGCTACTATTCGTAAGGCGGTTAAAAAAATGTCATCAATCGACAAACTGATGGTCAGCCCAGCTTTTCTTGGTATTTCGAAACGTGAGCGTCTGCAAATCACCCGCGAACGTGCCAAACTCGAAAAGAACCTTGGTTCCATCGCTGACCTTAGCAAACTTCCTTCTGCAATTTTCGTGGTTGATATCATGAAAGAACATATTGCCATTGCTGAAGCCCGCAAACTTAACATACCTACCTTTGCTATCGTTGATACCAACAGCGATCCTAATCTGGTTGATTTCCCTATTCCTGCTAACGACGATGCTTCGAAATCAATTTCTCTGATCATCAAAAAAATGATCGAAGCTATTGAAGAAGGAAGCAGCGAGCGCAAACTCGACCGCGACAAACGCGATGAGGAAGGCGAAGAAGCCGAAAATCAGGCTACCAGCACCATCCACGACGACGACGACGACGATGCCCGCGAAATAGCCCGCAAAAAACGCGTTGCTGCCGGCCTCGAACCTGCTGAAGGGGATGATCGCAAGCGCCCGCGTAAACCTGTGGCTCGCAAAGCCGGTCCAGGTGGCCCACGCAAAGCACGTCCATAATTAAATGAAAACATTTTAGTGTAATCCTAAACCTGTACTAACGTGCAGGTTTATGTAATTACAGCAGTTAATAACAAATTGAAATAAAAACACAATGGCTACTATTACAGCATCAGATGTAAATAAACTCCGTCAGATGACCGGTGCAGGTATGATGGATTGTAAAAATGCACTCGTTGAATCAGAAGGTGATTTCGAAAAGGCAATTGATACACTTCGCAAAAAAGGTCAGAAACTGGCTCTTAAACGCGCTGACCGTGACGCTAACCAGGGAATCGTAATTGCAAAAACTACCACCGACAATAAATTCGCTGCAATTATAATGCTGAACTGCGAAACTGATTTCGTGGCTAAGAATGATGAATTTATCCAATACGCTCACAAAGTTCTTGCTCTTGCAATTGAATCTAAACCAGCTTCGCTTGAGGTACTTAAAGGATTATCGATCGATGGTCGTATGATTGCTGATGGTGTTACTGACCTTATCGGGAAAACCGGTGAGAAAATGGAACTGGCTCATTATGAATTTATCGAAGCTCCTTTGGTTTATGCATACAACCACTTTGGTAACAGACTAGCTGCTATCTTAGGTCTTTCGAAAGATTCATCAGAAGGAATTGAAGATGTTGCAAAACACGTTGCAATGCAGATTGCTGCTATGAACCCTATCGCTCTTGATAAGGACGGCGTTGACGCTGAAACTATTAAACGCGAAATTGAAGTTGGAAAAGATCAGGCTCGCGAAGAAGGAAAAGCAGAAGAAATGCTCGAGAAAATCGCCATGGGTAAACTGAATAAATTCTACAAGGAAAACACGCTGCTCAACCAGGAATACATTAATGATTCGAAAATGACAATTCGTGAATACCTGCAGAAAGCTGATAAAGATCTTACTGTTACCAAATTTAACCGTTTACAGTTAGGTGCATAAGATCATTTGGGTTGCGCGATTTGTAATCGCGCTTTTACACAAAACCGATAAGTGAATACTAATATCGTTTTTGAAAAATCCCGTCCGAAAATGGCGGGATTTTTTTATTGGCGCTATTTGTAAGCGCGCTTTTACACAAAACCGATAAGTGAATAATAATATCGTCTTTTAAAAGTGCTGTCCGAAATGGCGCTTTTTTTTGGGTTGCGCAATTTGTAAACGCGCTTTTACACAAAACCGGTAAGTGAATGATACAATCTTTTTTGAATGGTAAGTCCGAAATGGCGGGATTTTTTTTTACCTTTAAATAATTGTCGATTTTCGGTTAACTTATATTTAATAATTCCCAATCATTGTTCAACAAAGTTTAATATTCCATAGTAAATAACTGGAAACTAAAAACCCCGCAGGCAAGCTGCAGGGTTTTTTGCAAAGAGATACGAGTATAATTGGATTATGGGAGTAGCTTTTTAATGATTTCAGAAATTAATTTATTGTCTGCTTTTCCGGCAACCAATTTGGTCGAAAGACCCATTACCTTGCCCATATCTTTTATACCTGTAGCCCCTGTTTCGAAAATTACTTTTTTTACAATAGCAATTACTTCTTCATCACTCATTTGTTCAGGTAGATACTTTTCGATAATGGCAGCTTGGAATATTTCAGTTTCAGCCAGATCAGGTCGCCCCTGTGCTTTGAAAATTTCGGCACTTTCGCGGCGCTGCTTTACAAGCCGTTGAAGCATTTTTAACTCAACAGTTTCAGGAATAATACCACCCGAAACGTCCTTGCCTGTTTTTTCGAGCAATAAAGCAGCTTTGATGGCACGCAAGGCTTCAAGTTTTTCCTTGTCCTTGTTTATCATTGCCTGCTTTAAATCGTCATTGATAAGTTTTTCGAGTTCCATGGCTATGGGTAATTTGTAGGTTCTGTTGTTTATAATCTGGTTTCATTGGACGGAAGACTGAAGACCGGTGTCCGAAGTTCCCTGCTGTTTTACTTAATTCAGAAAATCAATGCTCATCAAAAAAAATCAAACAAGTTTTAATTTCTTTAGTCTGCGGGCTCCGGTCTTTGAACTCTTAAATTAATGCATTCAGATTTATAGCAAAACCTGTTAGTCCACATTGTCATGAAGGAATGAATTATTCTCCCTCAGTCCTGTTTTATTATTTCCATCTGAACCCAAAGTGTAGCGCGAAACTGTGCTTTCGTTCAGCTGACTTGCATCAGGCAAATCAACATTACGCCTCATATAAGCCGGAACACGTTCCATTTCTTCAACATTGGAGGCACTGATTGGTTTATGACTCAGGTTTTTGAGCTTGTTTATCCGGTCCTGATATTTGTCTTCCTGTTCTTTTTCTTTAGGCTCAATTGCATGGAATGACTGAACAGGAGCTTTTATTTCGGGTCTGGCAACAGGCATGGTTATTTCCAGCTCAGGCTCCTGGTGAAAAAAAGATTTTACTTCGAAAGGCTCAGGTTTTTGAATTTCCTTTTCCTGCGAAACTTCCTTTTTCTCGGCAGAACTTTGAGTGAAAAGTGTGTAACCTGTATTGTTAATGCTCACTTCAGGCATTATTTTAACCGGTTCTGTGAGAGGTTTTGACGGCTCAACCGGCTCAACCATAAGTTGAACTTCGGTAATAGATTCGGTTTTTTTTGCGGCAGCCGGTTCATAAAGTGTATTCTTAACTCCATTAAGTGAGTGAGTAATTACAACAGGTTTGTTGAAACCGGTAGCAATCAGTGTAATGGATATTTCATCATCCAGGTTATCGTCAACGCCATCGCCCCATATAACATTGGCATCTACTCCGGTTCTGTTGGTGATATAGCCTGTAATGTCGTTCAGCTCTTCGAGTGATATTTCGTTTTTGCCCGAAGTGATGTAAAGCAGAACATTGGCAGCTCCTTTTATATCAGTATCATCGAGCAATGGCGAATTTAGAGCCATTTCGACCGCATTGATGGCACGATCAGGTCCGCTTGCAATACCAGCGCCCATGATTGCTTTTCCACTGCCCTGCATTACTGTTTTCACATCCTCGAAATCGACATTGATCCGGCCGGTGACTGTAATGATTTCGGCTATTCCTTTTGCTGCAATGGTCAATACATTATCGGCTTTGCCAAAAGCCTGGCTAAGTTTCATGTCGCCCTGCATATCGAGCAATTTGTCGTTGCAGATTACAAGAGTAGTATCAACGAATTTTTTCAATTCTTCGATGCCAGCTACAGCCTGAAGTTCGCGTTTACGACCTTCGAAACCGAACGGTTTGGTAATGATACCAACAGTAAGAACACCTAATTCGCGAGCTATTTGTGCAATTACAGGAGCAGCACCGGTACCGGTTCCACCTCCCATACCGGCAGTAATGAATAACATGGAAGTGTTGTGCGAAATGATTTCCCTGATCTCATCGGCGATCTGAATAGCGGCATCGCGACCAACCGAAGGGTTGGCTCCAGCGCCTAAACCAGTTGCGCCTAACCTGATTTTGTTGGGTACATCGCACTTATTAAGTGATTGTGAATCAGTGTTACATATATAAAAATCAACGCCTTTGATCCCTTGCTTATACATATATGCAACGGCATTACTTCCGCCGCCACCAACACCGATTACCTTTATGATTGGAGCCTGGTCATCAGGCCTGTCGAATTTAAGCATATCAGTCATTTTTCTCCCCCTAAAATTAAATGTTAAATATATCGTTGATTTCAGTTGTGCATTTTTTTACTAACAAAATGATTGTTAATTATTAACTGATTCCATCACGGAAAAACCTATCGAGCCAATCCGAAACTTTATTGTGTTTTGGTGCAGGAGTTTTGCTTTTTGCATCAGTTTCTTCCGGTTGCTCAGTATCATTTTTAATTTGTGATATATCACTCCGCTGCATTCCGAGCAACACGAGCCCGATGGCTGTTGAGTACATCGGACTGGTCATTTCTTCTACCGAATTGCTTGCCAGGTGTTCATTAGGGTAACCAATCCGGGTATCCATTCCTGTTAAAAACTGGGTGAGCTGCTCAATATGCTTCAACATTGCTCCGCCACCTGTTAATACAATGCCGGCGATCAATCTTTTTTCAAGGCCGGTGCTCTTTATTTCCTGGTACACAGCTTCGATGATTTCCTCCATGCGAGCCTGTATAATCTTGGCCAGGTTTTTAAGCGTAATTTCTTTCGGTGCCCGGCCTCTCAGGCCAGGTATGGCAACTACTTCTTCGGCACGGTTTTCGCTGGCCAGGGCTGATCCGAATTTTACTTTCAGATCCTCGGCATGTTTCTTTATTATACTGCAGCCTGCTTTAATATCTTCAGTTATAATTTCGCCTCCAAAAGGAATAACAGCTGTATGCCTGATTATTCCATCGAGATAAATGGCTACATCAGTGGTTCCACCTCCAATATCTACCAATACCACACCGGCTTCCTTTTCGTCAACACTCAGCACCGCTTCAGCAGAGGCAAGAGGTTGAAGAATTAGATGCTGCAAGTTATACCCTGATTTTTCGATGCATTTCATAATGTTTTGAGCCGCGGAGGTTTGAGCCGTTACAATATGGAAACTTGCTCCCATCTGATGTCCCAGCATTCCTTTCGGATCTTTAACTCCCGACTCACCATCGATTATGAACTCCTGGGGTAATACATCAATAATTTTCTCACCCGGATTCATAGCCAGGTTATAAATACTTGATGTAAAGCGGTCAATATCTTCCTGGCTTATTTCTGTTTCAGGATTTTGCCTTATAGTGCTTGCCCGGTGCTGAATACTGTTAATGTGCTGCCCGGCAATACCCACATTTACTGTTCGGATAGTAACTTTGGAATTGCTTTGCGCTTCTTTAACAGCAGTTTGTATTGAATTAACGGTATTTTCGATATTGGTGATCACCCCCCGGCGGACTCCAATGGATTCGGTATGTCCGTATCCCAGTACCTCAATCTTGCCAAATTCGTTGCGGCGTCCCGCAATGGCAGCAATTTTGGTGGTTCCGATATCTAATCCGACTACGATTTCCGTTTGCATAGTTTTGAAATTTATTTTGTGCACACTATTTGATTTTTATATTCCAGATTTATCTTCCCATACTTATTCCACCCGGTTTTTACCAATCCGTGTTTATAGAAATGTTTGAGATTTTCAAGCTTTTCGGCCACATTAGTAGTGTCGCCAAGATATACAATATGTGTTCCTGCTTTGGTTACTAATTGTATTTTTCCTTTCGATGTAATATACAGCTGCTCGATGAGCGCATTTAACGTACTGTCCGTTGTTATTATGCCTGCAAGCTGATGCAAATCATAAAGGTTACTGAGCTTTGCGCGGGTTGCTTTATTGGTAACAGGAACATCGAAAATATTCTTTCCATCTTTTAACGGACTTTCAATAAATCCACTTGCTATGATGATTTTAAACGGGAAATCAGTGCTGACAGGCATAATCCGTCCGTTCCTGTCAATGTAATGTTGTTGCCCGTCAGGTGTATAATAGCGAACCAAGGGAATACATTGATCGGCTTTAACCATAATATCACCTTCGATTGTAAGCAGTACATCCGTGTTTTCGAGGTATGGGTTTTTCTTAACAAAAGCTGCAATTCCTGCAATATCAACATCTCCGATGGTTTTTGACTGAGGTTTTCCGAATTTGAGGTTAATTTCATTAATCAGGTCAGTACCATTGATCAATGGCTGAGTTCCACGGTAATCTATACGACATGTAATTCCTCTGCACGATTTTGTTTCGTGTGTAGCGTTGGCAAAACTCATCATTACCACAACACCTGCTGCTATGGCGATCCATAAGACTATGAGCGATATTTTTACCAATAATTTCATTCTGTATTATTTATTTGTGCTGAAAAAGTTTTCAATCGGATCAACTAATGTATCAATGTCGCCGGCACCCATTGTTAAAAGTACTTCAGGGCGGTTTCCTTCGAAATATCCAGGGAAATCGGCTTTCTGAACTAAATGCTTATTGTTGTGATTCATCAGCGCAAGCAGCATTTGTGAATCAATTCCTTCGATTGGAAGCTCACGCGCCGGATAGACAGGCAGAAGCAGAACTTCATCGAGGTGAGCTAAACTTTGTGCAAATTCGTTTGCAAAATCGCGTGTGCGTGTAAAAAGATGTGGCTGGAAAATACCTGTAATCTTTCGACCGGGAAACAGCGCTCTGGCTGAACTTATACAGGCTTTTATTTCTTCGGGATGGTGTGCATAATCATCAATATAAACCAACTTCTTCGTGTTCAGCCTGATGTCGAACCTACGTTTAACACCTGTAAAAGTGGCAAGCCCTATGATAAGTTCATCGGGAGTTACCCCTGACAAAATGGCTGACGCTAGTGCTGCTATTGCATTCTCTACATTGTAAAGACCTGGTATTCCGAGCGTAAGATTATATATTCGACCCTGAGGATAATTAAAGTCGAAATGATAAAGCCCATTTTCGATATGTAGGTTTGTGGCATAAAAATCTGCTTCTTCATTTACGGCATAAGAGTAAACTTTACATTCAGCCGGAGAGCGAAGAGGCAGGTCAAGTCCTTTTTTTAGAATCAGGTAACCTTCGGGAACAATATTACCGGTAAAGCTGCTGAAAGCTTCTTTCATCGCATCATGAGTTCCATAAATATCCAGATGGTCGGAGTCGATGCTTGTAATAATAGCAATATATGGGTGTAAATGAAGGAAAGATCTGTCGTATTCATCAGCTTCGGCAACCATAAATCGGGATGTTTCGGAGATCAGCAGGTTACTTTCAAAATTCCTGGCAATGCCTCCAAGAAATGCCTGGCATTTTACTTCCGAAGTATTCAACAGATGGGAAACCATTGTTGAAGTTGTAGTTTTTCCATGTGTTCCGGCGCAGGCAATGGTTTTATATTCTGACGAAAGCATACCCAGAACCTCAGCACGTTTCATCATCCGGACTCCGCTTTGCTGCAAATAGTGTAACTCTGTGCTGTCGGAAGGGATTGCAGGCGTGTATATTACGAGTCCTGTTTCGGTAGGAATCAAAGCCACATCTTCCTGGTAATGGATTATCATACCTTCCTCTTCGAGCATTCCTGTAAGTGACGTTTGGGTTCGGTCATATCCATGAACCTGGTATCCTTTGGCAATAAAATAGCGTGCGAGCGCACTCATGCCTATACCTCCGATACCGAGGAAATAAATGATATGTTCTTTAATTTTCAACGTCATTTTTTATGAATAGTGTTACTTATTTATTTCTGCTGCAAGTTCAAATACCTGGCCGGCGATCTGGCTGGCCGAATTATGCTTAGCCAGCGCGCTGATATTTTTACTTAGTTTTATTTGTTCAGTTACATTTGATGCAAGCGATAGGATTGCTTCAACAAGTTTTTCAGGGGCTTCCTTATCAGAAATCAATACAGATGCTTCCCGATCAGCAAGTGATCTTGCATTTTTTGTTTGATGATCTTCTGCAACATTGGGCGAAGGAACCAATATGGCAGGTTTCCCGGTGATGCATAATTCAGAAATAGCAATAGCGCCTGCCCTGGATACAACAATATCTGCAGCGGCATACGCATTGTCCATCTCTTTTATAAAAGGAAAAGTAATAATTCCTTTTTGCTGAAACACCGACACTGACTTTGATGCATTTTCGGCATACTGTTTTCCTGTTTGCCAGATGAGTTGTATGTTCGCTTCAGCAATTCTGTTTAATCCGGAATCAATACTTTGATTAATTGTCCGTGCACCAAGACTTCCACCAACAACTAAAATGGTGGTTTTTTGATCCTGAAGGTTAAAGTATTTCAACGCTTCTTCTTTAGTTCTGCGGTTAAATTCAATTTCATTCCTCACCGGATTACCGGTGAGCCTGATTTTTGCAGCAGGAAAAAATTTCTCCATTCCTTCGTAAGCCACACATATTCTGTCAGCCCGGGAAGCGAGCATCTTGTTCGTGATGCCTGGAAATGAATTTTGTTCCTGTATCAAAGTTGGTATTCCTAACCACGATGCCATACGGAGTGTTGGCCCTGAAGCATATCCTCCCGTGCCAATTACTACATCAGGCTTAAATGATTTTATAATTTTTCTTGCGTTGTAAAGACTTGTTATCACTTTAAAAGGGAACATCAGGTTGTCAGTGGTTAGCCGGCGTTGTAATCCGCTTATCCACAATCCTTTAATAGGATATCCCGCTGCCGGAACTTTCTCCATTTCCATACGGCCTTTAGCACCTACAAACAATATTTCAGCTTTAGGAACTGCTGCTTTTATAGCATTAGCTATTGCCACAGCCGGAAAAATATGTCCGCCTGTGCCGCCTCCGCTAAGGATAACCCTTATGTTTTCAGGTTGTTGCATGTTCCGCTTCAATTGTTTCTGTTAATGGTTCGTCTTCTTCGTCAAGTTCCTTACTTACACTTAGTATGATACCAAGGGCTATACTTGTAAACCATATGCTTGTTCCTCCCATACTTACAAGTGGAAGAGGTTGGCCGGTTACAGGTACCAGGTTAACGGCTACGGCCATATTGGCAAATGCCTGAATTATAAGACTTATGGTTACCCCTATAGCGAGCAACGCACCAAACGTACCGGGTGCCCTTATGGCTATTCGTATTCCGCGGTATAACAGAATCAGATACATCAGTAATACTGTAATGGCTCCTATTGCACCGTATTCCTCGATAATGATGGCGAAAATAAAATCGTTGAACGGATTCGGGAGAAAATTTTTCTGCATACTGTTTCCGGGGAACTTGCCTACAATTCCGCCGTTAGCTATAGCTATTTTTGCCTGTTCCACCTGGAAATTTTCGTCGCTGTCGCCTTTTCCGCTGAAAGTTTCAATTCGGTTTTGCCATGTCCCGAGCCTGCCACTCGACTTGGGCGAAATTACAAGAAAGGATATGAAGAGTGCCAAAGCCGCAATACCAATTCCGGCAAGTGCCAGCAGGTATCTGAATTTAACTCCGCCAATAAACATCAATACGATACAGGTTACAAAAAGGATGGCAGCTGTGGAGAAATTGGCTGGTAAAATCAGTGCGCAAATAATAAGTATAGGCAGAAGAATGGGTATGAACGCATTTTTTAAGTCTTTGATATTCTCCTGCTTTTTTGCAAGCATGCGCGCTACAAACATGATAAGTGCCAGCTTGGCAAGATCCGACGGTTGAAACATAATGTTTACGCCAGGCAGGGTGGTCCAGCGGGCAGCCTCGTTACGTACTTCGCCGAATACAAGTGTATAAAGCAGGAGGGGAGCGGCTATCAGTACCGCGAGCATTGATATTTTTGCATAATACACATATTTGATTTTATGCGCAGCATACATAAGCACAAATCCGAAAATAAGTATGCCCAAGTGTTTAAGAAGGTAATACTCGGTATTGCCTTGCTTGAAACGGTAAGCAAGCGTGGTGGTTGAGCTGTAAACAGCCAGTACAGAAAATACAGAGAGTATAATTACCACCCCCCATATTACTTTGTCTCCACGTATTTTCGGAATTATCTGAATCATTTTTGTTTTAAAATGTATTGTGTTTTTAAAGATTCCTCACGGCTTGTTTAAACATGTTGCCACGCTCTTCATAGTTATCAAAAAGGTCGAAACTGGCACATGCCGGCGATAAAAGTACAGTGTCACCCTTTTTGCCTATAGTGTAAGCAGTTAGAACAGCCTGCTCTGCAGATTGGGTTTCGTAAATGGCAGGAACCAGATCGGCAAATAAACCGATGAGTTTCGAATTGTCTTTTCCCAGGCAGATGATTGCTTTAACCTTTTCGGGTACCAGTTTCATCAGTTTGGTATAGTCATTCCCTTTATCAATTCCGCCTGCAATCCATATTACAGGTGTATCGGTGGTTTCGAGGGCATACCATGTGCTGTTCACATTGGTGGCCTTGGAATCATTGATAAAATCAATGCCATGGATGCGTGCTACAAATTCGAGACGGTGCTCAACGTTCTCAAAATCGCTCAGCGACTGGCGGATGCTTTCCTTGCGGATATCAACCAGTTTTGAGGCTATTGAGGCAGCCATCGAATTGTACACGTTATGTTTGCCTTGTAAGGCCAGTTCTTCCAATGTCATGGTAAATAGGTTATTATTGATGTTTATATGTATTATGTTGTCAATGAGATATGCATTCGTAGAGGTGTTTCCTGCCTGACAGCTTGTTGTGTAAATCTGTGCTTTGATATCGCGTTTTGCAACTTCTGCGGCACTTACTTCGTCGTCGAGGCAGTAGATAAAGGCGTCATTATGAGTTTGATTCTGAGCAATCCTGAATTTTGAGTTGATGTAGTTTTCAAATTTGTAATCGTAACGGTCGAGGTGATCAGGAGTAATATTGGTCAATATGGCTATTTCAGCTTTAAAACTGAACATACTGTCAAGCTGAAATGAGCTGATCTCCAATACATACCAGTCGAAATTATTTGTTGCGACCTGCATAGCGAAACTTTCACCAACATTACCGGCAAGTCCAACGTTAACACCTGCATTTTTCAGTATATGATAGATCAGGAGTGTTGTGGTAGTTTTACCATTTGCACCGGTTATACATATTTTACGGGCGTTGGTATACCTTGCTGCAAATTCAATTTCTGATATTACCGGTATCATTTTGTCCTTAATTTTCTTTACCAAAGGAGTTGTAAGTGGTATTCCCGGACTTATGATAACTTCATCAGCATCAAGAATTTCTGATTCCGTATGCCTGCCTTCTTCGAATGCTATTTCAAAATGTGAAAGAACGTTTTTGTATTTTTCCTTAATTTTTCCCGAGTCGGATAACCAAACCCTGAAACCTTTTTTCTTTGCCAGCACTGCTGCTCCTGTTCCGCTTTCGCCTGCACCCAGTATGGCTATTTTATTATTCATTATGCGAGCATTTATCTGATCTTCAATGTGATGATTGAAAAGATAGCCAGAGCAATTCCTATAATCATAAACCTCATCACAATTTTTGGTTCAGGGTATCCTTTTTTCTGATAATGATGGTGCAACGGTGCCATCAGGAATACTCTTTTTCCTTCACCAGTGCGTTTTCGTGTGTATTTGAAATACGATACCTGAATTACCACGGAAAGATTTTCGGCAATAAAAATTCCGCACAATACAGGAATGAGCAATTCCTTGCGGATTATAATGGCAAAGGCAGCTATAATTCCCCCCAGTGCCAGACTTCCGGTGTCGCCCATAAATACCTGGGCAGGGTAGGAGTTGTACCACAGAAACCCAACACAGGCTCCTACCAAAGCACTCATAAACACAACCAACTCGCCGGTATTGGGTATATACATGATATTGAGATAGTCGGCAAATACAATATTGCCGCTTACCCAGGCCAGTAATCCAAGCGTGATGGCGATTATTGCAGATGTACCCGTTGCCAGCCCGTCCATCCCGTCAGTGAGATTTGCCCCGTTCGAAATGGCTGTTATGATAAATATTACCATGGGGATAAAAATGAGCCAGGCATATTTTCGGTAATCATCGCCAATCCATTTTAGCAGAATGGCATAATCGAATTCATTGTTTTTAAGGAAGGGAATGGTCGTTTTAGTTGATTTAACAGGAGTTACCTTAAATTTGGTATTGTGGTCTTTAACTTGTTCGAAAGCAGTAAGTGATGTAGCTCCCTGAATTGTTGTATTTTTTTCGACTACTCTTTCGCGGATTACAATGCTCTGATTGAAGTACAATACTGAACCTATTACCAAGCCTGCAACTATCTGCCCAAGGATTTTAAATCTGCCTGCAAGTCCTTCTTTGTTTTTTCTGAAAACTTTGATATAGTCATCCAGAAAACCAATTAATCCCAGCCAAACGGTGACAAAAAGCATGAGCAGGATATAGATATTCAGGATTTTGGCGAAAAGCAGTGTAGGAATAAGGATTGCACCCAGAATAATGATTCCGCCCATGGTTGGAGTTCCTGTTTTAGCCATTTGACCTTCCAAACCAAGTTCGCGCACGGTTTCGCCTATCTGCATTTTACTCAGATAATTGATAATACTTTTACCATAGATAAGCGAGATAAAAAGCGAAAATATCGTAGCCATGGCAGCACGGAAGGAAATGAACTGAAACATTCCGGCTCCTGGGATATTGTAAGCTTTATCAAGCCATGTAAACAGGTAATAGAGCATGATGCGATGGTTATGGATTAGTGCTTTTCAAAACAGTTAGAGCAAGTATTTTTTTAGGATTTCTTTATCGTCGAAAGGATTTTTTTTTCCTTTTATCTCCTGGTATTTTTCATGGCCTTTTCCGGCAACAAGTATCACGTCGTTGTTTCGCGACATAGCACATGCAATCCTTATAGCATCGTGCCTGTCAGTTATATTCTGTACGTTTCGTGCGTTTTCTTTTTCTACACCAGCAAGCATTTCGGTAATTATCACTTCGGGTTCTTCGCTGCGCGGGTTGTCGGAAGTTAGTATTACCCTGTCGCTCAAACGAGCTGCAATACGAGCCATAAGCGGACGTTTTGTTTTATCTCGGTCGCCGCCACAACCTACCACGGTTATCAGCATTTCGTTGCCGGTACGTAACTGGTTAATGGTTTCCAGCACATTTTGCAATGCATCAGGTGTATGTGCGTAATCAACAATTCCAATTGTGCCTTGTGGTGATTTGATATAGTCGAAGCGGCCTTCAACGCTTTCGAGGTTGCTAAGTATGGTAAGCACTTCTACTTTATCCTGCTTCAGCAAAACACTGGCTGCATAAACAGCCAGAAGATTATAGCCATTGAACTTTCCAACCAGGCGGCACCATGTTTCATTCCCGTCGAGGTCGAGATGCAGTCCGTCGAGTGGCGATTCGATGATGCGTCCTTTGAAATCGGCCATCCTCTGTAAACTGTAACTATACTTTACGGCTTTTGTATTCTGCAGCATAACCTGGCCATTGCGGTCGTCAACATTGGTGAGAGCAAAAGCTGTTGATGGTAATTCGTCGAAAAAGCGTTTTTTTGCTTTCAGATATTCATCGAATGTTTTATGGAAATCGAGGTGGTCGTGGGTGATATTTGAGAAAATCCCTCCGGCAAAAGTCAGTCCGGCAATCCTGTTTTGAACAACAGCGTGCGAGCTCACTTCGATAAAGCAATAACTGCAACCCTTTGAAACCATTTTATCAAGTAACTGATTCATGCGGATCGCATCAGGAGTTGTATGTGTGGCAGGTATTATTTCATCATCAATTCTGTTGAGTATGGTTGAAAGTAATCCTGTATGGTAACCTAGTTGCCTGAAAAGGTTAAAAAGAAGTGTAACTGTGGTTGTTTTACCGTTTGTTCCGGTTATGCCTACAAGTTTCAGTTTTTCAGAAGGATTGCCAAACCAGTTTGATGCTATTATTCCGGCAGCAAGGCTACTGTCAGCTACTTTGATGTAGGTTACTTTATTGTTGACCGTTTCCGGGATTTGTTCACAAACAACAGCAACTGTTCCCATTTCAATTACCTGCTGAATAAAACTATGGCCGTCGACCCTGGTGCCATTAACAGCAAAAAACATACTTCCGGCACATGCTTCGCGCGAATCATATGTAATGCTGCTGATAGCAATATCAGTTGCACCTATAATTTGCGTTGGGTTAACGTTTCGTAATATGTCCGACAGGAGGGTCATAGATGTTTGGTGTTTGTTTATTCTGGTTATTTTTTTAAGCCAAGGCTTAGTAGTACTGGTGTTCCGGGTATTATTTTGCTTCCGGCCGGCAGCGATTGTTCTTTTACCAGCCCCACGCCACTGAACTGAACCTTAATTCCACGTTTTTCGAGCATGTAAACCGCATCGCGCAATCCCATTCCTATTACACTCGGTATAGTTTCATCATCGAAAGCTATTGATGCATAGCTAACACCTGTGCTGTCAGCAATTTGTGTGAGCCATTCTCCCGTGTTCCTGAGGTTCAGCGGATATCCAAGCCACTGGCTCAGGAAGTTTATATCTCTTGAATTACCTGCTATAAGTGGATTAGTGCGAATGCTGTGTGTTGTGTCCGTCCAGTTTATTCCAACTTCGGGATCAGTGGCATAAATCCGGTCGGCAATTTCGCGGAACACCGGTGCCGATATTGCACCTCCGTAATAACCGCCTTTTGTAGGATTATTGATAACTACAATGCAGGAGTATTTTGGATTATCAGCCGGAAAGTATCCGACAAACGATCCTTTGTAATTAGTTTTATTGTATCCGCCTTTGTTCTGAGCTACCTGAGCGGTTCCCGTTTTGCCGGCAACTTTATAAATCGGATTTTTTAAGACCGATCCTGTACCATGATCAACAACGGCTTCGAGCATTGTCTGTGCCATTGTAATTGCTTCTTTGGATGCAATTCGTTTGTTGATGATTTCGGGGTTAAAAGTTTTAACTGGTATTCCGGCCTTGCGCACTTCTCTTACAAAATGTGGTTTTACCATCACACCATCATTTGCCACGGCATTATAGAAAGTAAGTATTTGTAAAGGCGTAAGTGCCACTTCGTAACCGATTGACATCCATGGCAACGAGGAGTTTGACCATAAACCATCCTTAGTACCAAGTATTTGCGGACGGCCTTCACCTTTTATCTCGAGTCCCACGCGTTTGTTTACACTGAAACTGTGAAGGCGGTCAACAAATGCCTGAGGATCGGTTGAATAAGCTTTGTAAATAATTTTTGATACACCTACGTTCGATGATTTTTCGAATGCTTGCTGCACTGTCATTACTCCACCGCCCAGGTGTGAGTCTCTCATGGTACGTTTGCCAAATTTTGTAATTCCGCCTGTTACATCAACCATATCGTTTGGGGCAACTCTTCCATCCTCAAATGCGGCTAATAGGGAAAATAATTTAAAAGTTGAGCCGGGTTCGGAGCTTTCGCCAATTGCGTAGTTATAAAGCTCTTCGTATTTGCCTTCTTTGGTGCGCCCAAGGTTAGCTATTGCTCTTATTTCGCCTGTTTTTACTTCCATCAGAATTGCACAGCCGTGATCGGCCTGGTTAAACTCAAGTTGTCTGAGTAATGCTTCTTCGGCAACATCCTGAATGTTGATATCGATTGTGGTGAGAATATCAGCCCCATTCACCGGTTCAATTTCATTGCTTTTATTCATCGGGCGCCAGTTGCCGTCCGGAATCCTCTGGTAAAGTCTTTTCCCGGCCATGCCCTGCATTTCGCTGTTAAAAGCACTCTCGATACCTACATTGTTTGGGTTTCCTTCTTTGAACCAGCCAAGGGTCCTGTAGCCCAGGTGATCGTAAGGATAAACACGTTTGCTCTGAACCTCAGTAATCAGGCCGCCACTGTTTTTGCCTAATTTAAATATTGGGAATGTCCTGACAGCTTTGAGCTGGTCGAAAGTCACTTTGCGTTTGATCAGCAGGTAACGGTTTTTATTTTTACGTGCTTTTACAAGTATGTTTTTGTATTCCGTTTTGCTCTTATCTTTAAAATAGCGCGAAAGGTAAAATGCAAGGGAATCAACGTTATCTTTAAAAATAGAATCAGGGATGTTAGTAGAAGCTGCATCCATGCGGATTTCGAAAAGGGGAACCGATGTAGCGAGCATCTGGCCGTTAATATCGTAGATATTGCCTCGGTTAGGATCGATATTAAAATATTTCATGGAGAGTTTCTCCGCTTTGGCTTTCCACATTTCGCCTTCAACAAGCTGGATATAAAGGATCTTGGCGATAATGGCAAGGCTTATGACAAACATAAAGCCATATACCAGGTACACTCGCGTAAGAATTGGTTTCCTCGAATCCATTGTTGCTGTTTCCTCTTTTTGTAATTACTTTTCTTGTTCAACCACTATTTTGCGGGGAGGTGTTTTTGATTCCTTGAGTCCGCTGTTTTGCAGCCGTTTGGCAATTTCTGTCTGCCGCGTTGTATGCATAAGCTTCGATTTTGTATTGATATATTCGAAGCGTTGTTCTTCAATCTGCTTTTTCGTTTTGCTGATGCTGATAATTGTGCGGTTAGCGTAGTTGGAGTTAAAAATGTATAGCAACCCGATGCATGTTAGGAAAATGAGAAAAGGCAGAAGCCCGATTACTTTCTCGCGAACCAGGAACGATCCTTCCAGTATGCTTTTCATCCCCGAAGGTTTCTTTGCAGCTTTTGGTTTCTTTTCTGCTTTGGGTTCAGTTACAACCTCCTCAGGTTCTTGATTTATTGTATTGCGGAGATCGTTCATGATTCAATTTTTTGAGCAATACGTAATTTTGCACTTCTCGACCGTGGATTTATTTTTAGTTCTGCATCATTTGGTGTTACAGGCTTACGGGTAATTTGTTTGAAAGGAGTGATAACATTACCATAGAAATCTTTAATCTGTTCGCCTTCAAAATTGCCGGTCTTCATATAGTTTTTTACAAGCCTGTCCTCAAGAGAGTGATAGGATATTACTACAAGTCTTCCGCCTGGTTTCAGTATATCGGCTGTCTGCTTGAGCATGGCTTGCAAGGCACCCATTTCATCGTTTAGTTCTATCCGAATTGCCTGAAAAACCTGAGCCAGGTATTTGCTTTCGTAATTTATTGGTGTGCAGGATTTTATTGATTCCTTCAGTTCGTTGGTAGTTGTTATTGGCTTGGAGCGGGCGGCTGTAATAACTGATGCCAGCTCACGGGCATTTGAAATTTCGCCATACAGTTTAAATACGGAGTAAAGTTTTTCTTCCGGATAGGTATTAATCATTTCTGCGGCTGTATTAACCTGTTTGCGATCCATACGCATATCGAGCGGACCTTCGAAACGGGTTGCGAAACCGCGCTGTGGGGTGTCGATCTGATGCGATGAGATTCCAAGATCGGCCAGTATTCCATCCAGTGGTAAGGCTTTGTAAAGGCGAAGGAAGTTTTTTAAGTAGCGGAAATTTTCATTCACCAGGATCAAGCGTTCGTCGTTTATAGTATTGCTGAGGGCATCTTCGTCCTGGTCAAAAGCAATTAATCTCCCGTCAGTATTGAGTTTATTTAAAATTTCGCGCGAATGGCCACCACCTCCGAAAGTAACATCAGCATAAATCCCTGATGGATTGATGCTCAGGCCTTCAATACTTTCGTGCAATAACGCTGGCTGATGATACATTCAGTTTTCATTCGTTGAGGTTAATATTCCCTAATATTTTCTCGGCTAAATCAGAAATATTAGTCTGGGTGGCGTTTACAACTTCATCGTATTTCGCTTTATCCCAAATTTCAATACAATTCATTTTCGCAGTAATTACAATATCACCGGTTATTTCGGCGAATATTGCCAGGTCGCGAGGTATTAGTAAGCGGCCAGTGCCATCAAGCTCTACTTCTTTTAATCCGGCATTATACGCACGGATAAAATCATTATCCTCTTTTCGAAACCTGTTCAACTTACTGGTAATCTTGCTGATAAGCTCGTCCCAGTTGGGTTTGGGATAAAGCTCCAGACATGAACTGAAAATGCTTCTCTTTACAATGAAACCCTCTTTTAATGAGGCAATTAGCTGGTTCTTTAATGCAGCGGGAAGAAGAAATCTTCCTTTTACATCAACCCGGCAAATATGCTCTCCTTGAATGGGAATCATGTATACGTTTATTTTGGCGTAAATTTACTGTAGAATTCCCACTTTTTACCATTTACTCCCACATTTATTTATTAACAATACACAGAATGCTTGTTTTATAAGGCTTTTACGATAAATGCCTTCTGAAATAAGCGTAAACACTATGTTTTAAGTTTGAAATATAATGATATCAGCACTTTGGTGCCATAATTAGTAGTAATTATAGTTAAATTCTTAAATATCTCATATTACACGTGTTCAGGAAATTCACTAATTTTGCGTAATTCAGTAAGCGTATTTACTGATTTTAAGTACTAATATTATATGGAAGATCAGTCTCTTAGCAGCCAGGATGGACAATTCTTACTTGATCTTGACAAAGTAATAACGGGTAAGAATCCCCGATTGCTTAAAATTCTGCCCCAATTTCTGCTCAGGTATCTGAAAAAAGTAATTCATCAGGACGATCTGAATGGGATACTCATCCGCAACCGGAACTGCTATGATCTTGATTTTCTGGATGCTGTACTCAAAGAGTTTGGCGTTAAGATTAACTATCAGGGAATCGAAAATATACCTGTTTCAGGACATTGGATCGTAGCTGCAAATCACCCCCTAGGCGGACTCGATGGTATGGCGCTTATGTGGGTATTGGGGAAAGTGAGGAAGGATATTGTTTTTCCAGTGAATGATCTGCTCATGCTTATTCCAAATCTGAAAGGACTATTTGTTCCTATCAACAAACATGGATCTAATTCTGGAAATGCCAGGTTGATTGACAGTGCATTTGCTTCTGATAAAGCATTGCTTTTTTTTCCGGCCGGCCTATGTTCGAGAAAACAGAAAGGCGAAATTTTCGATCTCGAATGGAAAAAGAGTTTCATTACCAAAGCTAAAGTACATCAACGGGATATTATACCTTGTTATATTAAAGGCCGTAATTCAAATTGGTTTTATAATCTGGCCAGGCTGCGTTCTTTATTCGGAATAAAAGCCAACATTGAAATGCTTTATCTGGTGGATGAGATGTACAAACAAAAGGATAAGGAAATAATAATTACCTTTGGGAAACCAATTTCTTACACTATCTTTGATAAAAAGAAATCAGATGCTGCATGGGCTCAAAAGCTGAAAACTCATGTATATAAATTAGGAAAAGATATAAACAGCTCGTTTGATGCTGATTAAATACCACTACAGCAATGCAGGATATAATTGACGCGATTGACAGAGATTTAATTGAAAAAGAGCTGACACACGACAAATTTGTAAAAAATACAAATAGTGGTAGCAACGAAATTTATATAGTATCGTACCATAATGCTCCTAATATTACCAGGGAAATAGGGCGCTTGCGAGAGATTACCTTCAGGGATGCAGGAGGAGGAACCGGCCTCGCTTGCGATCTTGATGAGTTTGATACAGATATAGAAAATCCATTTCAACAATTATTTGTTTGGGATCCACGCGAAAAAGAAATCGTCGGTGGTTACAGGTTTATTCACGGCAAAACACTTAAACGAAAAGCCAACGGACATATAAATACCCCTACCAGCGAGCTTTTTCAGCTTTCGGAACGGTTTATCAACGATTTTTTGCCTAATACTATTGAGCTCGGCAGGTCATTTGTTCAGCCACTGTATCAGCCAACAGTAAACCTTCGAAGGGGTATGTACGCCCTTGATAATATATGGAATGGACTTGGCGCAATACTAAATCAAAATCCGGATGTGAAATACTATTTCGGGAAAATAACCATGTACCCTCATTATAATATTGAAGCACGGGATATGATACTATATTTTCTGGCTAAATATTTCGGGGATAAAAACAACCTGGTATTTCCAATCGAACCTTTACTGCGAACTACTCCGGAATCGTTACTTACTGAGACTTTTATCGGAGGTTCTTACGAAAAAGACTATAAAATACTTGTTCAGAATGTGCGTCAACGTTTCGAAAATATTCCCCCTCTCGTTAATGCGTATATGAACCTGTCTTCTACAATGCTTTATTTCGGTACTTCCCTTAACCCGGGATTTGGCGAGGTTGAGGAATCGGGAATTCTGGTCACGCTCGATGATGTATACGACATCAAAAAGGACCGCCACCTTAATATCCCTTCATAATTTAAACCATATTTTAATGAATAATCGCAGGGCAGCTTTTATGATAAGTGCAGCCGATGTAAATGGCTGTCCGCAACCCCGGGTTCCGGAATATGCGTTTTTCGGACGGTCGAACGTTGGCAAATCATCGCTCATTAATATGATAAGCGGAGTTAAAAACCTGGCACGAACATCATCAACTCCGGGTAAAACGCAGTTGCTGAACTATTACATGGTCGATAACGATACATGGTACCTGGTTGATCTTCCAGGCTATGGTTATGCAAAAGTTTCGAAAAAACACAGGCGAAACTGGGAAATTATAATCCGCGAATACCTCCTTCAGCGGAAATCGTTATTATACACATTTATTTTGCTGGATGTTCGGCACGATGCGCAGAAAAGCGATCAGGAACTTATTAACTGGATGGGTGACCAAGGACTACCTTTTTGCCTGATTTTTACCAAAGCCGATAAAATTTCGAGGAATGCAGTTAAGCGAAATGTAGAGGAATATAAAAAAGTACTTTCAGAAAAATGGGAGGAACTTCCTCCCATTTTTATCACATCATCGTTATCGGGTGAGGGAAAAAACGAAATAAATGAATTTATCGCGAATTCCAATATTGAAAACGCCTCACTTTTCGGCTTCGGGGTTGAATAGCAAATTCTTATTTGTATAGAATCAATAACTGGTTCTTAGGCACCATATCTCCTTCTTTTACAAATATTTCAGCAATCACACTGTTTTCACCTGCAAACATGGTGTTCAGCATTTTCATCGCTTCCAGATCAAGTAGCTTTTCGCCCGCTTTCACTTTTTTCCCTTTTTTCACATAAATTTTCTTTATTGTTCCGGGAATAAATGAAAGTACTTTTTTGGGGTCAAGCGGCTGATAGTGCTTGCGGTTCATGAATTTTTTCGTGAGCCTTGTCTTGTATTTTACATCCTCAATCAGCAAAGTTTGAAATACTTCTGCCTCCTGATTTTCGGATACAGTTTCTGCTTTTATGTCCTGTAAGTTCAGGCTTTTTGACTTTTCACTTGTTGGCATGGCTATTCTTTTTAGTTGAAACAACTATTAAAAAAAACTGTAGTGTAAATGAAGTATCAGAATACGGCTTGTGTAACTCAAATATCGCTTGCTGAATGCCAAGACTTCATTTACGCTTTCAGAAAAATTAAAATGGTGGGATGCCATGTTTCTTCAATGGAACATCAACTTTTTTATCGGCTGAAATGACAAGAGCATGAATAACCATGTCGCGTGTTTCTTCGGGACTGATAACTGCATCAACATAACCGTATGCGGCAGCAACAAAAGGATTGGCAAATTTCTCCTTGTATTCCTTAATCTTCAGCTTACGCATTTCATCAGGGTTTTCAGCCTCTTTTATTTCATTTCTGAAAATAATATTTGCTGCACCTTCAGGACCCATAACTGCAATCTCGGCTGTTGGCCAGGCAAATACGAAGTCGGCACGCAAATGGCTTGAACACATCGCTATATAACCTCCTCCGTAAGCTTTACGGGTAATTACAGTAATTTTTGGAACGGTAGCTTCGCTATAAGCATACAATACTTTAGCGCCATGGCGTATAACACCGGCATGCTCCTGGTCAACACCCGGCAGGTATCCCGGTAAATCGACCAAAGTAACTAAAGGAATATTGAAAGCATCGCAATAGCGGATGAAACGGGCAGCTTTATCGCTCGAATCCACATCAAGTACACCTGCTAAAACCAAAGGCTGATTGGCTACAAATCCTACAGTAAAACCATTCATGCGGGCAAAGCCGATAACTATATTCTGGGCAAATAAATCCTGTACTTCAAGGAAATCGGAGTCGTCGCAAATGCCACGGATTACGTCTTTAACATCATACGGTTGCCGGGGATTTGTAGGGAATACCTTATCGAGGCTGTACTGACGCACACGGGGTGGCTTTTTAGGGAACGCTTCTGCTTTCTTCAGATTGTTCCAGGGAATAAAACTGCAGAGTTTTTTAATTTGCTCAAAACATTGAATTTCACTTTCAGCAAAGAAATGTACATTGCCGGTAATTTCGGCCTGTACGCGCGCTCCTCCAAGTTCTTCCATCGAAATTTCTTCACCAAGTACTGTTTTTATAACTTCAGGACCGGTGATAAACATTTTCGAAATTTTATCAACAACAAATACAAAGTCCGTAAGCGCTGGTGAATACACAGCACCTCCTGCACAGGGGCCAAGTATTACTGAAATCTGTGGAATTACACCTGATGCTTGTGTGTTACGATAAAAAATTTCACCATATCCGGCCAAAGAGTTTACACCTTCCTGAATACGGGCACCACCTGAATCGTTAATCCCGATGAGGGGGATTTTGAGTTTCATAGCATGATCCATAATCTTGGTGATTTTCTTGGCATGCATATATCCAAGCGAGCCTCCTGCTACTGTAAAATCCTGCGCAAAAATACAGACCGGATAATTGTTGATTGTTCCTGTTCCGGTAATTACACCATCGCCGGGAAGATATTTGTCACTCATTTCAAAATCGCGGCCGGCATGTTCAACAAACAAGTCGTATTCGTGAAATGACTTTGCATCAAGCAATGCGATAATTCTTTCGCGGGCTGTCAGCTTTCCGGTAGCTTTTTGCTTTTGGATGGCTTTATCGCCTCCCCCACGCAATGCTTCCTGCATTCGGCGTTTGAGATCAGATGATTTGGAGCTTAAGGACATAGGTTTTTGATTTGTGAATATTTAGATGTTTTACCAAGTGGCAAAATCCGTCATTATAGGCAAAGATACAATCTTTTAATTGGTTATTCGTTTACCTGAATTGCATTTTTAGTGTGCTGACATATGCCATGTTTTCTTAATTGCTTAATTTTGAGACTTTAAACCTTTATCATGAATATCGAAGAATTAAGGGATTATTGTATCTCAAAACCTGCCGTTACCGAGAGTTTTCCTTTCGACGAGTCTACTCTTGTTTTTAAAGTTGCAGGCAAAATGTTTTTACTCACCGACCTGGTTGATGCTTTTTCGATGAATGTTAAAAATACTCCTGAAAAAGTGATCGAACTCAGGGAGCAGCACCCCTGCGTTAAACCCGGTTACCATATGAATAAAATTCACTGGGTTACGGTTACGATTGATGGTTCAGTATCAGATTCATTTCTCAAACAATGGATTGACGAATCATACAATCTCATCGTTTCTGGCTTCTCACGAAAAGAGAAGTTGCTTTTTGCAGATATGAATGGCAAAATCTGATTACTGAAGTGGAATGTGTTTTGACAACGCATTAACCAAAGCTGCTTTAGATTGAATGCCAACCAGCGTTTCGACAAGTTGACCGTCCTTGAATATGAGAATGGTTGGGATTGCCTGTATACCATATTGATTAGCAACCGGCCCGTTTTTATCAATATCAAGTTTGCCTACTTTTACTTTGCCTTTGGTTTGACCTGCAATTTCGTCAATAACGGGAGCCATAGCTTTGCAAGGCATGCACCAGGTTGCCCAAAAATCGACCATTACCACACCTTGTGCTATTTCGCTGCTGAAATTTTCGGTTGTGAGTATAACAATGTCGCCACTATCCGAGCCTTTATTACAAGAAGGCAGGCTGACTAAAACCGAAATCATTATCAATGTGAGAAACAGTATCTTTTTCATTTTCAAGAAATAAATTAGTTAGCGTGTATACTTATTTTAAAGTTACTATGGTTATTCCTGACCCACCACTCTCCAGCGGTGCATCGGAGAAATTATTAACTTCGTGTACTCCTGAAAGGTAATTGCGGATAACGCTGCGGAGCACTCCATTTCCTTTTCCATGTAAAATACTGATCTCTGGTATCCGGAACATAACTGCTTCATCAATATAACGTTGAATAAGTGTTTCGGTTTCTTCGGCACGTTTACCTCTTACATCAATTGAAATACGAAAATTAGCCGTACGTGCATTCATATCGTTAACCATGTTCTGATAGGCAATTCCACGGTTTATAATCTTCTTCACAGGGGTGTTTGCTGCTACTACTTCCAGTGTTTTTGTTTTTACGCGTAGCGTTACTGTATTAAAGGCCACAACTGCTTCATGGTTTGTGAGCTCAGTTACTTCGCCTGTTTCGTGCTGGCCGATCATGCGCACACGACTGCCAATGCTTACAGGAGTTCCTGTTGCTAAATCGGGATGAATGATTTCTTCAGTTTCAATTTCTAGTGGTTCCTGTGCTTCTGGTTCGGCAACTTTTTCGGAATAAGCTTTGATTTCGGTTCGTAACTGCTTTGTTTTTTGAGTGTCGGCTTGCGACTGCCTGATTTCACGAATCGTTTTTTCAATCAGCTGATTCGATTTATTTAAAATAGCTTTGGCTTCTGAATTAGCTTTTTCAAGAATCTCCTTTTGCTTTTTGTCGAGATCCGTTTTTAAAGTTGTGTACCTTTTTATAAGACCGGCAAGCATTTCATCAGCCTGCTGAAGTTGCTTTTCTTTCAGGTTGAGCTCAAGTTTCTCTGCTTCAAGGTCTTGCATCTGTTTGTCGAAATCAAGTTTACCATGACCCACTTTTTCACCAGCCCTGTCCAAAACTTCTTTCGGGAAGGAAATATTTGATGCAATTTCAAATGCAAAGGAACTGCCCGGGCGTCCGGTTTTTAATACAAACAGCGGTTTCATATGCCGTGTATCGTACAACATAGCTCCATTGAGAAATCCCGGGTGGTTGGATGCAAGTAGTTTCAGGTTGGCATAATGGGTTGTTACTACTCCAAAAGCGTTTTTATCATTCAGCGATTCGAGCACAGCTTCGGCAATGGCGCCACCGGATTGCGGTTCGGTACCAGCACCAAATTCATCTATCAGAAACAGGGTTGAATTATCAGCAATATCAAGCAAGTTTTTGATATTTAGCAAATGACTGCTGTAGGTGCTTAAATCGTTTTCAATCGATTGCTGATCGCCAATATCAATAAAAATATGATCGAAAATTCCAGCTTCGGAAGTGTCTAAAACCGGAATCAGCAATCCGCACTGAAGCATGTATTGCAATAACCCGACGGTTTTCAGCAATACTGATTTCCCTCCCGCATTCGGACCGGAAATGATTAGTATCCTGTTGTTTCCGTCAAGCGAAATATCAGAAGGAACAATTTCTCGTTTCTGCTTTTTAAGCGAAAGCATTAGAAGTGGATGTCGTGCCTGTATCCAGTTGAATGACTGCTGATTATGCAACAATGGTTTCATGGATCCGGTTTCGATGGCCAGCAACGCTTTTGCCCGAAGGAAATCGAGTTGTCCTAAAAAATCAATTGATTCTTTCAATAAAGGAATATGAGGCCGGAGTTCGTCGGCAAATTCGATAAGAATTCTGACAATTTCGCGTTTTTCGGCCAATTCCAGTTCTCTGATACTGTTGCGAAGTTCAAAAACCTCGATAGGTTCAATATATGAAGTCTGGCCGGAAGCAGACTCATCAATGATAACTCCGCTCAGTTTTCGTTTATTTGCCGAAAGGATTGGTATTACTGCATGTCCTTCGCGGATTGCAATTTCTGTTTCGGGTGATACCAGTTTGTCGAGTTTGGCCTGTGTTAATGCCTGTGCGATTTTTTTATCAATGGCATGGGTCATTCGCGACAGGCTTTTTCTTATTTCGAGTAATGCAGAGGATGCATTATCGCGGATATTGCCATCGTTATCGAGTATGCGGTTGATGCCGGAAATAATTCCTGGTTCAATAGTTCGACCTGCAATAAGTAAATGCAGATTAGGGAAATTCGAAAGCGCTGTTTCGCCTATAAACTTTACACTACCGGTATATGCTGAATAGGATGTGCGCAAAAACATCAGCGATTCGGCAGCCAGAAAAGTTCCCGGAATAAGTATGTGATTCAGGTCATCATCCAAATCAAAGTATTCGGATGAAGGGTATCCGAATACGGTTACCAGCATGGTGCGAAACTCCTGAGTAAGGTCGAGTTCACGGTTCAGTTCATCGGAAGTATTGCTGAATTTAAGGTTATAGACCTGCATTTTTCCGGCCTCGCCAAGGCAATACGCTGAAAGCATTCGCCTGATTACATCAAAACCGGTTTTTTCTTCGAAGTTTGCAGGTGAAATCACAATTCAAATTTTCTGCAAAAGTAAGTAATTTCAAGCCATGCTTAACCAGCGGCCTGTTTGCCGTTCTTTGTTCGGCGGGAACGGATAAACAGTAATAATGCTATTATTAGTAAAGTAGCCGCTGCACTGAAAATATAAATGGAGTTATTCTTTTTACCAAATCCATCAATAGGGCTGATATCTCCAACATTCATATATGCTGCCCAGTAATGCGGATGAGCGGTAAGTTTATCGCAATTTTCGAGGTATTCTATTTTAGCAAGTCGTAAAGCTTCGTGCCGCGATTTTCCCTCTGCGATATAGTGATAGAAATAATCCATGAGTTTCGCCCCTGCCCGATCTTCTACTGCCCAGGAAGTCATTATTATTCCCGGAACACCGGCATAAAAGAAATCGCGGGCCAGGCTCATAATTCCTTCGCCTTTACGCATTTTGCCTGTACCCGTATTGCAGGCACTCAAAACTGCCATTTCGGCATGAAGTTCCATGTTGATGAGCTCTGATGCATTTAACATTCCATCTTCTAATGTATCACTTTCTGATTTAAAGAATATCAGTTTCGAATACAATGGGTTTTCGTTATTTATTATAGTATGCATGGCAAGATGCAAAACCTTGTAATTGACAGCACCTTTCTTAAAAGCCGTTTCGGTAGCTTTTTCTCCAATATAGCTCTTAACCTTGAAATAATTATCCAGGTTATTAATTTCAACCTTTGCATTTGTTAAATCTGTAAGTGAACTGCTAAGTAGGTTACCGTATTCATCCTTTTGTCCGAGCACTGCATTTTTATCATTGTAAGTGGGTCCGAATGCAAGTATCCGGCCATTGTTTTTAAGTTTTTTCAGGTTTAATTCATCAAAAAATGTAGTTGCAGAAGGAGCATAGCTGATTGCAGATTCCATGATTAGGTATGGCAGTTTTTTGTAAAAAGGTTTTGATGTATCGGGCATGGAAGTAAGCAGTACATCGAACGAAAGATAGCCAAGTTCCCCATCGGGCACAATTATCAGATCCTTCCCTTTTAACATGGGCGCAATGGGCAAAAGAAGAGTACGGTACAATTCATTTGAAGCTTTTACAAATATATTGAAGTCGGTGCTTGAGTAATTATTAAATTCTTTGCCGGTGAGTTGTTGGCGAATGATTTGCAGGTTGTGGAAGAACGATGAGTCTATGGCATGGGATATAAGTTTCTTGTTTTCTGCAGTGATTGCAAATGCAAATAACAGTGAATCAGTAAGTGTGTATTCGACAATCGCCTGATTTGCAGGCAGTTTTTTTTGAACTTCATCAATGGAAACTACCGAATTGTCATATTTCAGATTGTAGTAGGCTGGGTAATCCTTTTCGATTGATTTTATTAATTCATCCTGTTTGCGGCGAAGGTCAAAAATACGACTGTTCCATAATTTTATTTTCTCTTCGTCAGGTGCACTGAGCCGTTTCTGATCATGAATTTGCTTATTATAAAAATATAGCTCTGATTTTAGTTGTGCATCCTGCGAAAGTAATTCCTGTGCTATTCGTCCTACATTTTTAGCTTCTTTATCGCGTAAATGGGATAACAGTACAGCGGATTTGCCTTTTTCGGATAAGGTGAATGACTGATTTAAATCATCTTCACTATGAGTTCGTTCGTAGAGTTTAACATGTGTAAGAACAGCGTTTGCAAAAGTGTTTTTCTCTTTTTCAAGTATGAATAGTTTGCTGTCCTCCTCTTGGTAGGTAGATCTCAGCATTTCAATCATTTTCAGAGAAAGAGTAAAACTTGAAGCACTGTTTTTTAATAAATCAAGCTTTGTAGTATCCGCCTTATATAGCAGTAATAATGCTGTTGCTTTTGCAGTAAGTGTATTCAAAAGGTGATCACTGAGATTATTATCGGTAATTTCCGGATTATCAAAAATGTTATCAGAAGTAAAACCCGGGAATCCTGCAATGAGCGACTGCTGAAAAAAAGCGACTGCTTTGGTGTAATTGTTCTTACGGTAATAATAGTTGCCTATGTAATAGTAAGCAGTTGCAACATCAATATTTACGGATCCAAAAGCTTTTTTATAAAGTTCGAGCGACTTATGGAGAAAGTTAAGTGCCTGAGAGTTTCCTGTGGCTGAAAGGAAATCGCCGTACCTTAAATAAGTGAGCGCTGTTTCCGGATGATCTTTGCCGTACATTTCTATGCATTTTTCAAGTGCTTTGTTCGAATAAATATCTGTGCTTAAGGTATCTTTCAATTTAAACGAAACACTTGCCAGCCCTCTTAAAACTTTAACTGAATTAGGGAACTTGTCACCGATAGAAAGGCCTTTCAGATAATAATCTTTCGATTTGGCAAATTCACCTTTTTTTTCAGCAATAAATCCCATATTCAGATATATGGTGAGCAAATCTCCAAGATTACCGGGTGCTTTTGATGTAATTATTTCGAGCGATTTGTTCAGGTAGCTTTGCGCCTTCTCGTAATCGGCTGTGTAAATGTAAGTAACCCCCATATTCAGGAAAAGAGATCCGGTAAAGGAATTGGTCTGGTTTAGGGAAATTGTAATTCTTTCGGCCATGTTCATGTACTCAATGGCTTTCGGATCGTTTCGTACTATT
>JBBSDC010000007.1:0-56922 GCA_038249705.1 Bacteroidales bacterium | reverse complement strand
CCTTTTTCGTAGCTTTTATTAATTGCTCCGGCAGCATTCGAAAGGAGTAACCACTTAACGCCCAATAGTTTCATTACCCTTATCGGCAAAGTTACCTGCTGAAGCGAATACCCTTCGTAAATATGAAACCTTCCCTGCATGGCAAGTACTTTATGCCCTTCGAGATTTCCATAAATAAGTCTGCCCTGGTGCGATTCAACGGTTGATACCGGGAAATGCGGAATATCGGCATACTCAATTGCCACTTCAATATCAATTTCCGAAACCAGTTTGCCTAATCCTGTTCCTAAAACTATACCTGTATCAGGAGATGATATACCTTTGCTTTGTAAAAATGCTGCGACTTCTTTAATGATTTCAAACATATTTTAGTTGTTGAATGTTAATTGCCTGATGTTTATACGTTATTGCCTAATTACGGTGGGGCATTAGCAACTTTAGCACAGTAACCAAGCCCGTGGGCTAAATTACACAAACCATTTTACCTCTGAATTCATTTTTTAAAAAAATCAGCTTTGGACACTCAAAATTTTGAAAAACTGCGCGAACAACTCAGCGTCCATTATACCTGGCCAACGGTGTATATGTTTAAATTTATTGCTCCTGCCGACAACCGTATTTTTGCAATGCTTCACGATCTATTCCCACATCAGGCGGAATTTACAAACAGGCATTCGTCTGGAGGTAAATATGTGAGTATAACAGTAAAAGAGATGATGCTGAGTGCGGATGAAGTTATCGAGCGATACCAGAAAGCCTCGGCCATCGAGGGAGTGATAGTTTTGTAAGGACAATGTTTGAAGACGGAAGTCCGAAAACCGGAGTCCGAAACATGAAACATGATGCTTCGACTCCGCTCAGCATGACGAAACCTGAACCACTTTTCACCTCCCTATCGCTTTCACTAAAACCGGAAACTCATTTTCGAAATTTGGCGTAAAAATACCAGTTCCCAGGTTTTTCCTGATTTCCTGTATTGTCCAGAATTTCCCATCATCCAATTCTGCTTTATTAATTACCGGGCTTGCATTATACAAGGCGGTAAAGCTGAAAACCAACTCTGATTCAATTTCTGTTTCCCATTTATACTGAGCAAGTGGAACCGGGCGGATACCGGTAATATTTAATTCTTCTGAAGTTTCACGCAGTAAAGCCTGCTCTATAGTTTCACCCAGGTCAACATGGCCTCCAACGGATGTATCCCATTTGCCGGGGAAAGTGTCTTTTTGCATGGAGCGTTTCTGAAGGTAAATCTCCCCCTTGCTGTTGATAATATGCAGATGTACCACCGGGTGTAGTTTGCCCGGCTCGCTGTGAACTTCCTTACGGGTTGCCCGTCCCAAAACTTTACCTTGTTCATCAACCAGGGGAACCCATTCTTCATTTGCGCTATTTTTGATAGCAACTATTGACTTCAGTTTTGCTGAAATAAATTGCCAGGCAAAGAATAATCCGAAGAGAACATAGAGCAATCCCCCGCTGATAAATGCCCAGGCTTCTTTACTCATATAGAAAGCCGAATAAACGATCAGCAAGGTATAAGCCAACATCATCCAGAAGAGCATTTTCATGGTTTTCTGCATGGCTTTTTCGGCACCGGGTGGCATTTGCATATCACCCATATAGCGCTGGGTGTAAATCATCAGCAGGTTTTTGCTGCTGAATGCCGAGAATCCAAGTATGGCACAAAATATCAGGTTGATCAGAGCTGGTTTTAGTTTGAAGAATATTTCATCTTTCAGCGCAATCGAAATGCCTCCGAGTGCCACCAGCAAAGCGGTATCAAAAAACACAAACCTGTCGAAACGTTTCTCGCGAATAAATACATACCCAAGTTGCCCAACTCCGAAAACAACTGCAACTACAAGCCCTGCCTCTGTTGACCAGAATTCATCAACCAGAATGAAAACAAATATCGGGAGCAAGCCGGGAAGGAGCTTTTTGAAGAGGTTGAGTTGGTTGGTGTCCATAAGGTTCTAAAAAAAAATACAATTCGAAATTCAATGTTGTTTTATAAGCGATTTAAAGAAAAGAAAGATAAAAATTAACGGATTTTGTACCCTCCCCAGCCCTCCATAGAAAATAGGGAGGGAGTAGTTCACAACAAAAATCCAGACCTTTGAGTTAAGTAAAGCTTTGTTAGTAAGTCCTCCCCCTTTTTTCAAGGGGGAGTCAGAGAGGGTACAAATGAAATAAGAGAATACATTAATGAGAACTTTAAAATTAATCCTTAACTAAACGACTTTAATTTACAAATCTTTATTTCCTTGTATGCCACTTATCTGCCTAAAACAAAAAAGGAGTCCTTTCAATAAGAACTCCTTTTCTGATTATGTTATAAATTATTTTGCAAAACTAATCGCCCTGGTTTCGCGGATAACAGTGATTTTAATCTGGCCCGGATAGGTCATTTCTTCCTGTATTTTACGCGAAAGATCGAAAGCTATCTGGTTCGATTCCTCATCGGTAACCTTATCGGCACCAACAATTACGCGCAACTCACGACCGGCCTGTATGGCGTAGGTTTTAACAACTCCGGGGTAGGAGAGAGCCAGTTCTTCGAGTTTGTTTAGGCGTTGAATGTAGGCTTCCACCACTTCGCGGCGGGCACCCGGACGGGCTCCTGATATAGCATCGCAAACCTGAACGATAGGTGCAATAAGCGTTTCCATCTCGATTTCATCGTGGTGAGCTCCTATTGCATTGCATATATCCGGTAGTTCTTTAAATTCCTTGGCTATTTTCATACCGAGGATTGCGTGTGGCAATTCAGCTTCGTTATCGGCAACTTTTCCAATGTCGTGGAGCAGTCCGGCGCGTTTGGCTTTCTTAACATTTAGACCTAATTCAGCAGCCATTGTAGCGCAAAGGTTGGCAACTTCGCGCGAATGCTGCAATAGATTTTGTCCGTACGAAGAGCGGTATTTCATTTTACCGATCAGCCTCACAAGTTCAGGATGTAAACCATGGATTCCGAGGTCGATAGTGGTGCGCTTACCGGCTTCGATCATTTCCTGCTCGACCTGTTTTTTGGTTTTTGCAACCACTTCTTCTATACGTGCCGGGTGAATACGGCCATCAGTAACCAGTTTGTGTAAGGATAAACGGGCGATTTCGCGACGTACCGGATCGAAACCTGAAAGTATAATTGCATCGGGCGAATCGTCGATAATGATTTCGATACCTGTAAGTGCTTCAAGAGCGCGGATGTTACGTCCTTCGCGGCCTATGATGCGGCCTTTTATTTCTTCACTTTCGATATTAAATACGGAAACGGTATTTTCAATAGTCTGTTCAGCAGCAGTGCGCTGAATAGTTGCGACAATAATCTTTTTGGCTTCGTTATTGGCTTTCAGTTTAGCTTCTTCAATAATGTCGTTAATCTGCGACATGGCCTGAGTTTGAGCTTCATCTTTCAGACTTTCAACCAATTGAGTTCTTGCATCATCAGCAGTAAGACCCGAAATTATTTCGAGTTGCTCGATATATTGTTTATGTGCTTTATCGATTTCCTGTTGTTTGCGGCTGATGATCTCTTTTTGTTGGTCGAGTGTCTCTTTTGTTTCGTTGGTTTCTTTCAGTTTTTTCTGAAGTTCTTCGGTCTTTTTCTGAATTTCGTCGTGACGTTGGTTAAGTTGTTGTTCGCGCTGTTTTTGACGGTTTTCATTTTTTGCGATCAGGTTATTTTTTTCCTGAGTCATGTTTTCGTGATCGGTCTTGAGCTGTAGAAATTTTTCTTTGGCCTGAAGCATTTTTTCTTTTTTGACCATTTCTGCTTTCTCTTCAGCGTCCTGCAATAAGTGTAAGCTCTTCTTTTCGATTGACTTACGCAGGAGGGTGGTTGCGAGGGCAAGCCCTGCACCTAACCCGACAATAGCTGTAATAACAGCTACTATAATATTGCCCATTTCGTATTTGGTTATAAAGGTTAAACATATAACCGGGCAAGGAAAAGCTGGAAGATAAAAGAAAAACCCGCAATTAATTCATGCATTTCGGGAAACCCCAAAACGACAAGTTTAGGCTGCCTGAAATCGTCGGACTTCCAATGTTCCCCTAGGGGAATCCGCATACCCGAAGGTACGTGGTAAGGCCTGTCCTGTTATTTCAATAGCTTCGCCCGATTGTAAAAATGTTGAGTTTCCAAACGGATTGAATTAATGCGGGTTTTAATCCTTGTATTTTCAAAGAACGGAGTGCATTAGTCTTTTAGAGCTTCATCCAGTATGCGGTTAATGTCAGTTATTGTTGGCGATAAACTATTGGTGATAAATTGTACCTCCTCTTGATTATTAATAGACATGGTGGCGAAATGTAATGCCGCCATGGCTAATAAATCCTGCTTGTCGCTATACCGATAGTTTCCTGCATAATGGCTGATTTGTCCTTCAATAAGTTTTGCAGCTTTACGAATGGTTTCCTCCTCATTACGGTCGATGGTAAGCTTATAAGGCCTGCCTTCAATAGTAATAGTGATGGGTAATTCGTTTGCCATAGGCTGTTATATTGTTTTGTTGTTTAAAAGATCAATGCATGTATCAAGTTCCCGCAGTAATTCGTTTATCTTCTTTTTGGCTTTGGATGATTCCTTGCCGGTTGGGATTGATTTTGCTATTGTTAGTATTTGTAATTGTTTTTCAAGTTCAAGTATGTTGCTCTTATGCACAGTGTTACTGTTTTCAGTTTCACGAAATTTTTGTTCGAGCTTTAAAAAATCATCTTTAAGTGTTTTGTATCTGAGCGCAAGTTGCCTGCTTTTAATATCCAGACCTTTAACAAGGTTACTCAAATCTTCCATTACTGCACTTATTGCTTGATCTATTAGGTGCAAAGATAATTACTAAAAGACAGATTAACAATAATATAACATTTATTCTGCTAAAAATTTAATAAGTATCGGAGGATCAGTTTATTAGTTCAAAAAATTCCTTTTCGGAACTGTATGCGAATATTTCACCGGTTTCGATGATATAGTGCCAGCCGCTGATAACCAGTTTACCTGCTTGAAGTTTTTCGGCAATATAAGGATATGTGAGCAGATGTTTTACTTGTTCCGCCACATTCATTTGTTCCGTAAGCCATTCGCGTGCAGCGGCATTGGCTTCGGGAAGCATTGAAATAACTTTGGCTCGCACAGGCATGGCCAGTTCGAGCCATTTACGGGTATGCGGCAATTTTTCGAAATAGCTTTCAGGTTTATAAAGTGCCGCGCAACCGCCACAATTGGAATGGCCGCACACTATAATGTTTTCAACTTCGAGCGACTGTACCGCGAATTCAATAGCCGATACCGCTGCCAGGTACTCACCCGAAAACTGGTATATCGGAACAATATTTGCAATGTTACGGATAATAAATAGTTCGCCGGGTTTTGTGGCAGTTATCATACTTGGAACCAGCCGCGAATCGGAACAACCAATAAATAATGTATGAGGTTTCTGCTCATTTCCCAGATTCTGAAAAAGTGCTTCGTGTGCTTCAAAATCAGTTTGCCTGAAAGTAACGGCTCCTTCGATAAGTTTATTCATTGATTAATAGATGTTTGTAGTTTAAGCTTCAGCCTTATTTGTATTAGTATTGCTATGCAAACAAAAATATTACATTTTTTATCTTAAAACTTGAAAATAAAAAATAGCAGGTCATTTTATTTTTCACTTATATTTGTCTCATGACTGAGGAATTCCTGCATTATATCTGGCAATACCGTCTTTATACACCCTCCCTTATACTCCGTTCAGGCTAAAAGGTGGAGGTGTTAATTCCGGGAATTCACAACAGCGACTCCGGCCCCGATTTTTTTAATGCACGAATACGCATTGGCGAAACCATTTGGGCCGGGAATATTGAAATTCATATTCAATCTTCTGACTGGATACGCCATAACCATCAGCTCGATATGAGCTATGACAATGTTATACTCCATGTGGTATGGCGTCATGACGCAGATATATTCCGCAACGACGGCTCACCCATTCCAACACTTGAACTCGACGGACTATATAATGATCATGCCTGGAAAAACTACCTGGGATTTATGACATCACAGAAATGGATTCCATGCGATACTATGATTGCCGGAGTGGATACTTTTGTAAGGAATGCCTGGCTCGACAGGATACTGGTTGAGCGCCTCGAACGAAAAGCGCTGCAGGTTGAACATATACTTTCGCTCACCAACAACGACTGGGCACATACTTTTTACCGCCTGCTTGCCCGCAATATGGGTTTTAAGCTTAATAACCAGGCATTTGAAATGCTTGCTCAATCACTTCCGTATCAATTCCTTGCCAAACATGCGGATGACCTTTTTCAAATTGAGGCTATGGTTTTCGGTCAGGCAGGTTTATTGGGAACTTCATTCGCCGACGAATATCCTCAGCAACTTAAGAAGGAATACAAATTTCTGCAGAAAAAATTCGACCTTACGCCGGTTGATGCTCATTTGTGGCGTTTTATGCGTCTGCATCCTGGTAATTTTCCGACATTGAGGCTAGCTCAGTTTGCTGCTATCATTCATCATTCAGTAAGTATTATTGGCGGACTATTCGATTCAAATGATGTTAACAGCTACAGAAAACTTTTCAGTGCCGAAGCGTCGGAGTATTGGAATACACACTATACTTTCGATAAACTTTCAGCTACCCGGCGCAAAACTATAGGGCAATCATCTGTTGATCTGTTAATCATTAACCTGGTGGCTCCTATATTATTAGCTTATGGACGCAGAAAAAGCGACAACGGATTAACCGAAAAACCTGTTGACATGCTTATGCAGATGAAAGGGGAGGATAACACAATAATCCGCAATTGGGAAAAGCTTGGTGTTGATGTTTCGAATGCCGCTGCAACACAGGCACTCCTCGAACTAAAAACTAATTACTGCGATGCGAAAAAATGCCTGAACTGCAGGATTGGGAATGAGTTGTTGAAGTAAATAAAAAGATAAGGAGACAAGGCGACAATGTGAAGGACTAACTAGGCGAAGGGCGACAAGGCGAAGGTGGACAAGGGGACAAGTTGACAAGGCGTAAATTACAAGGTGAAATAAGACAAGGCGACAAGGCGAAGGGTGACAAGGCGAAATAGAGAAAAGATGACCGGATGTTTTGACAAGGAGATGGGAGACAAGGAGAAGGGTGTATTTTTAGTCACTGAAATGTTTGAAGAGTTTAGAGATTTTGTCGGGTGGTTCTCCCCTTCATGCTGAGTACAGCCGAAGCGCATGGGGAGATGTCCGAAGGACAGAGGGGTACAAAAAAATGTCGAAGGAAATTTTAAACCAAAAACTGTAATCAAATTTCAGGACGATACCGGAATTGATTTTTTAACCCATACCAGTTGTAACTCATATAATTCTATACTTATGGCAAATAACGAAGCCTGGGGATCCAGGGTCGGACTAGTACTTGCAATGGCGGGCAACGCGGTTGGACTTGGCAATTTTCTGCGTTTCCCGATGCAGGCAGTTCAAAATGGAGGCGGTGCTTTTATTATACCTTACCTTGTTTGTTTTTTGTTGATGGGTATTCCTCTGCTCTTTGTAGAATGGACTACAGGACGTTATGGCGGGCAGTTCGGTCATCATACCACACCCTTTGCATTTCATAAAATGAATAAAAAGTGGTTGTGGAAATACATCGGAGTTTTTGGAATATTTTCGAACCTTTCCATTGCTGCATATTACTGCTACATCGAAAGTTGGACCTTATCCTACACCTTTCATTCTGCTGTTGGCACTTTCAACGGTTTAACACAACATGGTGTAGCCGATTTTTTTACCAATTACCTTGATATTTCCACCAGCACCACAGGCATTCCTTACGAAGCGGTTGTGTTTTATATACTTTGTCTTTCGCTGAATATCTATATTCTGAGCCGCGGATTAAGCGGAGGTGTCGAAAAAGCAGCTAAAATCATGATGCCCTTGCTTTTGATCTTCGGTGCTTTTCTGGCTATCCGAGGTATAACACTTAAAGCCGGTGAAAATGGAGCCTTGTTTGATGGGGTTGTTGGCCTTAATTTTTTATGGACTCCTCAATATGATACTCTTACAAATCCAAAAGTATGGCTGGCTGCAGCCGGACAGATATTTTTTACCCTCTCCCTCGGGCAAGGTTCTGTTCAATGTTACGCTTCGTATGTGAAGAAAAAAGATGATATTGTACTTAATTCAATGTCAGCAGGTTGGATGAACGAATTTGTTGAAGTTGTGCTTGGTAGCGCTATTATCATTCCTATAGCTATCGGTTATTTCGGACTTGATAAAGTAGTTGAACTCACTCAACTTGGTGGACTTGGACTCGGATTTCGCGTTATGCCTTTCCTTTTCGAACAATGGGGGCCGATACTTTCGGTTCTGGCGGGTATTTCATTTTTTGGATTGTTGTTTTTTGCCGGTATTACCAGTTCACTTGCAATGGGTACGCCTTGCATGTCGTTTCTGATGGATGAGTTCAAATGGCGTCGCGGCACTTCGGCTGTTGCTTTTGGAGTAGCTGTACTTGTACTTGGTCTGCCAACTGTTTTGTTTTTCCAGCAGGGTGTTTTCGATGAATACGATTATTGGGCAGGTACAGTTTCGCTGGTGGTATTCGCCATGCTCGAAATTATCTTGTTTTCCTGGGTATTTGGACTTAAAAAAGGGTGGGCCGAACTTAATTCCGGAGCCGATATAAGGATACCATCGGTTTATAAATTCATTTTAAAATTTGTTACACCGGTAATGTTGATCGCTGTTTTCTTCGGTTCGCTCGTGCGCCCGGTTAACGACGAATGGAGCAAACTGAGTTTTCGAGGCTGGGCACTGCATAACGAAAGCATCCTTGGTCAGGTGTTACACATCAATATCGGGCCAAATCATACCTATTTCAGTGATGCATTTTATTCCGAAAAATCGGGAGTGGTTGATTCATTATATGTGTTAAGAGAACGTAATTATATACAAGTTACGGCTACATCTTCCACAACGCCTTCATCAGCGAGTTTCGAGTATAAAAGCAAAAATAAGTTGAATGTAAAAATTGGCGACCAGGTTTCGAAAGGAGATGTGTTATATACCGGCGGTATTACCAACAAAGTGTTTTTTGTCGATATTTCACGATTCCTGCTTACTTTAATTTTTGTGCTCATCGGGTTCACCGTTTATTATGCATACCGCAAACGTGTGCGCGAGAATCGAATTTAAAATTTTATCAAATAAATTTACCGGAATGTATTTTCTTTACATTTACTGACAATATATGGAGAAACAGGCATTTATAGTAATGGTTATAGCCGAAATAGTTATCACAGCGTTGATGCTATACTTTTTTTTGAAGGTTATATTTTCGAAACCCAAATCTAAACCTGATTCATACACCGAAGATTAACTGTTACAGGTATGAAAACTGAAAGTCAGGAATTTAAAAAAAGTCTGGGATTTATTGATTCCACTGCTTTGGTGGCAGGGTCAATGATCGGATCAGGGATTTTTATTGTAAGTGCTGATATTGCCCGTCATTTGGGTTCGCCCGGCTGGATGCTTATCGTGTGGGTTATTACTGGTTTAATGACAATTTTTGCGGCATTAAGTTATGGCGAACTGGCATCCATGATGCCTAAAGCCGGTGGTCAATATGTTTATATCCGCGAAGCTTTTAATCCACTGGCCGGTTTCTTATATGGCTGGACTTTTTTTACCGTTATTCAAACCGGAACCATTGCTGCTGTAGGAATGGCTTTCGCGAAATTTGCCGGTGTACTTATTCCCTGGTTTTCCGAGAGCAATGTGTTGCTGAATCTTGGTTTTATAAAAATAAATACTGTTCACTTACTTGCCATTACATCCATTTTGGTTCTGACCATTAACAACCTTATGGGAATACGAAACGGCAAATGGGTTCAAAACATTTTTACTTTTCTTAAAGTTGGCTTGCTGATAGGGTTTATAATCCTTGGCCTTTTTATGGCAAAAAACCCGGAAGCCGTCGCTTTAAATAAAAGTTATTTCTGGGATCCGGTAGCTCTTGACGGGCAGCCGATAGTTGGCTGGGCTTTAATAGCGGCAATAGGAGTAGCTATGGTGGGTTCACTTTTTTCGTCGGATGCGTGGAATAATATCACTTTTGCTGCCGGCGAAGTGAAAAACCCGAAACGTAATATTCCCCTGAGCCTGGTAACCGGAGTTGCTCTTGTAACTGTGTTGTACATCCTGGCAAATTTCGCATATCTCAACGCACTTCCTTTACGAGGCACTACAGGTGTTAATGAGGTTTTTGAAAGTGGAATTCAGTTTGCAGCCAACGATCGCCTGGGATCTGCTTCCATGCATGGATTGTTTGGTGCTATGGCGGCATTGTTAATGGCTGTTTTTGTGGTGATTTCCACTTTTGGATGCAACAACGGACTCATCCTTTCGGGGGCAAGGGTTTATTATGCCATGGCTAAAGATAACCTCTTCTTTAAAAGTGCAGGACGACTAAATAAAAATTCTGTGCCTGCTGCCGGACTTAAAGTTCAGGCACTCTGGGCTTCGCTGCTTTGCCTTTCAGGAACTTATTCGAACCTGCTCGATTATGTTGTGTTCGCCGTATTGATATTTTATGTGCTTACTATTGCAGGTATTTTTGTACTGCGCCGCAAACGGCCCGATGCTGAAAGGCCATACAAAACTTTCGGTTATCCTGTAGTGCCGGTTCTGTATATTGCCGCGGCATCGCTCATAATGTTTGTACTGCTTGTTTATAAACCCGAATATACCTGGCCTGGTTTGGTGATTGTGCTTATTGGTTTTCCGGTTTATTATGTGTGGAATAAATGGGGTAAGAAAGAAGAAAATATAGAATTGTAAAACTGTTTTTCCAATTGGATTGATTGTATTGCTGTATTCAGCTCATCCGAGTATTATACTGGTTTTATGTCGCAAAATGCAAGATACTATTTTGTATTCAACAGGTCCGAGCGAATCGGTATCCTGGTTGTAATTGCTATAATTGCTTTGGTTTTGGGATTGCCTTTTATTGTTAAAGTGGCTACCCGCGATAACGGAAAAGAATTTGAGCGATTTGTGAATGAAATTGTCTTACTGGAGAAAAGTGTTAAAATTTCTATTGATTCGTTAAACGAAGCACGAATGCTCGATTTCCAGCAAATGGACAAGTCGATGGCAGCAATAAAAATTGTACCTTTTGTTTTTGATCCTAACAACCTGCCTTCAGCACAGTGGAGCAAACTTGGACTAAAAGACTGGCAGATTAAAGTGATAAAAAAGTACGAGGCTAAAGGTGGAAAGTTTTACAATAAATCCGATTTTAAAAAAATGTTCTGTATTTCTCCATCCGAATACGAAATTCTGGAACCCTACATCTCTATTCAAATACAAAAACCCGTTTATGCCGAAAATAAAACAGAAATACCTGCCCGAAAGCCACGAGCAATTGTTGAACTGAACTCAGCTGACAGCGTAACTTTGCTCTCACTTTATGGCATTGGTCCTTCGTTTGCCCGCCGGATAATCAAATACCGTAATTTACTAGGAGGTTTTTACACTAAAAACCAGTTGCTCGAAGTTTTTGGTTTCGACCAGGGGAAACTTGATAAAATTGATGATTACTGCAGCGTAAATGCAGACGAAATTACAAAAATAAACATTAATAAAATTCGTACCGAAGAACTGAAAAAACATCCCTATCTCGACTATTATACGGCTAAAGCCATTGTTGACCAGCGTATTATAGTCGGAAAATTTACTTCCCTAAAGCAAATAAGCGAAATACCCCTTATCCATGCTGAACTGTTTGATAAAATCAAAAATTACCTTGTGCTCGATTAACTCACCAACTTAATAAGTTCTGATAAAAATTACAATGCTCCGTCGATTTATACTCTTCCTCTTTTTACTGCTGTTGCCGCCGGTTTTACTTGTTGCCAACAACGAAGCAGAACCTTTGATTAAACGCCTTAACAGCGTAACCGGTGTTGCAAAAGCCAATCTTCTGAATGAAATATCGGTTGCTTTTCGCAATACCGACAGGTATGCCTCCCTCAATTATGCAAGGCTGGCATTTGAGCTTTCAATGAAGGAAAATTATTTGCCGGGCAAAGCACTGGCAAAGAAAAACGAAGGTATCTGCTGGTTTTTCATCGGGAATAATGATTCAGCGGCTTTGTGTTATCAGCAGGCGCTTGATGTGTATAAATCAATCGGCGATACAAAAGGAATGTCGGCCTGCTATAATAACCTGGGGCTTATCGCACAGGAAACCGGTAGGTACGATGATGCTTTACGACTCTATCAGCTATCCATCGACATGGATATAAAACTGGGTGATGCAATAGGTGTAGCCACTACAAAAAGGAATCTGGTTGATATTTATATTTATCGCGGCAATTCGAAAAAAGCACTTAGCCTGTCGAATGAAATTATTTCGGAGTGCAGCCTTAACGAAGATAAAGAAGGAGTTATGCGTGCGCTCATTAACAGGGCTGCTATTTATGATAATCTGTTAAAATTTGATGCTGCCATGCTCGATCTTAAATATGCAATTGTGTTGGCGCGCGAATTAGAGGATAGCTTTGCTGAGGCTATGGCACTGAGTAACTCCGGGCTGGTAACATGGCATAAAGGCAACCCTGAAGAAGCGCTTAAAATACTGAATAATGTACTCGATATTTCAGAAGAAACCAACGATGGGTACGATGTATTGAATACCCTTTGGATTATGTCCGAAATATATTCATCTCAAAAAGAGTATGCCCGATCCAATGAAATTCTGCTCGGAGTCTTAAAAAGATATGAGGAAATGGGTAATAAACGTCAGGTAGCTAAAGTGTTGACTTCGCTTGGCCGCAACTTAACCGAGCTTAATGAAATTGATAAAGCGTTGGGCTATTTCGAAAAAAGTCTTGAAATTACACTTGAATTGGATGCTCCTTTCGAACTGCTCGAAAACTACCGTAACCTGGCTCATATTCAGGCTATTCTTCATAATTTCGATGCTGCCGATAGCTTGCAGAATTTATTTGCACAAACACATATGCTGATTTTTAATTCCGATTCAACCCATGTTAGCAACGAAAGTAATTCAGTAAATGAAAACCGGGGAGCTAATGCCAGTTCAACCACCAGCAACTGGATAATTGCATTTTCACTGTTTGCCATTCTGGTTTTACTTTCAGTGTATGCTTTCAAAGGAAAACGGGACGAGTAAAGATGTTTAAATTTTACTGCTTACGCACCAGTATGTCAGTTTTCACTCTGCCTTAGGAGTTTTGTAAATATAATTAACCTTAACAGAATTGGTGTTAACTGCCTTATCAGTAGATTCTTCCGGAGGTGTTTGTTCTGTTTCTGCCGGTTCTTCTTCACTGTATTCTATGTCCTCCTCCTCTTCACCCCAGTCGTAAACTCTCCGCTGAGGACCCGCTTCACGGTATCCAAATGCAATTAATATACCGGCAACTCCGCCCAGAAGGTGCGACTCCCACGAAATGTTTTTCTCCGGAAAGAAATCAGGAATTATTCCCCACACAAGCCCGCCATAAAGAAATACAACCAACAACGAAAATGCCATCATGCGTGGCTCGCGACGTAAAATTCCGCTTGTAAAATGAAATGTTGCAAGCGCATATACTACTCCTGATGCACCAATATGTATGCCTGTATCTTTTGCAAATATCCAAACCCAAAGGCCTGTTACCAGCCAGCATAAAACAAAAATTGTACGTGCTTTTTTACCGTAATAATAATATAATCCTGCAGTTAATACAAATAAGGGAACCGTATTTGCCGAAAGATGAGCCCAATCGGCATGAAGTAAAGGAGAAAATAGTATGCCCCGAAGTCCAACTGCGGTTTGAGGTAACAATCCATATTCGGCAAAAGAAGTGTTGAAACTGACTTCAATTATCTTAATCACCCACATTACCAGAACCAGAAGTGCTGGAAATACAAGGCTTCCGAAAAATCGCTGCTTTTCTTCCTTATCCATGTGTTTATTGTTATTTCAGATATTGGATTTCGACTGTCAGATTTTGACATTCAAAATATTTCCAATAACTATTTGCGAACTCCTTTTTTATTCCTTCGGCAACCTGGGCTGAACTATTGTGAATACACGGTTTATCGTAAATCCGAAGAAGATACCTCCATTCGACCATTTGTTGGTTGTTTCGGTTATAAAAGCACGCTCAAACATAGGCTGGGCATTGGTAAGCCTGAACTGGAAAACATGACCGCCGGTTTCAATATCAACGCCAACCGAAAGAGAGTTAACATATTTATCAGCGGTTGTGCCGGGTAATAAGTAAAAATACTCGGCATTGATTGATGTGCGTTGTGCAACTTTATACCTGCCGCCAATTCCTACTGCAAATATATCATTCTGGTCGGTGCGCAGCGGAACAAGGTTTTTGTGAACATATGTCGGTGTAATCTGTATAGAGAAAGAGTTTGAAAACTTCCGGGCAATCAGTAGCTGAGCTGTGTACGACATGCGCGACGAGAAATAATTCGTGCGCGAAGTATCAGCCCATTTCAACGAATTAAGATAAGCTCCGCCATAAAACGACATGGAAATAGGCATGTTTTTTGCACCGGTGTACTGCCTGAGTATTTTTGCTTTGATGGAACCATCGAATGTTTTTTCGTAAGCGCTCCGCCCAAATCCAGCGCTTAACCAGTCGTTAACACCATATTCAAGTCCAAGCCTGGTTGTTGCATTATCAATTCCGAAGAAATTGTAGGCTCCTGAATTAATAGCACCAAAATTGTGTTCAACTAAAAACTGAAGTGTGCCACTGGCGGGGTTTTCGATAGATTGTCCAAGAACGATGCGGGTTGTTTTGAAAGTTGCATATGCATAATCCGTCTTGGGAGTTTCGTCCTTTAGCATATCCATTAAATCCTGGGCAAACAATTGCCCTGATAGAAAGGTAATCAGGAAAAGGAGTGATAATGTTTTAGTTCGTATCATGATGATTGATTTACCGGAAGCTTTTAGAAAACTGAAAACTATTTAACGATTGAGCATTTATTGAATTTGATATCCGTTTGATCGAAGCCGGTACAAAAACCTTTTATTTTCACTTCGGCATCTTTTGGCAATGCAGCAGCCTCAGTATTATATTTCTGAAGCATTTCGCAACGTACGGATTTATCGCCGAACATGGTGTCAACTTCCATCACAAATACGGCATACACCAATGTGTCTGATTTTTCGGTGCGGTTCAGTTTGCCGGTAAGCTCAATAACTTTACCTGTATATAACGAATCAGCAGTTTTCAGATCACTATTGTATTGTTTCCAAAGATCATCAGCTGCCATTATATAAGCAGGTGTAGCGTTTTCAATATCTTCATGTGGTTTGTTAACATAAAATTTCCACACAAGTGCAGCAGCTACCAATCCTACGGCTGCCAGTATAAGTGTAATTTTCAGTAGTTTTTTCATAACAGAGCGTATTGGTTTTGGTTAGTTATTTGGCATTCCCTGGCTTATCCAGATATCAAGTTTTGATAGCTCACAAGCTGAAAGTTTTGGCAAATCTTTAGGCATAGGTGAAAAGCCCGTTTCATGATTCACAGCACCTTTGATTCGCGACATATTTGCTTTTACACTTGCATAATTATCGGTTACAATATTACCAGAAGGATTACTGCTGTTATGGCAGGAATTGCAGGTAGCTGCAAATACCCCAGCTATTGAAGCGGAGTAAGTTACGTTTGATACATCGCAGTTGGTGCTTCCCGGGTAAAGCTCTTCTTCACTGTCGTAATAACAACCGCTTAAAGTAAACGTTAGCAACAAAGCTGTAGAAAGCAGAATTATTGAAGTTTTTTTCATTTGTATTAATTGTTAGGCATTCCTTGATTAATCCATTTATTGATTTGATAAATATTGCATTCAGGAAGTTTTGGATTACCTTTTGGCATGGCAGTATAACCGGTAAGTTGCTCGATAGCTCCTACATACCTTCCGCCATCAACGGCTGCTTTAATGGAAGCATAATCGGTAAGTGTTATTCCTCCCGAAGGACTTGATCCACTGTGGCATCCTTTGCAATACGTATCATTAACCGGCAGAATGCTCCCTGTAAAAGTAACATTAACGGTATCGCATTCCACAGTGCATGTTGTAGGATTGGCTCCCTGCAGAATCCAGATTTCGATATTATCAATCTGTATGCTGGTAAGCGGCTCATTCGGCTTTGGCGGCATAATGCTTCCCAGGTGAGGATTGGCAGTAATTACTTCATAGAGCTTGCTGTTTAAAGGTTTTCCACGTTGCACCTGGCTGACTATTTCGTTATAAGTCAGCAAAGAGAATGCCTCGCCACCGTTACCGTCGTGGCAACCTGACTTGGCACAACCCGATTGAATTACAGGCATAATCTGATTATCGAAACATACTTCTGGAGTGCCGGGTGCTATAAGTGGTTCATGTTTACACGAATAGAATAGTGCAGCTAGAAATGTTACTGTAACTAAAAATACTTTGAATGAATTCATGATACGATTTTTGTTTATGGTAATGAGGAAGTGCCGAAACCTGATTTACAAGTACCTTTTTATCCGGATTATATAGCAAAGGTATGTATTTATTGTTAGTAGTTTTACCTGTTTTCAAGTTCTTTTGAAAAGTTATTACTATAGTAAAAATGAGTTTAACAGTATTTTTTTTTTCTTTAGATTTTACTAATTATTGTTTTCTCATTCATCAGGAAACTAAGGAATATTTCCGTTAAATTAAATTTTAAAGTCATTCAGCTATAATTGAAAACCATATATATTCATTCAGAATGATAAATTTTCATAATTTTTTAAATGCCCGGTAGTGGTTTATTACTATGGCTGCGATATTTCACGTAATTTTGAGCTTCAAATTTAATCTACGTACTTACTATGAAATTAATGTCATATACTTTGCTTTTGTCGGCCCTGCTGCTTGTTAGTGTTTCAGTTTCGGCGCAGTTGAAACAAAAGTCGGTTGATCCTAAGGAGACAACCCTTAAGTTTAATACACTTATGCAGTTGATAAATTATTATTATGTTGAAGAGGTCGATCAGCCACAACTTACTGAAGAGGCAATAGTTGCAGTTTTAAAAGAGCTTGATCCACATTCGGTATACATTTCGAAAAAAGATGTTGATAAAACGAATGAACCGCTTGTAGGTAATTTCGAAGGAGTTGGTATTCAGTTCCAGATATATAAGGACACAATACTGGTGATTTCGCCGGTTCCGGGCGGTCCATCCGAAAAACTCGGTATACTTGCTGGTGATAAGATTATTAAAATAAATGATGAAGATGCATTTGGCAAAAAATTGAACAATCAATATGTCCTCGACCGTTTGCGCGGACCCAAAGGCAGTAAGGTTGAAGTGGCCATATACCGCAAAGGTCGTAAGGAACTGATTGATTTCTCGATTACCCGCGATAAAATTCCCTTAAACAGTATCGATGCTTCTTACATGCTTACCAGCGATATTGGATATATCAAGCTCTCGCGTTTTGCGCAAACATCAGCTGACGAATTTGTTGATGCTGCCCGCGATCTTCAGAAACAAGGCATGAAAAACCTTGTTTTCGACCTGCGCGGAAATACCGGTGGATATCTGAATATTGCATTCGATTTGGCCGATCAGTTTCTGCCTTCGGGCAAACTGGTGGTTTATACCAAAGGGCTTCGTGCCCCCAAACAGGATTTTATTGCCACCTCGGATGGTACTTTCGAAACAGGAAAACTGGTGGTTCTGATTGATGAAGGTTCTGCATCAGCTTCCGAAATTGTTGCCGGTGCCGTTCAGGACTGGGATCGCGGATTGTTACTTGGCCGCCGTTCGTTTGGAAAAGGATTGGTGCAGCGACCTTATATGTTGCCCGACAGTTCGATGGTACGCATTACTACTGCCCGCTATTACACACCTTCGGGCCGGTGTATTCAGAAATCGTATGAGGATGGTAAGGATGATTATCAGGATGAGGTTTATAACCGGTACAAACATGGCGAACTGGTTCATGCCGATAGTATAAAATTTCCTGATTCGCTTAGGTATTATACTCATAATAAGCGGGTTGTTTATGGTGGAGGTGGTGTAATGCCCGACTATTTTATTCCACTCGATACTTCATTTATGTCCGATTATTATACTGATATTTTCCGCAAAGGTTTGCTGAATGAATTTACAGTTCAGTACATTGAAACAAAACGCAAGGAAATGCTTATAGAATATCCTGATATCAAAGCGTTTAAAGCCGGATTTACTGATGATCAGAAATTGATGGATGAATTTATTGCTTTTGCTGAAAAGAATGAAGTTCCTCGAAAAGATAAAGATATTGAAACGTCAGGTCTGCAAATAAAAACAGTGCTTAAAGCTTTGATTGCACGAAATCTGTTTAATATGAATGCGTATTTTCAGATGGCAAGCGCTACTGATGATGAGCTTTTAAAAGCCATTGACGTTATTCAAAATGATTCAATGTTTCGCAAATTGGCGGTGGCAAAATAAATAAGCTTATTCCAGATCAGGCAATTGATGCCAGATGAACTTTAATATGAATTGAGTTGATTGGTGTATAGCGAATATTTTTTTTGCTAATCAGCAATCTTACTTCATCAGCTTAAGCCGGTTGATAATGTAAACCATTCTTCAGGTTCGAGCTGCGTGAGCAGGTTTCCGTATTTCCGACGGGTATATTTTAGGGTTTCTGGCACGAATTCTGTTGAAAACTCAGAAATTTTCAAATCTTCATTCATCACCTTCTTTCTATTGCTAATAACCAAATTCCGTAAACAATTCATAAGCGCATCAATATCTGCAACACAATTAGTCAAAGCTTTGCACTCTAATATATTGATAATCTGTGTTATATTGCTTTACGTCCCTGCGGTAAAAAAAAATCTACCTGAGTATTGTAGTTATGCTATAGGAATTCAGCATTCCGAAATCCGGATTTGAGATTAATTAAATTTCAGGTAAAAATATCCCTTTTCCTTTGTTGTATATCTGAAATATAGCATACATTTACACATGTTTCCCTCTGTTATATGGTGGGGCAAATTGTGAAAAATATTATTATTTAACAAGTTGAAAACCAATGCGTAGTATGGTAAGCCTGAAAACAAATTATCTTGGACTCAATCTTAAAAGCCCGCTCATTGTCGGTAGTTCAGGGCTTACAAATTCTGTCGAAAACATTATTGATTTCGAAAAGCAAGGCGCAGGAGCTGTAGTATTGAAATCTCTGTTCGAGGAACAGATTCTGAATGAGATTCATCATACAATGGGTCAGTCGGAATACACCAATCAGTATCCTGAGGCTCATGATTATATCAGCAATTACAGCCGCGATAACACTCTTGATAAATACATGAAACTGATCAGCGATTGTAAAAAAGCGGTTTCAATTCCAATTATTGCGAGTATTAACTGCGCAACAGCCACGGAATGGATGTCTTATGCTTCAAAAATTCAGGATGCCGGCGCTGATGCAATCGAACTCAATATTTACATTTTGCCTTCTGATCCCGATCGGAATTCAGCTCAGATCGAGCAAATATACTTTGATGTGCTGCAAGGCGTTTTACAACATGTTACAATACCGGTAGCGGTTAAATTAAGTCCCTATTTTGCTGGTTTGGCCGAAATAACACGTAAACTTTCGTGGGCCGGTGCCAAAGGTCTGGTGCTGTTCAACCGTTTTTATTCGCCTGATATCGATATCGATACGTTTAAACTTTCAGCCACTCATATTTTCAGTACTCCTGAGGAGCTTTACCATCCGTTACGTTGGGTTGCATTGCTATCGGGCAATGTACAATGCGATGTTGTGGCTTCCACTGGTGTTCACGATGCCAGTGGAATGATTAAAATGCTGCTTGCCGGTGCAAAAGCCGTGGAGGTAGTTAGCACAGTGTATCAACATGGACATGTGCGTATTTCCGAAATACTCGCCGGTATGGAAACATGGATGGTAAAGCATAATTATGAATCAACTTCCGCTTTTATAGGAAAGATGAGTTTTGATAAAGTCGAAAATCCTGTTGCATATGAGCGTGTTCAGTTTATGAAACATTATGCCGGTATTGAATAAATCTGTACAGTTCTTCTTCACGTTTTACTCCTCACGAATGTTTTCTGTCGCTTTTTCAGCTTATATCTGAAAAGCTAATTTATATTTTCCTTAATCGAACTGAAGGCTTCATCCTGATTCGGTTAAAGCACTATCTTCGCAGCCGAAAACCGGAAAATACGAATTCGATGAAGTTCCAGATTTACAAAGTTTACCTGTTTGCAGTATTATCCATGCTGTTCTGGGGATTATCATTTGTATGGTTCAAAATTGCAGTTAAATGGTATGAGCCTGTTACCATTATTTTTCTCAGGTTAGTGCTTTCAGGTGTGCTGATGCTGGGCTTTATGTTCTTTACCCGTTCATTTCAGGTCATTAAGCGAAAGCATCTGAGATACTTTTTATTGCTTTCGTTCACACAACCGTTTATGTATTTTCTGGGCGAAAGTTTTGGGCTTAAACTTGTTTCTCCAACCGTAGCCTCAGTAGTAATAGCAACCATTCCTTTATTTACTCCTTTTGCAGCTTATTATATGGTGCGCGAACGCATTTCGATGTCTATAATTGTTGGACTTGCCTTTTCATTCGTTGGCATACTGCTGATGCTGATCAATCCCGATTTATCATTAAATGCTTCACCGAAAGGCGTTTTGCTTCTTTTTGTTGCTGTTTTTGCAGCTGTGGCTTATTCGGTAATAATCCGGAAAATATCACCTGAGTACAAACCTGTTACTATCATTACATATCAAAACCTGATAGGAGCGGTATATTTTCTGCCGTTGTTCCTGATTTTCGATTTTCAACATTTCATCACAGTAAAGCCTACCCGCGAACTGGTTTTTGCAATGCTGCAACTGGCTGTTTTTGCGTCAACGCTGGCTTATGTTTTCTACATTATTACCATAAAACAAATTGGTGTTATAAAGGCTAATATTTTCACATATCTGATTCCGGTTTTTACAGGCTTGTTGTCCTTTATTATCCTCGACGAAAAGTTCACCTGGCTCAAAATCACTGGAATGATGCTGGTTTTATGTGGAATCATAGTTTCGCAATTTCAAAAGATCAGCCAGGTTATGATAAACAGAAGCACTCGGAAACGATTCGAAACCAAAACTTTATAATCTGTGAAAAGCGGATTTGCTTATTAGTTTAGATGGAGCAACGCATACAAAAATAAATAAATACCACTATATGAAAATTCTTGTTTTAGGCGCTGGATTGGTCGGAGGACCCATGGCTATTGATCTTGCCAGGAATGGTGAATTTGAAGTTACATCTGCCGATATGAGCAGCGAAGCTCTTTCGAGGCTTTCTGCTATTGAAGGTATAAAAACGTTTACAACTGATCTGGATAATGCTGAAACACTAAAATCAATAGTAGAGGAGCACGACCTGGTAATCAGTGCGGTTCCCGGGTTTATGGGATTCCGCACACTTGAAAGAATTATTGAATGCGGTAAAAATGTTGTAGATATAGCCTTCTTTCCGGAAGATATGTTTTTACTTGATGCGAAAGCCCGTGAAATGAACGTGACAGCTATTTGTGATATTGGTGTCGCTCCGGGTATGAGTAATGTGCTTATTGCATATGGTGCTTCAAAGCTCGACACGCTGGAAAAAGGTATTACTTATGTTGGAGGTTTGCCTGTTATCCGAACCTGGCCATTTGAATATAAGGCGGTTTTTTCACCAATTGATGTTATTGAGGAATATACTCGTCCGGCACGGTATATAGATGGTGGCCGACTTGTTACCCGCGAGGCACTTTCCGATCCTGAATTACTTGATTTCCCGAATATTGGCACACTCGAAGCTTTTAACAGCGACGGTCTTCGTACACTGGCAACAACCATTAAAGGCGATTATATGATCGAAAAAACCCTTCGCTACAAAGGACATATCGAAAAAATGGCTGTGCTGCGCGATACCGGGTTTTTTAGCAAAGAACCCATACTGATAAACGGAGTAATGATCAGCCCACTTGAATTTACTTCAAAACTGCTTTTCCCGAAATGGAAACTGCAAAAAGGCGAAGAAGACCTAACTGTGATGCAGGTTATCACCGAAGGACTGAAAAATGATGTACGCCAACGTTATACATGGGATCTTTACGATCGTTTTGACAAAGCAACAGGTATTCACTCCATGGCACGTACAACAGGTTATACAGCTACAGCGGCAGCAAGGTTGTTATCAGAAGGATTATACACCCGAAAAGGAGTTTCGGCACCTGAATATCTGGGTAATGGTGATGCTACGGTTAAGTTTATGCTCGAAAAACTCAAGGAGAGGGGTGTAGTTTACAAAGAGACGTTTGAGGTGATAGGATAATGTTTTTGCAGGGGGGCGGCCTAAAAAGTGGAATTTCGTCATCAGAGTTTGTTTGTTTCGGAAAAATTGATAATTTTGCACCCCTCAAACATGGCGAGGTAGCTCAGTTGGTTAGAGCGTCGGATTCATAACCCGAAGGTCACGAGTTCAAATCTCGTCCTCGCTACCAGAAATAAAAAAAACCGGTTCATCACCGGTTTTTTTTATTTTAAACTATCAAACATTATAGATTAGTATGTTTTTTCCTTCCCCAGCGTATCAATACATCCTGCACATCTTTGAATCGTATTGGTTTTGAAAGGTAATCAACCATTCCGGCTTCGAGGAATCTTTCGCGGTCGCCGGGCATTGCATTTGCAGTAATAGCAATGATAAACGGACGTTCGGGTTCAGGGTATTTCTCTATAATGGCTTGTGTAGCTTCAAGTCCATTCATTACAGGCATCTGAACATCCATCAGGATAATATCATAGGATTTTTGCTCCATGATTTCCAATGCTTTTCTGCCGTTTTCAACAGCATCAATCGTATAACCCATTTTTCGCATCAGCGTTACAACAAGTTCCTGGTTGGTGAAATTGTCCTCGGCTAATAAAATACGCAATGGAAGTTTATCGGAGAGTTTTTTGTCTACATTATGGTCAGCAATGTTTTTCTTACGGTTCCTGTTCTCCGACATTACGCTGAGTACAAGCTCAAAAAGATCAGTTAACTTAACAGGTTTCGAAAGCTGTGCATCAAATAATCCTTTTGGAAGATCATTAACTTTTCCGACAGAAGACACCAGTATAAAAGGCATATCGCCTTTGAAAGGTATTTCGCGGATTGATTCAGCCAACTCAATACCATTTAAACCTGAAGGTTGCATATCCAGTATACCCAAATCAAAGTATGAATCTTCACTTTCGATAATTCGCAGGGCTTCTTTAGCGGTGGCTGCAGTATAAGCTTTCATGCCCCATGCTTCGAATTGTACAGTAAAAATCTGCCTCGAAGTAGGATCGTTGTCAACAATAAGAACCTTGCTGCCTTTTAATTCGGGTATCTGGCCTCTGATATAGAGTTTTGTTGTTGGAGTATCTGCAATGCGGAGCTTTACAGTGAAGTAGAATGTAGCACCTTTTCCGGGTGAACTTTCGGCCCATATCTGTCCGCCCATTAAACCAACAAGGTGGCGGGCAATAGCTAATCCTAAACCGGTTCCACCATAACGGCGCGATACAAATGTTTCGCCTTGTGTAAATGCTTCGAAAATAAGCGAAAGTTTTTCTTTTTGAATTCCTATTCCGCTGTCTTTTACTGAGAAAAGAAGTTCGCAATATTCGTTGGTTTGCGATTTCTTCTCTACAGAAATAAATATTTCTCCTTCATCAGTAAATTTGATGGCGTTATTGATAAGGTTTCCAAGTATTTGCCTGATCCTTTTCATATCACCGATAAGGAAAGGAGGTGCTTCGGGCTGTAGCATATAAAGCAGATCGATTCCTTTTTCGATTGCTTTCATGGCATAAATATCGAGTGATTCTTCAATGCAACGGCGCAGCTCAAACGAATTTTCGTCAAGGATGAGCTTATCCGCTTCTATTTTCGAGAAATCAAGGATATCGTTAATGATCGACATCAGGTTATCAGCACTGATGCGAAGGGTTTCAAGGTAATTATGCTGTTCGGGAGTAATTTTTGTATCGAGCAAAAGACTGGTCATACCTACAATCCCATTCATAGGAGTGCGTATTTCATGACTCATCATCGAAAGGAAGTCGGACTTGATTCGGTTCGCTTTTTCGGCCTGCTGTTTTATTTCTTCTGCTTCCTGTTCAAGTTTTTCAAAATCTTTCTGTTTCAGGAGATCTGTTTTTATCCTGTCATTCTCTGATTTTAATTGTTCTATCTCCTGTCGCAGTGAGTTAATATCGTTCGAATCCAAATTCATACTGGTAAAGAGTGTTGATAAATCAAGCAAATATAATGATAATATTGTCGATTGTGAGTTTATTGTTAATAATATTCTGTGTGCTGAAAAGTTTATATAATACAACTTTGGAGTATAAAAAAAACTGCTCCCTGTTAAAGAAGCAGTTTAGTATTGATAAATTTAAAGAGTGCTTTTGCTGAATGCCTTTAAGCACTTATGCTTGTTTGTACTCCTTAATGATATCTTTTACCCCATCAGGCGAAACACGTCCGTAAACTTTTTCGCCAACCATTACTACAGGAGCAAGTCCGCATGCCCCTACACAACGCAGGCAGCTGAGCGAAAATTTTCCATCAGGGGTGGTTTTACCAACTGGTATTTCGAGTATGCGCTTGAACTCATCCAGCACTTTTTCGGCACCACGAACATAACAAGCAGTTCCCATGCAAATGCTGATCGGGAACTGACCTTTTGGGATCATAGTGAAGAACGAATAAAAAGTAACAACTCCGTAAACGTGAGCTACTGAACAATTCAGGTTTTTTGAGATAATTTCCTGAACCTCAGCCGGTAAATACCCAACCAGGCTTTGTGTCTGGTGCAAAACATTTATGAGTTCGCCCTTTTCGTTGTTATAATTTTTGCAGATAGCTTCAATCTGTAGAACCTTCTGCTCGCTTATTTTTATATTTGCCATAACGATTTTTCTTTAAAATTATTTACCTTCTTATCCTTGCTTATTCATCTATTTCGGCTGGTTTGCTCTTGTCGAAATATTTTGTGTGAAGCAAATGATGCGACTTTTCGCTCATTGGTTTGCCAAGGAATTCGGCATATAATTGCTGAATATAAGGGTTCTCATGCGATTTGCGGATTGTTTTGGCTTCATCTTCGGTATAAATTGCTTTCTGACGGGCCATTAAAATGCTTGTATCACCATAGTGAAGCGGTTGGCCGCCTCCGCCGATACATCCCCCGGGACATGCCATAATTTCGATGGCATGGTAGGATGAATTTCCGTCTTTAATGTCCTGCAACAATTTGCGCGCATTGCCTAATCCATGAGCTATACCAATTTTAATTGGTGTTCCGTCGAAATCAACGGTTGCTTCACGTATCCATTCCATACCGCGAAGTTGTTTGAAATCAACTTTCTCAAGTGTTTTCCCTGTGAAAAGTTCATAAGCTGTGCGAGCAGCAGCTTCGATTACACCACCAGTTGTTCCAAATATTACTGCGGCCCCGGTTGATTCGCCCATCGGATGGTCGAAATCCTGATCAGGCAACGAAGTGAAATTGATATTTGCCTGTTTGATCAGATGAGCCAGTTCGCGGGTTGAAACTGAAAAGTCAACATCAGGATTGCTATTAGTTGCAAATTCATCACGCTGACATTCGTATTTTTTAGCCAGACAAGGCATAATAGAAACTACAACCATGTTTTCGCGTTTTATTCCAAGCTTATCGGCAAAATAGGTTTTAGCAATGGCACCAAACATCTGCTGTGGTGAACGGGCCGTGGAAGGAATATCGCTCATTTCAGGGAACTGGTGTTCGAAGAAATTAACCCAAGCCGGACAGCATGAAGTAAGCATTGGTAATTTAACGGTTTTGTCGCCATTAAGATGGCGTGTGATACGATCAAGTAACTCAGTGCCTTCTTCCATAATAGTAAGGTCGGCACCAAAATCAGTATCAAAAACATAATCAAATCCAAGGCTTCGCAAGGCTGAAACCATTTTACCGGTTACTCTTGTTCCCGGCGCCATTCCGAATTCTTCACCTAAAGCAACCCTGACAGCAGGAGCTGTTTGTACAATAACCGTTTTCGAAGGATCAGCTAAAGCGCGTATAACCTGGTTAGTGTTATCTACTTCTGTAAGAGCGCCAGTAGGGCAAACGGCCACACATTGTCCGCAATAAGTACAAACACTGTGGTCGAGGTTCATTTCGAAAGCCGGAGCTACCACCGACATAAATCCGCGGTTAACAGCTGAAAGTACTCCTACAGTTTGTACATCATTACACATCATTTCGCAACGACGGCACATAATACATTTGTCCACATCGCGAATAATAGCTGGTGATGTATCTTCTTTATAATGTGATTGCTCGCCCTGATATTCGATTTGGCGTATTCCCATATCCTGAGCCAGGGTTTGTAATTCGCAACTTCCACTTTTGGAGCAAACAAGACAATCGGTAGGGTGATCGCTGAGTATAAGTTCAAGAACTGTTTTGCGGCTGTTGAGTACACGAATATTGTGTGTACTCACTTCCATTCCTTCATAACAATCCGTAGCGCAGGCAGGTGCCAGGTTGCGGCGTCCTTTTACTTCAACCACACAGACGCGACAACCTGCCGGTTTGTTTGTGATATCGAAGTCGTGCAGGTGGAGGTAACATAGTGTAGGAATATTTATCCCGACTGATTTTGCAGCATCCAGTATAGTAGTCCCGGGGGCTACCTTTATATCTTTGTTATCTATTTTTATATTGATCATTTCCATGGTTTATTCCCCTTTCGTTACTTGATAAACACTGCATTGAACTTACATTTCTCGAGGCAGGCGCCACATTTGATACAGGTTGCCTGATCAATTACATGAATACCTTTACGCTCACCGGCAATTGCATTAACAGGACAATTACGGGCACAGGCAGTACATCCAACACAGTTTTCAGCTTCAATCACATATTGAAGCAGCGCTTTACACTGCCCACTCGGACATCTGTGATCAACAATATGGGCTAAGTATTCATCATAGAAATTGTCCATTGTTGAAAGCACAGGGTTCGGAGAAGTTTGTCCCAATCCGCATAGCGAAGTGTCTTTAACAACATGGCTCAGATTGCGCAGAAGGTCGAGATCTTTCATAGTACCTTTTCCTTCACATATTTTTTCGAGCATCTCGTTCAGGCGCTTGTTGCCAATACGACAGGGAGCACATTTACCACAGGATTCTTCAACGGTAAAATCGAGGTAGAATTTTGCGATAGAAACCATACAGTCATCCTCATCCAATACAATCATACCACCCGATCCCATCATAGAACCGGCAGCTGTTAGTGAGTCAAAATCGATAGCTATATCAAGATGTTTTTCAGTTAAACATCCCCCTGATGGTCCACCGGTTTGAACAGCTTTAAATTTCTTTCCGTCTTTAATACCACCACCGATTTCAAAAATAATATCGCGAAGCGTCGTTCCCATAGGTACTTCGATAAGTCCTACGTTATTAATTTTTCCGGCTAATGCAAATACTTTGGTTCCTTTTGACTTTTCGCTCCCGATGGATGCAAACCATTCAGCTCCTTTGATGATAATTACAGGAACATTGGCAAAAGTTTCAACATTGTTAACGTTGGTTGGTTTTTCTAAATATCCCGATACACTTGGGAATGGAGGTTTTATTGTTGGTTCACCACGTAAGCCTTCCATGCTGTGTATAAGTGCAGTTTCTTCTCCACAAACAAATGCTCCGGCTCCGTAACGGATATCGATTTCAAATTCGAAACCGGTTCCAAAAATATTTTTGCCTAATAAACCAAATTCAACGGCTTGTTTCATGGCAATTTTAAGCCTTTCAACTGCCAACGGATATTCAGCGCGGATATACACAATTCCTTTTGTTGCACCAATGCAATATCCGCAAATGGCCATAGCTTCAATTACTGAATGTGGGTCGCCTTCAAGGATTGAACGGTCCATAAATGCGCCTGGATCTCCCTCGTCGGCATTACAAACCACATATTTCTGATCAGCCTGGCTCTTGCTTGTAATTTCCCATTTGAGACCTGTAGGGAAACCACCGCCGCCACGTCCGCGCAGACCGCTCTTCTTCATCTCTTCAATTACCTGAGCAGGAGTCATTTCGGTCAAACATTTTGCCAAAGCAGCATAGCCGTCGCGCGAAATGTATTCTTCAATATTTTCAGGATCAATAAAACCGCAGTTACGCAATGCTATACGCAATTGTTTGCGGTAGAAGCCCATGTGTTTTGAGTCAGCAACATGTTGTTCAGTTTCCGGATTAACATACAGCAATCGGGTAACCCTGCGGCCTTTTATCACATGTTCTGCAATTATTTCTATAGCATCATCAGGTTTTACCTGGGTATAGAACGTATTGTCGGGCATTACTTTTACGATTGGTCCTTTTTCGCAGAAACCAAAGCAGCCGGTAGTAATAACCTGAACATCGTTTTCAAGCCCTTTTTCGAAGACTTCTTTCTTGAGGTTGTGAAACAGCAGTTCGCTTTCCGAAGCCCTGCATCCGGTCCCTCCGCACACCAAAAGGTGTATTTTGTATTGTGTCATAGTGTTTTCCTCCTGAATTTATTTCTTGCCTTCAATATTTTCGTAGTTAACAGGGATGATGCCATCGAGAAGTTCACCGTTTTTGATGTATTTTTCGATGATCTGATCCGCTTTTTTCGAATCGACAAACCCAAAAACTATGGGGCCGTGTCCTGGACGGGTAATTTCAATTGTAGGTTCGGCATAGCAATAGCCCATGCAGCCTGTTTGTGTTACCACGGCAGGGATGTTGCGTTTGTCAAGTTCATCGATCATGTAATCCATTACAATTTTAGCGCCGGATGCAATTCCGCATGTTGCCATTGCAACTCTGATCTGAACCATGCTTTCAGGGGTTTCGCTCCGTTCGCGAAGGCTCATTTTAGCTTCTACATCGGATTTAATCCTCCTTAAATCAGCCAGTGATGTGATCTTGGTCATGTGATTTTGGTTTTTACAATGATTAGTAAATTTCTTTGCAGTTTAATTATGATGCTTTTATTGCTTCGAGGTTTTCGCGTATCAGATCTTTCATAAATGCGATTACCTGCGGATTGCTTATGGGAACAGTCTCCAGGGTTTCTTTTATTTCCTTAGTGTCGAATATAAAAGTGCCTTCGGGTGTGTTATGCGTATAAATGAATTCAATAGCCGGATACGATGAAACGGTAAGTGCCATTGTTCCTGCAATATCGCCTGCTGGTAGCCTGTCGATATGGCTGTAACCAAAAACAGCTTGAACCTCTGTTCCTTTGCCCGGTGTGGAATGAATACTCAGCCAGCCTCCGCTTTGTTCGGCATTTTGCTTTAGTAGAGGTAATCCCAATCCTACTTTCCGTGTGGTCCTTGTGGTAAAAAAAGGATCGGTTACCTGTTGTACCATTGCTGCATCCATACCTCTTCCGTTGTCAGTAAATTTTACAGAATACTTGTCCTTGGCGGGATCTTCGTTAATATCAAGTTCAATCAGCGAAGCTCCTGCCGTTACTGAGTTTTGAAGTATATCGAGTATGTGAAGAGATAAATCTTTCATACTATTCTTGTATTTCGTCCCAACATTCGGTGCAGAGCAAGTTTAACTTCATCGAAACTGCGGTGTTCCATTTCAAAGGTGGTAAATACTTTGCCAATCTGATCTTCATAATGGGCATCCGAATTTCTGATAATAGATACGTCCTTTTGTTTAGTGATAAAAGGAAGAACCGATTCAGCTTTACAGGAGGCAGAAATCTCAATAGCATCAATGTTCAGGTCTGCAGGAATAAATCCCAGCTGGCTTGTGATGCTGTAACTCGGCCGGTCTATATGTGCAGGTATGAAAATACCACCTAATGAATGAACTTTCTGTTCAATCTGGTCAATGGATTGGTTGAGTGCCGAAATAAGCAGGAACTCAATTTCATCGATTATCTGTTCATCTTCATCAATTACAACCTGGTACCCGAACTTCTTGGTATCATTCAAAATAGGAGGGAGGTGGGCTTCCAAGTAAGCCTGGAAATCCAACAATTGATCATCATTTTCAAAGAACGAAAGGCAATGGACTTCTTCGCGGGTGGTTACTTCGGCACCCATCAGGACAAATATTCCTTCGGTTGCTGCCAGTTTGCTGATTAGTTTACAGTGCCTGGTTGAGTTGTGATCTGTAATTCCGATAATATCAAGACCTTTTTCAAGGGCTTTTTCTATTATTTTTGCCGGGCTCATATCCAGACTCCCACATGGTGACAGTACTGTATGGATATGAAGATCAGCCCGGTAACAGTTCATTTTTAGTGGTTTAGCAGATTGAATAATTTACCTGTTATTTCAAAAGCTTCCTCGTTGGTTCCAAGTACGGGTATTCCCTCTTCTTTAGCCTGTACCAGCATATCCGGGTCGGGATCATTTCCTTTAATCAGGATAACTGCAGCCAGATCTTTTAATGAAGCTATTGCAATTACATTTTTATGTGTCTGCAAGGTAATCCATATTTTACCATTTTCGGCATATCCCATAACATCGCTCAATAAATCAGATGTATAGCCCCCGGTAATTTCACGATCCAGACCTTGGCTTCCGCCGAAAATTTTTAATTCAAGTGCTTTTATTATGTCTTTTACCTGCATATTAGGTTAATGTTATTTACGGTTCGAAAAAAATTTGTCATTTCCCCAAATGCTTTTCATCATTTCTAGCGATTCGTCGGGGGTAAGCTCACCGGTTTGCTCCCGGTTTTTCTGAATAAATATGCACTGTCGGATATCAGCTTCACCCAGCGCAATATCGTTTGCAAAAGCCTGGCAATTCGGCGATCCGCAGGCGCCACAATCGGTTAACGGAAGGCATTGCAACATGCGGGTCGATTTTTCCATTTTACGCATTGCTTCTTCCATATTTTCATCCAGTTTCATCATGCTTCGCGGATTGATAGCTTGAATGTTGATCCTTCGGAGCAGGTAATCGGAATATTTATGAATTCCATCTTGCTGAGCATCTTTTGTATCAACAACTGTTGGAAATGCTCTCAACCTTTCAGCTACCAGGAATCTATTAGTCGAAAGCAGAACACCTCCGGCACAACTTTCGTCGCAGGCACGCAATTCGAGGAAATCAATATCTGCTATTTCATCGGTTTCAATTTTTTCCAGAAACTCAATCACATTGTGAATTTCGTCAATGGCCAGACTACGGCCAGGGACATTTGAGGCTTCGCCGTGTGTAAGAGTCCATTGAAGAGCAGTTTTCGAAAGATGCTTATTCGGGATAATTATGGGCTGTGTTGATCTGTCGTTGCGTATATGTTTGTAAACTTTATTGTACAGCGTATCCATGTTGATAACACCAGTAATCATAGAATAATCTTCGCCTACAGGACTTTTGATAGCCGCAATTTTAGCTGCACATGGCGTAATATAAAAAACACCTATTTCGGCCGGATTAATACCCTGATCAGTAAGTTCCTTACGGCAATATAAAGCGGTAATATCTAAAGGCGGTTTCAGAAGCATGATATGCTCCGTTAATGCAGGGAATTTTACCTGTACCAATCGGATAATAGCCGGACAGAAAGATGATATCAGCGGTTTCTTTTCAGGATGCGCTTTTGCATATGCTTTTACCTCATTGGCAAGCAGGTCGACACTTGTTTCTACTTCGTATATATGAGTGAATCCGTTAGCAAGAATAGCGGCAAGAATCTGATCGCGGGAAATACCTTCGTGGAATTGGCCTATGAAAACTGCAGGAACCAGGGCAATACGGTATTTAAAGGCTTGTATACGTTTAAAATCGTCCTGATCGATAAAAATGGCACTTACCGGGCATGCTTTGAAGCATTCGCCACAATCAACGCACCTGTTTTCATATAAAATTGCTTTTCCATTTCGTACCCTAATGGCTTCAGTAGGACATACATTCATGCAATGCGAGCATCCGATGCATAGATCGTCGCTTATTTTTAACGCATGATGAAAGTGCTTGCTGTCCATTTATTAGGCTTTTGGCAGGTTAACAATAATTTCAAGCTGTGTACCTACGCCAACTTCACTTTGAATATTAAAAGTGTCGGCATTATTTTTTATGTTTTGAAGTCCCATTCCAGCTCCGAATCCCATTTCCCTTACTTTTGCTGATGCAGTTGAATATCCTGCCTGCATTGCTTTTTCAATATCAGGTATGCCTGGTCCTTCATCAATCAGCTTTATCTGAACGCGGTTTGTATCTACTTCACATATCACCTTCCCACCATTGGCATGAGCAACTATATTTACTTCCCCTTCGTAAAGTGAAACAACGATCCGCTTAATAATCTGTGGATCGACATTCAGCTGTTTCAGTACTTTTTTAAAACTACTCGAAGCATCACCTGCTTTAGTAAAGTTACCCGCTTCAATGTTATATTCGAATCGCATCTTACTTATTGATTAGTAAACAGGGTTTAATCCGTTTGCAAATAATAAACCACATGATTTGAACATGGAATAACTGCATTGCATAATAACAATCCTGTTTTCTTCTGCTAACGCAATCATTTCGGCACTGGCTTTTTTATTGCGTACAAGTACAATATTTTTTATATCCGACATTTCGGAGGTGCGGATTGTTTGTATATTCACAAGTCCGGTAAGGAGAAGGAGTTTATCGCTGTCAATAGTAAGCACATCGCTCATAAGGTCTGAAGCAAATACAGCTTCAACGTCTCTTTCAAGTTTGCTGTGCCCGCAAATAACTTCTGCATTGAGTATGGATGCTATTTCTTTTAATTTCATTTTTATCGTTTCTAATCTGTTCGTTTCGTGGTAAAGTCTTTTAAATGAGTATGATAAAACATTTAAGAGGGTCTTTTATACAGAGTGCAAAATTAGATATTTTAAACTAATAAACAAACTCATTGTTATTTTATTCACATTGTTAATCGAATAACAGTAAATTTATAATTGATCTAAATAATAGATGCTTACTGTTAGTTTTTGTGTTTGTAATTTTTGTATTCTGTTTTTGAAAAAGAAAGTAAGAAGTATCTTTATGAAAATGCAAAAGCCGCTCTGTTACAGAGCGGCCTTTTGGTTAATTGGATTGTGATTAGTAGCGTTTGCGAGCCTTATAGTGAGTGTGAAGTAATTCATGCGATTTGTGCCCTAGCGGGTGAGTGAGGTATTCTTTATAAACCTCAACAATTTCAGGGTTTTCGTGCGATTTACGTATACTTTTTCCCATATCTTCAGCATAAATGGCATCAGATCTTCTCTTTCGGATTTCTGCTGATGTTGGAATTGGTTGTCCGCCACCACCAATACAACCTCCTGGGCATCCCATAACTTCGATGAAATGATAGTTCGATTCACCTGATTGTACTGAATCCATAAGTTGTTTAGCATTGGCAAGACCATGAGCAACTGCAACGTTCAAATCCACACCCTCAAGGAAACTCCATTCAGGTTTTGTGTTTTTTATTTTTATAGTGGCTTCTTTTACTCCTTCCATTCCCCTTACAGGTTGAATGTTAAGATTTGTAAATGGAACTTCATTGCCTGTAACTATTTCATAGGCAGTTCGAAGTGCTGCCTCCATAACTCCCCCGGTAGTTCCGAAAATTACGGCTGCACCGGAAGATTCGCCCAGAATACTGTCATAATTATCATCTTCAAGTTTATCAAACTCAATACCTGCCTGCTTTATCATCATTGCTAATTCGCGGGTAGTAAGCACGTAATCAACATCTTTGAATCCTGAGTCACGCATTTCGGACCGGTTACATTCGAATTTTTTTGCTGTACATGGCATGATTGAAACAACAACCATGTTTTCAGCTTTGATGTTGATCTTGTCAGCATAATAGGTTTTGGCCAGCGCACCAAACATCTGTTGTGGCGATTTGCATGATGAAAGATTATCAAGCATGTCAGGATACATATGCTCCTGAAACTTCACCCAGCCAGGAGAACAAGATGTCATCATAGGGAGTTTTACTGTTTCGTCTTTATCAACAATGGCTTTCTTCAGACGTGTCAGCAGTTCGGTACCTTCTTCCATTATGGTAAGGTCGGCAGTAAAATCGGTATCAAGAACTTTGTTGAATCCCATTTTGCGCAAAGCTGAAACCATTTTACCCGTAACACGCTGTCCGGTTTCGATGCCAAGGTCTTCACCAAGGGCTACGCGCGTTGCAGGAGCTGTTTCAACAACCACAAATTTGTTAGGATCGTATATGGCATGCCATACTTCCTCCATGTAATTTCTTTCGTACAAAGCTCCCGTCGGGCAGCGGTTGATGCATTGTCCGCAATTGGTACAAACTACATCGTTTAATGGTTTGCCAAGGAATGTTGAGATAGTTTGATGATCTCCTTTGTTTACAACTGCCAGGGCACTAACGGATTGTAATTCGGTACATGTGCGAACACAACGCTGGCAACGGATACATTTGCTTGAATCCTTAGTTATGGATGGGGATGAAATATCAAGAGTTTTATCTCCTGATTTTACCAGGTCGATAAAAATGTGATCGCCATAGCGATATTCCGAAGCCAGTTCCTGCAGTTCGCAATGTCCATTTTTAAAGCATTTGGTACAATCGGCATTGTGCTCCGATAACAATAGTTCGAGAACATGTTTACGGGCAATTCGTACTTTTTCGCTGTTTGTATTCACTTCCATACCTTCCGAAACCGGAGTGGCGCATGAAGCTGCCAATAATCGGGCTCCTTTCACTTCGACCACACAAACACGGCAGTTGCCGGCTACAGTAAGATCCGGATGGTTGCACAGTGTTGGAATGCGAAAATTTAGGCGTTTGGCGGCTTCCAGTATTGTGGTGCCTTCTTCAACCTGAATTGGGGTGTTGTTTATTTTCAGGTTAACCATATATTTACTCATGGTGTTTTTCTCCTATTTTATGGGTTTAAAAGAGCTTGATTAGTAAATGATCTCTTCGCGGAAATTATCAACGATAGATGTAAAAGGATTAGCGACTGACTGTCCGAGGCCGCATTTAGCCGCAATTTTCATTGTGCCTGTCAGGCGTTTCAGATCATCGAGATAGGCAGGTGGGCGTTCGCCTTTTTTTACAGCTTCGATACCTTTAAGCAGTTGCTGGCAACCGATGCGGCAAGGTGTGCATTGTCCGCACGATTCTTCGGTAAAGAATTCGAGGTAATCGTGAAGAACGTTATACATTGAGCGGCTTGAGTTGAATATCATCATTGAACCACCGGTAGGTATTCCTTCGAAACCGATAATAGTATCATTGAATTTTTTCCGTGGAACGCAATGTCCTGAAGCGCCTCCAACTTGTATGGCTTTTGTATCGCCATCACCAAATTCATCAACGAAATCTTTTAACGGCATACCTAATTCGAGTTCATAAATACCGGCTATTGGGGTATCGCCCGAAACTGAGAAAACTTTAGATCCACGAGAGTCGCTGGTTCCCAATGCTTTGAATTTCTCTGGACCCATTCGGCAGATTTCGGAGGTGTAAACCAGCGTTTCCACATTATTTATCACAGTTGGTTTGCCGTTGTATCCTGCTACGGTTGGGTATGGTGGCTTATTGCGTGGTTCGCCGCGCTTGCCTTCCATCGATTCGAAAAGTGCTGACTCTTCGCCGCAAACATAAGCTCCACTTCCTGAGCGCATGAAAATATGAAAATCAACTTTCAGTGTCTGCAACTGCTGGTTGAAAATATCGATTTTATTCTGCAGGGTTTTTAACATGAAATTATATTCGCCCCTTATGTAAATGTATCCTTCGCGTGCACCGATAACAAATCCGCAGATAGTCATTCCTGCAAAAATCTTTTCCGGAACGCGATCAAGAATTTCACGGTCTTTAAATGTACCTGGTTCACCTTCGTCAGCATTACAGATCACATATTTTGTTTCAGCTTCTTCGTTACGGCAAAACTTCCATTTTAAACCGGTTGGGAAACCTGCTCCACCCCGGCCTTTAAGCCCGGAATCTATCATATCGAGGATGATGTTTTCGGGCGTTTTCTTAATCGATTTTTCTACAACCTGTATGGGTGTGCATTTATCATCCCATCCAAAGATTATATCTATTTTCTTTAATTGTTTCTGTTCCATAGTATTAGAGATTTCTACCTTTGGGTTTAAGTGGTTTTCTTTGCGAATTCTTCAATGATTTCGATGGCCATTTCGGGAGTAACCGAAGGGAAAACTTCATCGTTTACAAGCATAACCGGGCCTTTGTGGCACCAACCAAGACAATTGGCCGTGAGTAATGTGAATTTATTGTCATGAGTTGTATCTCCCACTTTTACCAACAAGTGACCCTCAATTGCCTTAATAATAGCATCTTTCCCTTGCATATGGCACGAAATGGTCTTACAAACCCTTACGATATTCTTGCCACGTGGCTTTGTATCCAGGAAAGTGTAAAATGAAGCGGTTCCGTAAACATCTGCTGCCGAAAGGTCCAATTCGCGTGCAACTGCAATCATTGCTTGTTCCGAAAGAAATTTTTCGCGGGATACTATTCCCTGTAAAACCGGCATTAAAGCATTGCGGGTTCGGCCATGCTTTTCTACAAGTTCTTGAATTAGTACTTCAGTGTTTGTCATTTGTTTTAATTAATTTATTTGTTTGTAATTACTTGATTAGTATAATTATACATTGTTAATTGATTCACAATAGAAGTGTAAAGATATAATTCTTATTAAAACAGGCAGCATTTTTGATTCAATTTTTTGATCTTAATATGCAATTTATAACCCGTCTAAAAAACAATTATAAAGTTATGATAATCATATTATAAGCTTAAATGTATATATAAAAATACAGCTCTTTTTAGGTAAAAAACCTAAATTTGCATTCAGGAGGAAGAATGGGATACAGGTATTTTTTACAATTATCATACAACGGAGGTGCATACGGAGGTTGGCAAACACAACCTAATACAACAACTGTGCAGGCTTTGATCGAAAGCGGATTAACGAAAATTGCCGGATTAAAGGATCACATAACCGGATGTGGACGCACGGATGCCGGTGTACATGCCAGTACCTTTTATGCGCATTTCGATTCAGAAGATGCTTTAAGTGAAGATGCACTTCGGCAATTTGTTCTCAAACTCAACAGATTTCTTCCTGATGATATTGCCATTACCGGAATACAACCCGTTATGCCCGGAGCTCATGCCAGGTATAGCGCTTTGTGGCGTGAATATGAGTATCTTATTATTAGGGAAAAAGATCCATTTATGTTTAACCAGGCTTATTTCGTGCATGGCAACCTTGATATTGAAATGATGAATAAATGTGCTTCTTTAGTAACAGGACGACATAATTTCCAATGCTTCAGCAAGGTACATACACAGGTGAATAACTTTTTTTGTGATATTCAATTTGCAGGATGGGAAGAAAATGTACACTTTCTGAAATTCACAATCAGGGGCAACCGCTTTTTGCGCAATATGGTCAGAGCCATAGTCGGTACTATGCTTGATGCAGGTAGGGGGAAAATTTCAGATATTGATTTTCAGTATATAATTGATAGTCAAAACCGCAGTGAAGCTGGATTATCAGTTCCTGCAAAAGGACTTACTTTAACGCAAATCAGATATCCGGATGAAATTTTTTCGAACGAACCGGTTTTCTTTTCACCAGAGAGCTGTAATAAAATAATATCCCATAACTATAGTGATTCCAAGCTTCATGAGGGTTCCGGCAACGAAACCAATGAATGAGCCAATGGCTGATCGAAATGCCTTATTACTATCCTGATTATTAATTATTTCTCCTGCAAAAGCACCTAAAAACGGACCAATTATCAGTCCTAAAGGTGGGAAAAAGAATATCCCGACGATAAGTCCAATGGTTGCGCCCCAAACCCCTCCTTTAGTTCCGCCGAATTTTTTAGTTCCCCAAATGGGAATATAGTAATCAGCGATAACAACTGCGGTGGTGACTAATGCCCATATGAACAGAAAATTTTCGGTAAAAGGTTTGTGTGTTGATATCTGTATAAGTATAAGACTACCGTAAGCCAATGGCGGACCGGGTAAAAACGGGAATATACATCCTGCAATTCCTGCTAAAAGCAGAATGATGCCACTTATGATCAGAACAGTATCCATAGAATAAATTTAAAAATAAAATTAAGGATTTTTGTGAATGAATAAGTAAACCAAAGTTCGCGCCAATTTGTTTTATGAATTGCAAAACTGATAATTATACCTGTACAAATGCAGAACCTACTAATTAACACCTGGATTATTGTGCTTATGAGCATTTCTTTTTCAGCTTGTGCGCAAAAAAACGGAAATAAAAATATTTCAAAATCAACTAATACATCAATGGATACATTTGAAATTAATAAGAGTAATGATGAATGGCGAAAGGAATTAAGCCCGGTTCAATTCAATATATTACGCGAAAAAGGTACCGAAAGGCCTTTCACCGGAGAGTATGATGATTTATTTGATGAAGGAACCTATTCGTGCGCAGCCTGCGGAACTGAGCTTTTTAAGTCAAAAACGAAATACAATTCAGGTTGTGGATGGCCTGCATTTTATGAGCCAGCTACTAACGAAAATATAGTTGAGAAAAAGGATTTTACGCACGGAATGCTGCGTACCGAAGTCCTTTGTGCCAAATGCGGCGGGCATCTGGGGCATGTATTTGATGACGGCCCGAAGCCGACCGGATTGCGTTATTGCATAAATTCAGGATCGTTGAAATTTGAAGCAGGCAGTAAAAAGGAATAAAGCCTTTTCCTGAATTACCAGAAGAAATTTAAAAATTTAGTTGTTTTCCTGATGGTATTCAACCAGTCCATCGATTGGTGCTTTGATGAATTTTCCGGTAGTAACGCCGAATTCTAGTCCGATTGCCGTTAAAATATCTCTATAATGGTAGGCAACTGAACCAACAAAATGAACCGGAACCTCTTTATGTCGTTCATAGCAGCAAACCTGGTATTTGTAAAATGCCCTGAAAGCTTCAGTAATAAGGTTGTAAATATAAGGATGATTGCGGTTTTCGTTGATGAAATTGCTGAATGATGCCAGAAAACGACTTGGGGCAGGCTTGGTATAAATAGCGTCGAGAATATTTTCGAGGCTCATCGGGTAGGCTTCACTAAGTTTTTTTGCTACTTCTTCAGGTAGTTCCTTGTGTAAGTATGCGGTTATGAGTTGTTTCCCCATGTAAGCTCCGCTTCCTTCGTCGCCAAAAAAATATCCAAGCGAGAAAATACCATCTTTGATATTTTTTCCGTCGTAATAGCATGAATTAGAGCCTGTTCCGAGTATGGCCGCAATGCCTTCTTTGTCGCCACAAAGTGCGTGTGAAGCGGCAAGCAGGTCGTGACTGATATATAATTTTGCTTTAGTGAAAATTTTCTCAAAAGCCGTTTCAACTATCTGATTTTTAACAGCTGTTGAGCATCCTGCTCCATAATAATAGACTGCACTAACTGCATTATTGTCGATAAAAGGCTGAAGTTCTTTCCACAAAATTTCTTCAATTTCATCGCTGCCAACCAGATACGGATTAAATCCGGATGTTTGTATTTTTTTGTATTCTCTTCCGTCTTTAATAAGGCGCCAGTCTGTTTTGGTTGAGCCGCCGTCAGCGATTAGTATCATATTTTCAAAGGGATTAGGCTTTAGGAGTTTGGGTTTAGGGATATGCAATTAACGATTCCCGTATAGTGTGTCTGCAAATGCTGTTAATGTCATAATTTAGTGTTCCGTTATTGATCAAATTCCAAATAAAATTAAAATCCGGGGTGCAAAAATAATAAATCCGATAATGGCAGCTACTATGGAAGCAATTAGCACGGCACCGGCAGCAACATCTTTGGCTTTTCCTATTTCATCATCAAAACCAGGATGAACTTTGTTTAAGAAAGTTTCTATTGCTGTGTTAATTCCTTCCAACCCCAACACCAGCGCTATACACAGCAAAATGCTGATCCATTCGTAACTATGAATTCCGAATATAAATCCTGCAGTAATTACAAAAACGGTTATAATAAGTTCAACGCGGGCGTTGGGCTGGCTTTTAAAAAGATAGACTATGCCTCGTGCGGCATTCGCAAAACTCTTTACAAACCTATCCCCGGATTCCGACATTATAAAAATATTTATTAACAATTGGAATTTAACCCCTGGTGAAGACCCAATTATCACCTTTTGAAAGCCCATGATTGAAATGATATCCGCTTTCGTCGAAACCAACCAGCATTTCGTAATCGGTAATTGCATTCTCAATAATGAACCGACTCATCATTCCCCGGGCTTTTTTTGCGAAAAATGAAATGATTGCATATTTATCGTTGCTTTTATCTTTAAACGATGGTGTGATGATACGGGCTTTCAGTTTTCGAGTATTTATAGCCGCAAAATATTCCTGCGATGCAAGATTTATAAGCACATTGCTACCTGATTCTTTCAAATTTTTCTTCAGCAGGTCGGTTATTCTGTCGCCCCAGTATTTATATAAATTTTCAGCTTTAGGCGTGGCAAACGAAGTCCCCATTTCGATGCGGTAAGGTTTGATCACATCGAGTGGCTTTAATAAACCGTATAAGCCTGAAAGTATCCGCAAATGTTGCTGTGCAAATTCAATTTCATTGAGCGAAAGTGTTTGGGCATTTAATCCATCATACACATCGCCATCGTAAGCATAAAGAGCTTGTTTTTGAGGTGCTGATTTCCATATAGCATATCGTTCAGCATTCAGTTGGGCGAGTTTTGGCGAAATATTCATCAAAGCGCCAAGTTCGTTCGATTTTAGTTTTTTTAGTTTACCGGCCAGGTAATCAGCATCTTTGGCAAAATGGGGTAATGTAGCAACCTCAAAAGGCGCTTTGCTTTCAAAATCCAGAGTTTTGGCAGGTGATATTATTGCTATCATACCATATTATTTTGAAACATGCGAGGTGATTTGTTTCAATCGTTGTTCAGGAGTAAGATTTGTATAAGTGTCGCTCAGTTTATAAATTACTCCCTGTTTTGTAAATACTATGCTTACCATGCCTATGGCAATAAAGCCAGCTATGATATTTTCGGCAGTACGGCTATTAATATTGGCCAGTTTGCAATACCGCGATTGTGTGATGGATGGTTCAGTTTCCAGGTAATTCAGCAGGAATTTTTCACTTTCGGCAAAACGGATAAAAGTACCTGTTGTTGAATTTCGCCATTTGTGTGCTTTAAGCCATACGCTGTTCACCGGATAATTTTCGTCTTTAACGCGGGTATAAACGAGGTAATCATCTTTCTTTTCGGGAGCCGAATGCAATATTCCTTTAATTGCAGGTACTATGATTTCGAGTATGCGTTTCTGGTTTACTGTCCATTCTTTAACTTCGAAAGGGACTACTGGTTTTGTGAACATTTCGGAAGCAGCCTGAATCATATAAAATTCCTCTTCCGATCGCACGCCGGCAATTGAACCGTTGTCCTTAATGCCTATAAGCAGCCTTCCCCCGTCAGTATTGGCAAACGCGGCTAACGTCCGGGCTATTTTGCGCGAATCGTTAATCCCGAATTTGAAATCGAGTTGCTGGTGTTCGCCTTCTGCAATTAATTTACGGATATATCCTTCGTTTGGTTCGGCTTCTTGCTGTATGCGTGAATGTTGTTGAGGCATGGGGTGTTAGGTGTTTGGTGTTAGGGTTTAGTGCCTAAATAACAATATTCGTGTATTTTTAGGCAGGATATTTCAAATTGATTTTTTAATATCGGATAATGAACAAGGAATAATGAATTGTGAAGTTATGAAGCTTAAAAGTTAGTGCTGCTATCATCATTATTATTATTTATTCAATTCCATTAAGGTTTTTTTACTTCATTATTCGATATTCCTTATTCGACATTCATTATTCAAATCTTTTTTTGTTTCTGGCTTGTCCAAGTTAGGGATTGAAGATTTAGCATTTGAGTAACCCGGTTTGATTTTAAAGCCCGGATTACTGATATATATAGGGGATAATTTGGATTCCCTAATCCCTAAATCCTAATCCCCAAAACCTATTTTATAAATTTAGGTAAAAGTTCCTTCATCATGTCTTTATGAACCATAAAGTCCATCATTTTGAGTTTTACATAATCTTCGTGGAAGAAATAATAGCCAAAGTTTTTGTTCTTTTCTTTGCCACCGGTACGGCTGCCTGCACCTGAATCTTTAACCAGAAACCAACTAACTCCATCCTTTTCGAGGTATCCTACAACATGCATCCCATGGTCGTCGGTAGTGGTTTCGTTGCTGAAACGGAATTGTCGCGCATTCTCATCAATAGCAGCCGAAGGAATATCGAATGAAGGCACAACTGCGGCATTTGCTTCACGGGCAAGAAATCCGGCCTCGGAAACATCGCCACCGATTGCAATCGTGTAGCCAGCTTTAATAGCTTTTTTGAAGACTGTCATAAAATCATCAAGTGGAATATTGTAATAGCTTGCATCGTGCCACCAGTTATCAGGAACTTCGTATTCAACCTGTTTCCAATAGGGTTGCTGCATGTACGAAAGCACATCGATGTAGTCGTCGGGGTTGAATTTCAATACGTTCGTCATGTATTCTTTAGGCGAAAGTTCTTTGCCGTTTACGTTCACTTTGGTTGGCGGTTCACCGATATAGTAGTTGAGAATACTTTTAAAGTTGTTTTTTACAGCCGTTTCATCCCACAAATTGTTCTTTTTTACAAAATCGGCATAGCTTTTCAACTCTTCGAACATTTTTGCATGAGTATGAAAAGTCTGTCCCGGTTTTAACCCGCTGTATGCATCCAAAGGCACGATACCATATTTGCGCCATATTTTGGTCACGGCATTTCCTTCGGAGCCTTCACCGAAATGCATATTACCGCGGGTTTTTACCCAGTTTTCGGCACGTTCGAGGTATTCGTAATACACGGTATAGACTTCCGAAAGGCGGACTTTTTGTCCGGTTGTACGGAAAATTTCCGATTCGAGGCACGAGGTAGCTGAAAAGGACCAGCATGTGTTTGTATTTCCTTGCGAAACAGGCTCGTTGTGCCAGAAAGTTTTAAACTCATCTTTTGATAAAGGAATGTTAAAAGTGGCAGGATCAGCTTTAAATGATTTTGTTTGCTTTGGAGTAACTTTCTGTGAATCAAAATCTTCAATGCCTTTCAAAATCGAATTCTGAAAATATCCTGGCTCGTATATTTTAAAAATGCCTTTGTTGTTGTTTGGATTTTGGGCAAGCAAAACTGTGCTGCCAAAGATGGTTAGCAAAAGAAGAAGAAAAGTATTTTTCATTGTTTATTTGAGTTTTGAATCATTTGAAAAGTCAACAGGACCTTAAATCCATGCAGGAAAAATTATCTTATCGGTTAGCAAATTGTTATTTGAAAACAATGCTATTTCTGCTGGTTATTTTTTCGCAGTAATGGCAAAGTAATTTCATTTCTTTTTTATCAACCACGGTGAACCAGCTTGTAACGTTTTCGACATTGGTGATGCAATTGGGATTGAAACATTTAACAATTCGTTTGATCTGATCGGGAACTTCAACCTGCTTTTTGGTAACTACTTCAAAATTTTTAATTTCGATAAATGTTGCGGTAGGGGCAACCAGTGCTATTTTATTGATTTCGCCTTTATCGAAAAAAGTGTTACTTACTTTTACAATTCCCTTTTTGCCGTATTTCTGACTGTCGAGGTTGTCGCCGAAAAGTACCTGATTTTTATTGTTTTCGAGGTTGAGGATATGAAGTACTTTAAAAACATTGTTGGCGGGAATATGGTCAATTACAGTTCCATTTTCGATGGCTGTAACATTGAGGTGACGTTGTTCTTTATTCATTTTTCAAAAAGTATTTTCCTGGTTTAAACTTCAATTATTTAACTCCTGCAATTGCGGCGAGTAATGCCTGTCGGACATAAACACCGTTTTCGGCCTGTTTAAAGTAAAAGGCTTGTGGTGTTTCGTCAACGTCCTCGCTTATTTCGTTAACGCGAGGCAATGGATGGAGTATTTTCATATTGGGTTTACAGTTGTGAAGCAAAGCACGGTTAAGCACATACGAATTTTTTACTTTTTCGTATTCCAGCGGATCGCTGAAACGTTCCTGCTGAATGCGTGTCATGTAAATGATGTCGGCAATTGGCATAATATCAGCCAGTTCGGTGTATTGATGGTACTCAAGATTATTATTTTTAATGTGCATCTTGCTTGCACTGGGCAGTTTCAGTTCTTCCGGTGAAACCAGATGGAAAGTTGCGTTAAAATTACACATAGCCTGAACCAGCGAATGAACAGTTCGGCCATATTTCAAATCACCTACGAATGCAATATTCAGATTATCGAGTGTTCCCTGGGTTTGCATGATGCTATACATGTCGAGCAGGCATTGCGTTGGATGCTGATTGGCGCCATCACCTGCATTTATAACAGGAACTGATGATACTTCGCTGGCCCAGCGTGCTGCCCCTTCGCGGGGATGTCGCATTACTATAATATCAACATAGCTGCTTACCATCATGATGGTGTCTTTCAGTGATTCGCCTTTTTTAACGCTGGTGGAACCGCTGTCGCTGAAACCGACTACGCGCGCTCCCAGGCGGTTGGCGGCTGTTTCGAAACTGAGACGTGTACGTGTTGACGGTTCAAAAAAAAGCGAACCTACAACATGATCTTTGAGAAGCTTCTGATTGGGGGTTTTCTCGAAATCCGCAGCAATATCGAGTATTCGCAGGTACTGTTCTTTAGTGAAATCGGTAATTGAAACCAGGTTTTTATCTTTCATTGTTGACGTGTTTTTTTTGCGGTTATAAAATTACGAAATATCAACGGTTGAAGCAGTGCGATTGTTAATACTTTGTCAGAAAAAAAGCGGCCTGTTGTGTGGGCCGCTTTTTTCAAAAAGAAATGTTATTTAACGAGGTTGTGTTTTTTAACAAACTCATCGAGGATGCCTGCCAGGTCGGGTTTGCCGATTTCCTGAAGGTCGTAACCTACTTTCACACATGGCTTATTGATTTTAATAATACGATTAAGATCAATAGGTGTAGCGATAACAACACAGTCGCACGGTGTGTTTTCGATGGTTTTTTCAAGGTCGCGGGTTTGCTCTTCGCCGTATCCCATTGCAGGCAACAATGTACCTATATTAGGATATATACGGAAAGTTTCAGCTAATTTACCAACAGCATAAGGCCTTGGGTCAACCAGTTCGGCAGCACCAAATTTATGAGCGGCTACAGTTCCGGCACCTATTTTCATTTCACCATGGGTAAGTGTTGGTCCGTCTTCAACAACCAGAACGCGTTTGCCGCGGATCAGTTCAGGTTTGTCAACGGTAACAGGTGATGCTCCGTCTATCACAATTGCATTAGGATTGATTTTTGCGATGTTATCACGTACAATCTGAATGTTTGCTATATCGGCTGTATCTATCTTATTGATAACAATGGCATCCGAAATACGTGCAACCACTTCGCCGGGATAATAACCTACTTCAGCACCAGGGCGGTGTGGGTCGGCTACGCCAATGGTAAGATCGGGTTTGTAGAACGGGAAATCGTTATTTCCACCATCCCACAACACGACATCGCAACCATCAGGATCTTTTTCGGCAGCACGAAGAATATCCAAATAATCAACACCAGCATAAATTACGTTACCACGAACAACGTGTGGTTCGTATTCTTCCATTTCTTCGATGGTACATTTGTGCTTTTTCAGATCTTCGACAGTAGCAAAACGCTGAACTCTTTGCTCATTCAGGTCGCCATAAGGCATTGGGTGACGAACGGCAACAACTTTGAGGCCTTTAGCCATCAGAATTTCGATGATACGGCGCGAAGTCTGGCTTTTTCCACAACCTGTGCGGGTTGCGCCAACAGCAATAACCGGTTTGGTGCTTTTGATCATGGTTTCGCCAGGACCGAGCAGAATAAAATTAGCGCCACAAGCATTTACAAGGGCACTAACATTCATAACACGTGGGTATGGAACGTCGCTGTATGCGAAAACGCAATCAACCACATTCAGTTCTTTGATAAGTTTTGGAAGATCCTGCTCAGCATAAATGGGAATGCCATTCGGGTAAAGATCAACACCAGCCAGTTCTTTCGGATACTTACGGCCATCAATGTCAGGAATTTGGGCGGCTGTAAAAGCAACAACATTATATTCAGCTTTTCCTCTGAAAAATGTGTTGAAATTGTGAAAGTCGCGCCCTGCAGCTCCGATAATAATTACATTACGTTGCATAAAGGATTGTTTAAAGTTTAAAAGTATGTTTGTGTATTAAATAATCTGGTTATTGGCTGCAAAGATAAATGTTTAAACTTGCTGGCAAAATTTTTTAGAAACTTCCTTACGCTTACTCGTAAAAGGCTTTTAGTATGTTCGGTTTTCGGATATATTGCCATTGCAGGCTTATAGATTTTAAACCTCACATAAGTCAATGGCCACGCGGTATCCGTAAAGCAAACGTTCGCGCTGCAAATAGAAAAACATATGTGTTTCACTGAAAAACCGTACTTTTGCTGCTCTTAATTAATAGCCTGATGATTGAACAACTTTTGACAGATACCATAAAAGCGGCCGTAAAATCCCTTTACCAGGTGGAGGCAAATCCATCGCAAATCCAATTGCAGAATACGCGCAAAGAATTCGATGGCGATATAACGCTGGTTGTATTTCCTTTTACTAAAGTTTCGCGTAAATCGCCCGAAGCCACTGCTATGGAAATAGGTGAATATGTTAAACTTCATTTGTCAGAAGTTGAAAATTATAATGTCATCAAAGGATTTCTGAATTTAAGTATCCGAAAGGAATATTGGCTCAATTTTCTGGCATCCAACTTCGGGATAGATGATTTTGGCTACGGCGAAAAACTGAATGGGAAACCTGTGGTAGTGGAGTTTTCGTCGCCAAATACCAATAAGCCGCTGCATCTTGGCCATATACGTAATAACCTGCTTGGGTTTTCTCTTTCGCGTATTTTAGAAGCAAGCGGCAAAAACGTAGCAAAAGTTAACCTGGTAAACGACCGCGGACTTCATATCTGTAAAAGCATGCTGGCCTGGCAAAAATGGGGAAACGGCGAAACACCGGAAAATAGCGGATTGAAAGGTGATCATTTGGTTGGGAAATACTATGTTGTTTTTGATAAATACTATAAGGAAGAGATTGCCACTTTAGTTAACGAAGGTGTAACGCCTGAAGATGCAGCTAAAAAAGCACCGCTTATCATTCAGGCTCAGGAACTTCTGCAAAAATGGGAAGCACACGACGAAGGTACTCTCACTTTGTGGCGGACCATGAATGACTGGGTTTACGAAGGTTTTGCCAAAACATATAAAACCCTGGGAATTGAATTTGATAAAACTTACTATGAATCACAAACTTATCTTCTTGGGAAAGAATTAGTTGAAGATGGCGTTCAGAAAGGCATTTTTAAACGGCGTATAGATGGCTCGGTCTGGATTGATCTTTCTGCTGAAGGTTTGGATGAAAAACTGCTTTTACGCAGCGACGGCACTTCCGTGTATATGACCCAGGATCTGGGCACCGCACAGCAGCGGTACAACGAATACAATCCGGAGCAACTCATTTATGTAGTTGGTAATGAGCAGGAATATCATTTCAATGTGCTGAAAGTTGTGCTGAAACACCTGGGATGCAACTGGGCTGACTCCATTTATCACCTTTCTTACGGAATGGTTGAGCTTCCTGCCGGCAAAATGAAATCACGCGAAGGAACGGTTGTGGACGCTGACGACCTGATGCAGGAAATGTTCGATACTTCCGAAGCCATGGCTCGTGAACTGGGTAAACTCGATTCCTTCGAAGGTGAAGAAGCGGTAAATCTTTATCGTACTATCGGTTTGGGCGCGCTTAAATATTTTATCCTTAAAGTTGATCCTAAAAAGAATATGCTCTTTAATCCGGAGGAATCCATTGATTTTAATGGAAATACGGGGCCATTTATCCAATACACTTACGCTAGAATAAAATCGGTACTCCGTAAAGCGCAGGATGCAGGTTTTGAAGTTTCATTTACAACGGATTCAAATGCTAAACTGCTAAAAGAGGAAAAGGATCTTTTAAAGAAACTTCATGATTTTCCCGTAATAGTTTTGCAGGCTGCTGATATGCACAGCCCAGCTGTGATTGCTAATTATGCATTTGAACTGGCTTCGGAATACAACCGCTTTTACCACGAACTCACGATACTGAAAGAAGAAAACCTGTTGAGTCGCGGGCTTCGATTGTCATTATCACAATTTACTGCAAAGGTGATTGCCAATGCATTGTGGATGCTGGGAATTGAGGTGCCTGAAAGGATGTAGGAATCCGAGCCTTTAAGACAGCGATTAAAAATCGCTGCACCCTGAGACAGCGATTGGAAATCGCAGCACCTTTAAGACAGCGATTAAAAATCGCTGCACCTTTAAAACAGCGATTAAAAATCGCTGCACTCTTAAGACAGCGATTAAAAATCGCTGCACCCTAATGTCAGCGATTTCGGATCGCTGTAGCAACACCATGTTCCTTTCCATTCTCTCCAATCGGAAACTAAGCCTGCTTTTACCGGATTATTCAAAGTATAATTTATTGCATTGAACAAATGCTTTTCATTTCTGATAATTGTATCGAAACTTTCTTTCTGCCACAATACTCCTGACCTCTTTTCTGCTTTGTTGATTTTATTTGATGAAAACCGTTTAACTGATTGTAATAAATCCTGAAGATAAACTGGATTTCCTAAGTTGTCCTTGTCCAGAAGTTTTACAACCCAATGGATATGGTTAGGCATAATGGTAAAAGCAATATTGCGTATTCTTATGCCTTCCCAAAATTGTAAAGACTCAAAATTAATTTCAAGATACTCTGGTTTTGCTAAATTGATTTTCGGATTCTTATATGAATCCAGCAGATCATCATAAGCTTTGATATATTGCCTTCTAACAGAATAGTATTCCAGTTTTATTCTATCGATTTCAGGAGAATTTGGTTGTTGTTTTTCAAGAAATCTGATTTGAGACATTAGTGTTTCCAATTCCTGACTATAACGGGCTAAAGCTTTGGGCGGGACAGCGCTCTGCAGATCCCAAGTTATAAAATAGGTTTGCCCAGACCGCTGGAAATGGGGTAGAATATGCCTGTATGCTTCTTTTTTATTCATATTATATAAGAAATAGTAATGCAATTTACATAAAAAGGTGATGCGGTTTTTAATCGCTTTAAAAAACAATAAATTGATCATAGAAGGGTGATGCGGTTTTTAATCGCATTTTTGAAATATGACAGCGATTAGAAATCGCTGCACCCTTAAAACAGCGATTGAAAATCGCTGCATCCGGAATCAGCCATTGAAAATCGCTGCACCCGGAGTACAAGTGGGAAATAGCCTAATGACCTGAATACACTGAACTTTAACAATCATCTGTCTGTTCAATATGGAATAGGAATTTATTAGAAAATAAGTAAATGAGTACCGAAGTACAAAAAAAGAAAATCACCCTTCCCGGCTTGCGCAAACTGTTCAAGCTATACAGTTACATAAAGCCTTATAAATACGAATATGCACTGGGGTTGCTGTTCCTGCTTGGATCGAGCAGTGCCAGTCTGGCTTTCCCGAAATTATTAGGGGAGCTTGTTGATTTGGGAAACCAGGGGAAACTGGCAGCAGAAATAAATAGGATTGCACTTATTCTGATCGGCGTTTTAATAGCTCAATCTGTGTTTTCGTATTTCAGGGTCTATCTGTTTGTGAGTGTGGCCGAAAAAACGTTGGCCGATTTGCGTCAAAGTACATACAATCATCTGATCCGTCTGCCGATGAAATTTTTTCAATTCCGAAGAGTAGGGGAGTTGAACAGCCGTATTTCGTCGGATATTACACTTTTACAGGATGCGCTTACCAGCACCCTGGCCGAATTTCTGCGCCAGGTAATTATCATTATCGGTGGTGTAAGTCTGATGATGATAACTTCTTTAAAATTAACACTATTCATGCTGCTGATATTGCCTGTGATCATGATTTTGGTTGTGATTTTCGGACGATACATCCGCAAACTCAGCAAGGAAGCGCAGAAACAGGTTGCCGACAGCAATACCATTGTGGAAGAAACATTACAGGGAATCCAGAGTGTGAAAGCATTTACCAACGAGTATTTCGAAATGCTGCGGTACAAGGGGAAAACTGTCGAAATTGCTCAAACAGGAATCAAAAACGGAAAACTTCGCGGCGCATTTTCTTCATTTACCATACTTGGACTTTTTGGCGCCATGGTTGCTGTGATATGGAAAGGATCCGCTTTATTGGCTTCAGGCGAACTGGCCACAGGCGAATTATTTTCATTTGTGATTTATTCCATGTTTATTGGAGGTACAATCGGCGGAATGGCTGATGTATTTGCCCGCGTGCAGAAATTTATTGGCGCTACCGAAGATTTACTCGAAATATTTAACGAACCGGTCGAGGAAGTTGCAGATATTATATCGCTGCCACCCGATCAGATTCTACACGGAAGAATACGCTTTGACAATCTCTCGTTCAGTTACCCGAGCCGTACTGAACAGCAGGTACTTAGCGGAATAAGTGTGACTATAAAACCGGATACGCTGGTAGCTCTTGTTGGCCCGAGTGGTGCCGGAAAATCGACTTTTGTTTCACTTTTGCTGCGATTATACGAACCTACTTCAGGTCATATCCTTTTTGATGAAAGAGACAACATCAGCCTCCCTGTATCTGCTTTGAGAAGCCAGATGGCCATTGTGCCGCAGGATATTTTCCTTTTCGGAGGTACTATCCGTGAGAATATCGCTTACGGGAAAACTGGATCAACGGACGAAATGATTGAAGATGCAGCCCGAAAGGCAAATGCCTGGGATTTTATAAGTCAGTTTCCGGACGGTATGGATACACTTGTGGGTGAACGCGGTACACAACTTTCGGGCGGACAGCGTCAGCGTATTGCCATTGCACGCGCTGTGCTTAAAGATCCTAAAATTCTTATACTCGACGAAGCCACTTCTTCACTCGATTCCGAATCGGAGCGGCTGGTACAGGATGCGCTCGAAAAACTGATGAAAGGACGTACCTCTATCGTAATTGCACACCGACTTTCAACTATCCGCCAGGCTGATACCATTCTTGTGCTTGATAATGGAAGAATTATTGAACAAGGTACTCACGAACAATTGCTGCTAGTTAAAAATGGGTTGTATCGCAATCTCAGTGATTTACAATTTGCCGGCTAAATAGTTTAACAAAACGAAATAAATTCTCGTTCGGTTTTAACAAATTGATTGTTCTGCCCTTAAAACCAAAAATTTAAGCATACACCTTCACATTCCTGATATTACTAAAACCTCTTTCGTATTTCAATGATTGGGGTAATTTGATTGATTGAAGCCATTGATAAGGTTTTCAATCTTTTTATATACTTTTGCCTCTAATATAGCGTTAACAAAACATTAAAAAATAATTAAATGAAAAGGAGTGTTAACTTTTTTCTGGTTTTACTTTTGCTGACTGCTTTTTACTCGTGTTCCAAAGAGGCAGGTGAAGGAGGAAATTCAACCATTTATGGTAAAATGACAACGTATAACTATAACGCTGAATTTACGAATCTAAGAGGGATTTATCCTTCGGCTGACGAAGATATTTATATCATTTATGGTAACGACCGCAGTTACAGCGAGCGCGTAAAGACCAATTATGATGGCGTTTACGAATTTAAATACCTGCGTCCCGGCGATTACACTATTTATGCTTATTCCAAAGATTCAACTCTCACACTTATATCCGAAATGGTTGCTGTAATAAGGAATGTTACTATTACTGATAATAAGCAAACGGTGGAAGCTGAAGAAATGAAAATTTTCAGGTAGCTCTGGCAGAATTCAACCAGTCGCATTCCCGCTATTTTAAATTCGCATAATTTTATACCAGGATTTTACTGCAATGAATGATCTTACTGCAACCCTCTCAACGTTTATGCCGATTAGCCTGGCTGAGATGGATCATGTAAAATTGCTAAACCGTATTGATACCAAATTCGTAATACATGGTTCAGAACTTGCAGCTTTGCTGAATGTATTAGCTGCCGACTACAAATTGCTTACTATTGACGACAAAACGATACAGCCATACGAAACGCTCTATTATGATACTCCGGGTTTTAAACTTTACCATATGCATCATAATGGAAGGCGTAACAGGTACAAGCTGCGCTGCCGCAAATATGTAAACTCCGGAATTTCTTTTTTTGAGATTAAATCGAAAACCAATACCCGGCGCACCATTAAAAAACGGATGCAGATAGATTCGATTCCACAAATACTTACCGAACCGCTCAATCAATACATCAGGGAGAATACACCCGGTGAGTTTCAAAATTATGTTCCATCGCTCCAGGTGTTTTTCGAAAGGCTTACCCTTGTTAATAAGTATGCCAATGAGCGGCTTACCTTTGATATGAACCTGCGATATAAAAACGAAAGTGGTGAAAAGATAATCAGCGATATAATAATAGCGGAGGTAAAGCAGGAACAACACTCCGTTTCGCCTTACAGGGAATTAATGAAACTTCAACGACATCACGAAAATTACCTGAGTAAATACTGCCTGGGTGTTACATCACTTAATTGTGCATTGAAAAAAAACCGCTTCAAACAAAAATTCAGCATGTTAAATAAACTTGGATATGACATTTAGAAGACTGATTTACACATTTTTACTCTTTTTTAGCTTGTTCGCCGCTTTATCACCCGTTGCAGCCCAGGTAAATCAGTTGCAGGTAGCAGCATCAGCAACTTCTGCAACCACCAATGACAATACTGTTTCACATTCAACAGCCGAAAAGAGCAGCGAAGTTGTTACCATTAACAAGCGCTTTGCCTACGGAATAGGGATCGATTTATTAACAATGTTACTGATTTTCGGGTTGATCTATTTCCCAAACTACAGGAATAAAGAGTTCATGTTCACCTTTTTCCTGTTTAATATAATCATCTTTATAATCACATTTGTACTCAACAAAACAAATATTTCGATGGGTGCGGCTTTCGGGTTGTTTGCAGTTTTCTCCATGCTGAGGTACCGCACCGAAGGTATTTCGATGAAGGAAATGACCTATCTGTTAATTGCAATTGCTCTCGGACTTATCAATGCCATTGGATTAAATCTGGTTCCTATTCTGGTTTTCAATTCAATATTTATAGCATTTATTTTTGTGCTCGACCATCCTATGGTTTTCAAACAGGAGTTTTCGAAAATAGTTGTTTATGAAAAAATTGAAAACGTCAGACCCGAAAATCGCGAAATCTTACTGGCAGATTTGCGCAAGCGTACAGGCTTTAATATACATCGGTATTCGATTATGTCCTTCGATTTTTTAAAGGATTCAACCAATATCACAATTTATTATTACAAGCAGTAAACAGTTGATGATGTTCCTAAAAGAAGTTCGCTTGTATGTTTTTCTGGTTTTTGCAGCTGGTGTGTTTTTTAGCATTCCACTTAAAGCTCAGGTAAATGATGCAGGTTTGTGGACTTCAATTAAGGTTGAAACTAAGGTTGTCAGGGATTTGACTGCCAGCATAGTTCATGAGTTTCGTTTTTATGAAAACATTACTGAACTTGGCACTTATTATACCGAAGCAGGTCTGGATTATAAAATCAATAAGCATTTTCAGGTTGAAGTAAATTACAGGTTCAGTCAAAAACGCAAAGTCGAAAATTACTACAGCATCAGGCACAGGTTCAATATCGATTTAAAATACAATAAAAAGCTAAAGCCTTTTGAATTCAAGTACAAGATCCGCTTTCAGGATCAGTATGAGGATATCGGGCGTTCGAAGGATGGCGGTGTTGCTGAATATTATTTACGCAATAAATTGAGTTTGCAGTGGGATTTAAAGAAAGCATACACTCCCTATGTTTCGGTTGAACTCTACTCGCCACTGAATTACCCACGTTTCTATGCTTTTGATAATATCCGTGCCACCGCGGGTATTGAGTACGCTTTTACAAAACACCATAAAATCGATTTATACTATATGATTCATAAAGAAGTAAATGTGAGCCAACCGTTTACGTATTATGTTATCGGAATAGGGTATTCCTACAAGCTTTAATATCAAGGTTTTTATAATTTGAATGAATGGGTATTTTAGGCTATTCGTTTAAATTCGGTATGATTCGTTTATTTTTTTTGAAATCAATATTCGTCAATATGAATTTGCAAACCGCAAAATGGGTTCTCAAACCTTAAAAATCATTGCGCAAACCTCAAACACTTTTACTAATAAACGTGTAAATCCGAAATTAATAGATATAACTAATTTTATATTTTAAGGATTTGCAGCAGCTGAACTGATGATTTAATCGTAATATCCCTGGAGTATTCATCATAATGGGATTCACCTTCTAATACCATTAACCCGGATTTGGATTAAATAGAAAAACCGGGACAAGCCCGGTTTTTCTATTAGTTAAATTTGGAATCCTTATTACCTGGTAATTGAAATTTTCTTCGAAATCACCTGTGTTCCAGAGTAAATCTGGAGAATATACATACCTGGATCAAATCCTTGTGTAAGTATTTTCAGGTTGGTTCCTTTATTGCTGTTGCGGTAAACCAGTTTCCCGATAGTATTGATAATGCGAATTTCATCAAATTTAACAGGAGCAACCACATTTATGATTTCGTTGGCCGGATTAGGATAAACCCTGTAAGCAGCCTCATCAGAGTTAGGAACACCTACAGTGATCCATGCAGTTGTGCAGGTTTTAAGCGATTCGCCAAGATCATAAAGAGCAGTTACACAGTAATTCTGTTGCCCGTTTGCAACCGGTGAATCTGTATAGAAAGCAGTGCTGCTATTGCCTATAAGTGTATCGTTACGATAGATATTATAACTTAAAGGAAGTGTAGCCGGATTTGACCATGTTAGACCAACAGTATTATCGATAGGCTGCGCAACTAAATTAGTTACAGGACTAAGCACGGTAAATGGCTGCATTAAACCAATGTATTTAAACATTCCACCTGTAGAAGCATCGGCACTGAAACCTCCGGCCCATCCGCAATGGTTATTTACAAAGTCAACGGCCAGAAACTGGTCAGCTTCGGTTCCAAGTCCTTGAGCCCATGTGTGTGCGCCGTCGAAACTATAGGATGCACCTGTTGCGCCAGAAGCTGCACCTGTTGTAACAAACGTATTATCTGTTCCAGGTACAAATGTCATATCATTGGTAAAGAATGGGCCAGTAGGAGTAACCGTTTGCCATGTTGCTCCACCATCGTGAGTTTCTTTTACGACAACGGTTGTTGTAGTCTGGGCAACGATGCCGTTCATTTTGTTTTTAAAACTAATCTTGTTAATGCCATCAGTAACAGGAGTTATTCCTGTATTTGAAATAGTCCAGTTGTGACCCCTGTCGTATGAGATATAAAGTTTTGCTTTATTGGTTCCAAACATAATAGTGCTGTCGCCAACGGCATCGATAACTGATGTCCATCCACCTTCTCCTGAAGCAGGATTTGCCCCGGCTCCAATATTGGCTTTAGGCACGCGGGTCCAGGTTGTACCGCCATTGGATGTTGTGTAAATTTCGAAATAATTATCTTTTACATCACCATGACACATACCTTCGTTTGCATTCCAGAACCAAACGTTATTAGCAAATGATGTTGAACCTTGAAGAGCTCCGAGTGAATGAGTCCAGGTTGTTCCACCGTTAACAGTTTTATAAACTCCACAAGTGTTATCCTGTGTCGCTTTATGGTATAGTGAAACAAAAGCTGTATTTCCATCAATTCCGCAAATATTTCCAAGTCCATAAAGTGAACCGCCGAGAACCTGACCAGGAGTCCATGTATTACCACCATTTGTGGTTCTTGTAAATTCATTTATTGTAGCACCAGGAGAAGCACTTCCATCATAAGCAGTTGCCCATACAACCAATGAGTCAACAGCATGAACATAGGATATGCCTCTTGAGGCTGCTGTAAATCCACTTGCCTGCGTAATCCATTCGCTTAGGTTTACAGTTACTTTATGAAATACGGTGTCTGTTGCATTAATTGCTTCAACTTTTAAAGTGTGAGCGCCCAAACCTGCCGAGGCAGTAGCCCACGGGAATGTAAATGTGGTTTGAGTGGTTGTGAAAACCAGTTGGTCGTCAATATATAATTTTACTCCGGTTGGTGTTCCTTCAACAACTGAACAGTTAATATCAAGCTGTGATCCAAACGATACGAGGGATGATTCCGGAAGATCGGTAAACCTTACAATAAGGTCTGGGTTACCTGGTTTAATGCCGCACACAACAGCGAAAGTGGTGGCGTTAAATGTGTATCCTCCGGCAGAGATAGTTGAGGTTGCTGTGTAATATCCGTTCGAGGAACCTGACCAGCCCCAGTTCATATGGAATTTGGTGTCGCTGTTGCGGTAACCATCGCAAACCCAGGCATGTCCGCCACCGGAGCCGCTGCCAGAAAAGTACATAGGACGACTGGCATCAAGTTCTGCTTTCAGCAAAGCAACCCAGGTTGTATTGGTGTATGCTGATTTTTCAGCAAACCTTATGGTTGCCTGATCATAATTGAAATAAGTAGCCATTGCCCAGGGAACATCCTGCGAAAAAGCGCCGGAGCCATCGGGCGCATAATTCATATCAACAGCTACACCTGCATGACGAAGCAGAGTGGCAATTTCGGTGTAACTTCCGCTGTTGGCTGCATTACCCATATTGCTGAAATTGTAATTGGTAACACCAAAGTTAGCTGTTTGATTTCCGTAAGTCGGGTGCACATATGAATGTGATAAAACGCCTTTTGCAGGAAAGTTAAAGTATTTCATAACCTGTCCCATG
>JBBSDC010000006.1:0-59293 GCA_038249705.1 Bacteroidales bacterium | reverse complement strand
TACCTGCATATGGCCAATTGGTTTCTGAACCTGGGAACACATACCGGCACATACGGACAGGGCTCAGCCGGGGTTATTGATCCGGCGCAATATTTTAATTCACTGGTTTTAATAATAAAAAATAATAGTGCATTAGTTGCTGTGCTGGCGATAGGCATTATTGCCCTGATACTGATCCTTTTCGCTTCCGCTGATTTTAAAGCAAGTAAATATAGGACAGAATTTTATATGCTTTTAGCCATTTTGGTTGCCATGGCAGGCAGTATTCTTATGGTTGCAAAACACTATCACAGTAATCATTACCTCTTCCCGGCGCTCAGCCTTTCGGGATTTACACTTGTTCTTGTTTACCTGTTGGTAAGCCAAAAACTCACTGCTCAAAAGCAACGGATTTTTAGGTTTTCACTTCCTGTTGCTGTTATACTGGTAGTTTCATTTTCGCTTACCAATATCCCTACGCTCACTCTTGCATTTTATGGATATCGCATGTCGAATCAAAGTACCGACGAAACATTTGCCCTTCTTGATCGCGATTATAAAGACTATGTAAAAGTGTATTATTACCCTGTTTCGTTTAACGAATTTTCGTCGCTGCGATGGGGGAACACCTATTCGCGGCTTTATAGCAGCGAAAAACTAACGGAGTTATTTCCTGATGGGTTATTTTACAATGCCTGGGAGAAGAGTTTTCAGTTGTGGGAAACAAGTATTCCCGCAGGGGAATTTGTGAAAAAGTATGGCGGGAAAATTCTGCTTGTCGGCGGCCCCCGGACGTATGAGGAATTAAAGGTGGTTCAGGATGCCGGACTTAAACTCAGGAAGCTATACGAAGGTCGTGTTCAGGTGGTTTACGAAATAGATACAGCCAAATCTGCGTTTTTTAAGGAAATTTCCTTTTCCGGATCGGCCAAATGGAAACTGGAGAATAGTTTCGAGTCATTCAGCAATGATAATCAATGGGTTATGGTTAATGACGAACACTTTTGTAAAAACTCCGGTCTCACCAAAGAGAAAGCTCGCACAGGAAGTTATTCGTTTTCGTTGCCATCGATGGATACATACGCTATGGAGTATGAACTCCGTGATGTTAAACCCGGGCAGATTTATATCATATCAATCTGGAGATATGGCGGCAGCGATCAGGCGTCGGTTGTTGTATCGTCAAAACAGGCAGATATGTTCTATGCTAAAAGTAAAGGAATCACCGAAACGGACAAAAATGGATGGGGAAAACTATTTCTTACAATTAAAGTCCCCGAGAAATTTCAAGAGGACAACCTGAAAGTGTACCTTTGGAACCACGGCGATTCTCCTGCCTGGTTCGACGACCTGGAAATAATACAATATAAATAAAGAATACCGTACTGCTCTCAATCCCAAACTATTGAATTATACAGAAGAAAAATAATATGATTAACGGAAAGAAAATTGTAATTGTGTTACCTGCTTACAACGCCGGTCAGACTTTAGAGAAAACCTATAAAGAAATTCCTTTTGATATTGTGGATGAAGTTGTACTGGTGGATGACCGTAGCCGTGATAATACGGTGGAAGTAGCTCGCCAGATTGGTATTAAACATGTGTTTCAGCACGAAAAAAACAAAGGTTACGGCGGTAACCAGAAAACTTGCTATGATAATGCTTTGAAACTCGGTGGCGATATTGTAATTATGTTACATCCTGATTATCAATATACTCCCTTGCTTATTCAGTCCATGGCTCACCTTATCGCCAACGAAGTTTTTCCTGTAGTGCTTGGATCACGTATTTTGGGCAACGGCGCACTCAAAGGCGGAATGCCACTCGTTAAATACATTTCGAACCGTGGTCTTACTTTGATACAGAACGTTCTTATAAACCAGAAACTTTCCGAATACCATACCGGCTACAGGGCATTTTCACGCAAAGTATTGCTGGCAATTGACTACCATGCCAACAGCGACGATTTTGTGTTTGATAACCAAATGATGTCGCAGATTATCTATGCAGGTTTCCCTGTTGGTGAAATTACCTGCCCTACCAAATACTTTAAGGAAGCATCATCCATCAATCTCACGCGGAGCACTATTTATGCTTTTGGGGTATTGCAAACATCCTTTCAGCATTTCTTTAATAAACTGGGTATCCTTAATTTGAAACGCTATAAAATTCAGAAACAGTAAACCTGTGGCACAATACGTATTTTCAGATTAACAGAACGGTCAATCCTCAGTAAATCAGTAACATTGTTGCTGATTTTGGCTTTTAACGCTGTGCAGTGAAGCCGGTTACGAAACTATTCAGAACCAAGCGGTGTCCATTCCAGCTTCAGGTCGTCAACAAAAATATTTTTCTTACCGGTGTACCAAACATATACTCTGTAATTTCCATCGGGAGGAGTATTGCGGTCAATTACATCGGTCAAAGAAAGTTCGAACCACTCACCGGCGTTGCTTTTCAGGTCCGAATCTTTTGCTGTAATATATTTATATACTTTATGTTCAGCATTATCAATACTCAGTACCAGCAGTATCTTCCCTTTTTCGTTAGTTGATGGATTAAAGATGCGGGCACTGGCTTTAAGCGAAATAGTGCTGGTGCCGGGCAGGCTTTCAAGTTTTCCATCCGCAGCAGGGCTGTACATGAAATCGGGAGTCAATTCAATGCTCTGTTTCCCGCTGCTGCTTTTAAGCGTGCTGACATGTTTTTGATAATCTTCGTTGAGTACGTTTTCGAAATCATTGTAAAAAAACTGTTTTGAAACCACCTGCGTTGTATCGCGGGGTGCTTTCATAAATACGGCAAGTTTATAATTTTCACCTCCAATAATGGTAAAATTCTCGAAAGGCGTAAAAACAGTAAGCAACCGTAGATTATCGTTTTTCATCAGCGAGTTGAAGGGCAATTTCCCCTCGTACCCGGCAAACTGTGCATCCCAAATCAGCAACTCTCCCGATTTCATCAGGTTGGCAGGATTTACATTTTCATAGGAATACATTTTAAAACACTCGTTCGGATCAAAAGGATCTTTGTCCATATAAAACGGGAACATCGGATCGGTATAAAAAGCCCTGCGCTCGCTGTATTTCGAATTTTTGAGCCAGTTGGTCAATTGCTCCATCACGGCAAAATTCAAACCGGTTTTCATGGGTACTCTATTGTAAGTGAATGGTTTGTATATAACTAATGTTATAATAAAAGCACCCATGACAAAATACAACCATTTCCTGATTTTTGCTTTTTCCATTACCCATTCGAAGCCGGTTAATGAAATTATTGCAACCAATGGAAGCACACAAGCAATAAATCGCGTTGAGGATAAAACACCCATTAGCCCTTGCCACCAAAGGAAACTCTGGGCTAGTATAAATCCAAAAACAGCGGGGATAATAAGGAAATACAGTGTTACACTTTTTATTTCGTTCAGGCTTTTGCGATCTGTTTTCAGATTAATTGCACTATAGATCAACCCTGTAACAGACATAATTATCAAAGGGTAATTCAGTATGAAATCCATATTGCGGAAATAGAACCAAAATGAACCGCTTCCGTAGAGTTCAGAACCGGTGCTGCTATATGGCATTTTTGTAAAAAACCATAACAGATCGTGATGTACTGGCCAGCCTGCTGCACTATACAGGACAAAACCTGTGAGCAGGAAGGGCAATGATTTATATTGTTTCATCCAAATCAGAACTGGCACGAAAAGCACTATGTACATCATACCTTCGGTACGTACAAAAGGGATAAGTGAAATCACAATTGCTGACCATATAAAACGCTTACTGATAAACAGATATATTGATGAAATAAGTACCAGGCTGAAAAGTATCTCGGTCAGACTGGTATACATAATAAAAAGGTAAACAGGTGTAAAAATTGTAAAAATAATGGCAACCCAGGCATGGCGGTATTCAAGTCGTTTAGCAATAAGGTAGGCAAACCATGCACTCAGCAATCCACAGAGCAAATTAAAAACGATTGCACCGTTATAGCCAAATTGGGCAAAGGGGGACGAAAGGATGGTAAATAAAGGTTTCCCCCAGTGGTTCAGAAATAATGGCGGGTATTTGAATGCGTAACGTGCAATTTGATAATGGGTTATCGAATCGGTTTCACCATTAAAACCAGACGAGAGCATCTGAAATATTACCAGCACAATTGCAGTGATCAATACTATAACAGGAGCGATAGCTTTTGTTGAAATTTTCATGCCTGGAATATAGAATTATGGTTTTTGACGTTATTCTTATAGTTGACAAAGCTATTAATTCAAAATGAAATAACCAAAGTAGTTGCCCGCCACAGCCAAAAAGTAATATGCTCACAAAATTGTATGTAATGCTGAAACAGGGAATTTTACCGGAAAGTGTACTATTCAAAAAACCGCATTCATAGTCTCCCTTTGAGAAGGATGAGGTTCCCGATTTTCCTGCCAGTTTAAATATATCCTTACTTGCTGAAAACATTATACTTGATAATGCAATACAGCGCCCGGAATCCATCTTTCCAGCTTATCTTTTTTCCTTCTGCATAAGTACGGCCATAGTAAGAAATGCCAGTTTCGTAAATGCGGATATTCGGGATGCGGCTGATTTTGGATGTTACTTCCGGCTCAAACCCAAAGCGGTTTTCTTTCAGTTCAAGTCCTTTTATTATTTCGGACTTAAAAAGCTTATAACAGGTTTCCATATCCGTTAAGTTGATGTTAGTGAGCAGGTTCGACAAAAAAGTGAGAAATTTATTTCCGATGGTATGAAAGAAAAACAACACACGGTGTGGTTTGCCACCAACAAAACGGCTGCCGTAAACCACATCAGCAAAACCATCGAGAATGGGTGGTAGCAGGATATTGAATTCGCGTGGGTCGTATTCAAGGTCCGCATCCTGTACGATTATAAAATTGCCTGTCGAAACCTTTATACCTGTATGAAGGGCAGCTCCTTTGCCTCGGTTTAATTCATGTTTCTGATAATTGATTTCAATATCCGGATTTTCGTCCATGAAACGGAATAATTCAGCTTCAGTATCGTCTTTCGAGCAATCATTTACTACAACCAGCTCTTTTTCAATGCCTTGAATCAGTGTAACTGAGCTAACTCTTTTCAGTATATTATAAATGGTTGCCTGCTCGTTGTAAGCAGGAATAATTATTGAAAGTTTTAAATTGTTTTCTGATTCAGTCATTTGTGTAATGATTTCAGTGAACTTTTACTGTTTTGCCTGCATTCGTTAAAAGAGAATTATTATTGGTGACAAGAGCTTTCAAAGGTAAGCGGATTTTTTAAAACAGGATTATGTACTTTTAGCCTGATCTATTCGCAAAATTTGCGACCTATGCTCCTTTATTGCGTCCAAGTGATAAAAAAAAGGATTTAACCGCAAAGATGCAAAGTCATTGAAAAAGAACGCAAAGGACATTAGCTGTTTCTAACTTTAATACTTCTTTATAACCAGATCGTCGAAATAAACTGGTTCCTTACCGCTGTTCCAGAGATAAACAGTAAAATTTTCAGCTGTTTTTTGCTCTGGCAACAGGAAATTCAATTCCAGTTTCTCCCATCCTGCCGAGTCAGAAACAAGGCTTTGGTTAATGCTTTTTTGAAAATCTTTTCCATATGTTGCTACCAGATTTCCTGTGGCTCCTCCCGGGCTTCGCCATATGCTTATCTGTATGAATTTTGTCTCTCCTAAATCATCGAAAATAACTGACATCCCAGAGGGATTAGCACTGGCTAACTTTAAAGAATGGTTGCCGCTACGTGCTTTTTCGTCTGATATTTTAGCCAGGGTATCTGTTTTTTCATTATTTGCAAAAATATATTTTCGGCTATCCGCATCATTAATTTCCATATTACACTTTACAGTACCCTTGTTAATCATGGTTTCCCTCCTGAACCTATACCTTTGATGCCCGGCTTTTTTCAACAATACTACAGGGTATTCTTTTGCAATAATTTCCCAATTAGGATCAGTCAGATATTGTTTTCTGTATTTTTCGTTTTCATCGTGCGACATTAACCAGTTGTCGTCAAGTACTGAAATTACTATATACTCTGCCGTGCGTACACTTGGAAACATATGTATGAATTCTCGTTGAGCAAGATGTGGAAGTATGTGATTGGATGCACTTACTCCGCCATCGTCAGGTATCATTTTCAAAATATCGTTTACCTTCCGGATATTAAATTCAGCCGTAAAGAAATTTTTATCATAAATTCTTTCCTTATCAGGATGCATAGTCCATGGGATCCGACAATTTAGGGGGTTAAGCTTATTAATGGTAACTCCGGTTGTGATAATACATACTGCTATTGCGAGGCCGTATTTAAGATATTTTGATTTGAATTCCGATAATATCAGGAAAACAGAAAGTGGAAGCAAAGTGACTACTTCGATTGAATAGTAAATCGAAATTCCCCAGCGATAAATGCTGTCGTTCAATACTTTCTGAGCAACGATTGGGATAAACCAAATGAAGTATTGAGGCCTAAAAAAAAGAACAAACCCACCGGATAGCAGATATACCCAATAAAACTCACTTTTAATGCCATCTTGTCTTGGATCATTCAAATGGTTAATAAAAAACATTTTTACCGATTCTACAGGATGATTAATGATATAAATGATAGCTTCTGCAGGATTGGCCCCTAAAGCCGAATAATTGAAAAGAGTAAATTGCTTTTCAGTCGTTTCAATAAAAGGAATAAATACTTTAAAAAGCAGTATAAAATAGACCACTGATATTAGTATTCCAAGCAAGCTGATCAGTACTACTTTTTTATCTTTGCGATGCTCAATGATGAGCACAATGAAAATAAATATAAACCATATGGGGATATTTTCGCGCGAAAACAAGGCAAGTATAAGCACTATTAAGGCATAAATATATTTCTTAAGTTCGAAGAAATATAGAAATACTGGTATCATACATGCCGATATTACTGCAATATTACAATCACTTCCCAAAGTAGTATATCGGCCGAGAAGCACAAAATAATAGACCATCATACCAATACCAAGCCATATGTTTTTCGATTTTAGCATAACCAGTTTGTATGAAAACCAGGCAGCTACAAGTATCATGGCATTTTGTATCAAAATCAGGGTGTATGTGCCTGTAAGCCAGTTGAATAGCCAGTAAACAGGTACGAAATACATGAGTGTAAACGAGAAGTGATCCTGTAAGAAGGTTCCCGGAACAGTTGGGTTTTGACTAATCCGGAAATGCGAATAATCCCAGAATGCAAAATTATAAGTTCCATAATCATAGGTCACGGTCCTGAAAAAGTAGTGATTCGCAATTCCCATTGTGAATAGCAGGACGCCAAAAAACAAGATAACCAGAAAAGGAATATTTTTCTTCCCGATATTAAGTTTCATATATGGAATTTTGTTTTAAAAAACAGCTTGCTTTCTTGGTTATTATAAATCAGGTGGCTTCGGGTAACACATATTTAACGTCTCTTAGGCCAACAATAAATTTCAACCTGCCTTATCTTGAATCAAGCGGAACTTAATATGTGAATGTAATTTGCAAATCATCAATGTATATCGGTTTTTTAGCCTGGTTCCATACAAAAATGCTTACTTTCTGTTCGGGATTCAATGGTTTGTCAAAATAATAATTGGCCTTAAATTCAACCCAATTACCTGTATCCGCTAAAATATCAGTTAACGGAAAAACTTTCCAGTCATAAAGCACGTCGTTTTCCTTTATGTCAACAATTACTCCCAGTTTCGGGCTTGCTACAGTTGTATATACCCAACCGGAAACAACTGCCATCTTTGGAACACCTTTGTTCAGGTTTTTGAACAACTCGGAAAATGAATAGCTATATTCCATCTGTTCATTTGTTTCACAGGCATATTCACCTGAGTGAGCAGCTGGTTCTTTCATAATAATTACGCTTTTTTCATTGTGCCACGAAGGAATTACCGCCAGGGCATTTTCCATATCATTGGTGATCACAATTTCTTTCTGGTCGGCATTGTCAACGGATTGTTTTTTGCTGCCAGAGTTTGAACATGCTGTTAATAATAGACCAATTGTTGCAAAGAGAAGTATCCTTTTCATCTTAAAAATTTTTATTTTGTTATAATGTTAGTATTTAGTGATTTTGTTAGTGTAAGCCGCTCTTGCAAATTTTCGGTTTTTGCCACTTCATTTCTTCCTTCGTAAAAACATCTGCAAAGCTACTATTAATATCAGAAATCCTGGCCTCGGTCAATAAAAAAAATATTTCAACACATTGTGCCGCAATCATAAAGAGCAGTAATTGTGTTAAGTGCAGCTATTATTAGCAATATTTCCAATCAAGACCAGGTTTATTTATACAAGCTATGGTGCAATGCATCAGTATTTGGCCAAAGTAGAAAATGAATTTGATATTGCCTCTAAATCAGATTGCGCGAGGTAAGGAGTTCTGAGGATAGTCTTTTCTAATTTGAAATCAGTGGAAACTTTTTATAAATTTGCGTTCTTAAATTTCATTAACACAGGTTTTTTTTTGATGAACATTTTAGGAAATTATAAATCAGATGATATAGTCAAGTATGATTAAACTAACTAATTCATTAAGTTAGGAATTGGTTTGTCATAAGACAAAAGAACAAGAAAAAAGAAAAAGAAATTTAGACTTACTTATTCTTTTTCTAGTATCTCAAAATGTTATGTGACCGGCGAAACACTTCTTTCTATTGATGACCAACTGGAATATACTTTTACTCCTGATAATAAACCCTTTTCACCCTTTGCGAAATTCCCGAAAGGATTTCATACGGAATTGATCCCATTTCGTCGGCCAGGCGGGTTATCGGAAGATCTTTTCCAAAAATAATCACATCATCACCTTCACGTGCATTTATACCTGTAACATCAATCATGGTCATATCCATGCAAATACTGCCTACAATGGCAGCAAATTTGCCGTTTACTTTCAGGTGGCCGATGCCATTGCTCAATGCCCTGCTTAGTCCATCGGCATAACCGATTGGTACAATTGCAATGGAGGTTTCCTGTTTGGCTTTATACCGGCGGTTGTAGCCGACTGTATCATCGGGCGCAATATGTTTTATTTGCGAAATAATAGAACGCAGCGTACTTACATTTTCTAGTTTGTCCTGTTCTTCGGCCATTGGAGCAATTCCGTACAACCCGATCCCAAGCCGCACCATGTCGAATCGTGCTTCGGGAAATCGCGAAATAGCAGCTGTATTAGCGATATGCCTGATGATAGGATAATCGAATTCGTAACAAATGCGTTCCGAAATCATTCGGAAAAGACTGATCTGATGACGCGAAAAATCATCGTTTTTTGGACTGTCAGAAGCCGCCAGATGCGAAAAAACGGACTTCACTACAATATGTGGCCGACCTTTTATCTGGTTTATCAGTTCATCCACTTCGGCAGGATCGAATCCCAGCCTATGCATACCGGTATCTATTTTAATATGAATACCAACGGGTTGCGAGCTTAATGACAATCGCAGCAACGACGCTTCGAGCATTTTCAATACCCTGAAACTATATATTTCGGGTTCGAGCTGAAACCGCAGCATTGTATCGAAGCTTTCTTCGTCAGGGTTCATAACCATAATGGGTAACCTTATTCCGGCTTTTCGCAGTTCCACACCTTCGTCAGCATACGCTACGGTAAGGTAGTCAACCTGATGGAACTGAAGAACATTAGCAATTTCAAAACTTCCGCTTCCATACGAAAATGCTTTGACCATTGCCATTACTTTAACACCGGGATCAAGTTTCGAACGGTAATAATTAAGGTTGTGAACCAAGGCGTTGAGATCGATTTCGAGAACAGTTTCGTGTGTTTTTTGCTGCAGCGCTTCGGTTATACGTTCGAAACCAAAAATACGGGCTCCTTTTAAGAGTATGCTTTCATTGGCAAACGACGAAAGTGAATAGGAGTCGAGGAATTCTTCGGTGCTGGCAAAAAAATCTTTCTCCATCTTGAAAAGTGAAGCCTGGCGGCTGATGCCTTTCCCGATGCCTATCAAACGGTCAGTCTGTTTGGTTTCCAATAGTTCGCTTACATCTTTGTAAAGATGGCTGTCGCTTCGTCCACTTTGGAGAATATCCGAAAGAATTACTGTTTTTTTGCGATGTTGTTTTTGCTGGTTCAGGAAATCGAGAGCAATGGCAAGCGAATCGATATCGTTGCTGTAACTATCATTGATAAGTGTGCAGTTATTCATACCGGCTTTCATTTCGAGCCGCATTGCCAGCGGTTGCAAGGTACGCATCCGTCGGGCGATAAGCAGCTGGCTGTAGCCCATAAGCAGCATTGTTGCCCAGCAATGAATTGCGTTTTCAATGGATGCATCGTCAGTAAATGGAATGCCTATGCTTATTTCATTGTCTTTATAAATTCCGGAGAGTTGTGTATAATTCCCGGTGGTTTCAACGGTAGTTATTTGCAGATTGGCAGCGCCTTTCCTGCTCCAGGTGAAGGTTTCAATGTTTTTGAGCAAACCTGTTTTTATGATGCCTTCCTGTAGTTCTTTCTGATCGGTACAATAAACCAGGATTTTAACTTTTGTGAAAAGTTTCAGTTTTTCACCCGCTTTTTGAATTCGGTTGATGAAATTTTCGTCGTGGGCATGACCGATATTTGTAAAAATTCCGATCGTAGGCTGAATGATGGGTTGAAGGTGGTCCATTTCGTCCTGTTCGGAAATGCCGGCTTCGAAAATGGCAAGTTCATGATCTTCACGTATCTGCCACACAGAAAGCGGAACACCGATCTGCGAATTGAAACTTTTCGGACTACGGACTACGTTTTTACTCTCGTTAAGCAATTGGTAAAGCCACTCTTTTACAATCGTTTTTCCGTTGCTTCCTGTGATGCCGATAACTGGAATGTTAAACTGTTTGCGATGTGCCGCTGCCAGGTTCTGTAAAGCCGTTAAAGTATTGTTGACCCTGATGATATTTGCATCGTAAAGCAATAGCAGGTTTGCAGGTTCGGTTTCGACTACAAAATTCCTGACCCCTTTGTTATAAAGTTCTTCGATATATTTATGCCCGTCGTTACGTTTGCTGGTAATAGCAAAAAACAGGCTTCCTTCGGGAACGATCAGTTGCCTGCTATCTATCACCAATTCGCTGATAAACGCTTTTGCATTGCTTTCCTGAATCAGTTCACCTTTAATAATTCGGGTAATTTCGCTGACTGTGTATTCAGATTTACTCATATTCTGATATTCTAAAACAATTTTATGCTGCCATTCTTTTTGTGAAAGATGTAATCAAAACTCATTGAACGTAAATTTAATCCTTCACATTACTCGGATAATTAGTGGTCAATTAGCACGTAATCTTTTTATTACTCAATCTCCACTCCGCCCTCTTTGTTATTCACTCTTCATTATTCACTCTTCACTTTTCACTTTTCACTTTTCACTTTTCACTCTTCACTCTTCACTTTTCACTTTTCACTTTTCACTTTTCACTCTTCACTCTTCACTTTTCACTTTTCACTTTTCACTCTTCACTCTTCACCTCTCCTAGTACTCTTTCTCTTTCTTACTGAATCCCAACGGATTCTTATTTAATTCGGCCCATTGCAAGCGGTTTTTGAATATTTCGCAAGCCAGATAGGTGGCAGCGCGCATGGAATCAGCCGAAGCCAGGTCTTTTCCGGCAATATCAAAAGCGGTGCCATGAGCTGGAGATGTGCGCACGTAAGGCAGCCCGGCAGTATAATTAACGCCGTTTTCGAAATTCAGGGTTTTAAAAGGTATAAGTCCCTGGTCGTGATACATAGCCAATACAGCATCAAACTGTTTGAAATTAGCTGAAGCGAAAAATCCATCAGCAGGGTAGGGGCCAAATACCAGTTGCCCTTTCTGACGGGCAGCTTCAATAGCCGGTAATATGATTTCCTTTTCTTCGTGCCCGATCAGGCCATCATCACCGGCATGTGGATTGAGACCCAAAACTGCAATGCGGGGTTTACGAATATCAAAATCTTTCCGGAGCGATTCTTCAAGTATTTGTATTTTGTCCGAAATAAGTGCTGTAGTAATTGTTTTTGCAACCATTTCGAGAGGGATATGCTCAGTAATAACGCCAATACGAAGCGTTTCGCCAACCATTAACATAAGGTATGAGGAAATTCCGAATTTTTCGGCCAGGTAGCCGGTGTGCCCCGAAAAAGGTTTTTGATACGCATCCTGAACATTATGTTTATTTACAGGTGCTGTAACCATTACATCAATAAGCCCTTTTTTCAGATCATCAACCGCTGCATCAATCGAAAGCAATGCCATTTCACCAGCTATAACTGTCGACTCGCCAAGGTCAATTTTAACTTCCTTATCGGTAAGGTTTAACAGATTTGCTTTTTTGGGCGATGCCTGATCAACCGAACGGATAATATTAAAACTGAAATCTGGAATATTCAGCATTTTCCTGTGATACGAAGCCGCTTTGGAAGTACCATAAACAACAGGTGTAAATAGCTCGGTAATGCGCTGGTCGAGGCAGGTTTTAATAATTACCTCATAGCTAATACTATTAATATCGCCATGAGTTATGCCGACAACAATACGATTTTCATTTTCAGAAGTACGGATCATACTTTTCTTAATTTTTTCCTTAGCTGCAAAGATAAGCTTTTGCCTTTATCGTTTATTCCGATTCAAATATATAGCGTTTTTTATTTGTAAGAGAAACTTACATATTAACATCCTCAAAATTTATGAATAGCCAAGCTTCGTTTTTTTACAACCTTTTTATGTTAATGCCCTACGGGCAATGTTCCTATTGCAGATTTTCTTTTATTGATATTGAGGTCCTACGGACTATAGCAGATAGTCAGGTGCTCAACATTGAACACCATTTCTATCGTCATTAGGTTGAACAGCCACCGTTATTCCTACCTCACTTACAATTGGGGAAGTTATTTTGAAAGTTTCACTAATGGACTTAACAAAAAAGTTTACAGATGTACAGGATTGCTTTTTATTAAAAATAATATCCAACACTTACTTGTTCTTTTCAACAATTATGCAGGCTACGATCTCCGGAAACCAGAAAATGATATATTGAATTATTCCGGATCAATTCCATAAATTTGTTTGCAGATAAAAACCTGGTATGAATTTATGTTTCTTTGTCAGCGACCTTCACGGGAAGATGAGCCGGTACGAAGCTCTTTTCAAGATCATTAAAAAGGAGAAACCCGATTTTGTGTTTATTGGTGGCGACATACTGCCTCACCGGAGTTTTGCAAATTCAAATGATGCCGGAGGATGTAATTTTTTCAATGAGTTCCTGGTAAGGAAGTTAAGGAGTTTGCGTGATAAACTCGATTGTAATTATCCCGAAATCTATCTGATTCCGGGTAATGATGATTATAAAACAGATTTTGCTGCTGCTGGTGATGGCGAAAAAGAAGGACTTTGGCGAAATATCCATAATAAATGTGTGGTAATAGGAAAGTATAGGTTATACGGTTATGCCTGTGTTCCTCCTACGCCTTTCAGAAATAAGGATTGGGAAAAGTATGATATTTCGAAGGAAGTTGCACCGGGATCTATAGCACCAGCAGAAGGCTTTCATTCACAGCCTCCGGATCATGATCCTGAAAATGATACAATTCAGCTTGATATTCAGAAACTTGTATATGAAGATGATCTTGAATATGGAATTTTTCTCTTCCATTCCCCACCTTTTGAAACCTTACTCGATGTGGCCGAAACAGGATCAGGAATTCATAAGCATGTCGGAAGTAAAGCAATTCGAACTTTTATTGAAGCCAAACAGCCTTATGTTACCATGCATGGTCATATTCACGAATCGCCGGGCATAAGCGGGGAATGGAAACAAACCATTGGTCGCACACTTATGTTTTCGGCAGCGCATGACGGCCCTGAACTGGCTCTGATAAGGTTTACGTTGAATAATGTGGATTCAGTTTCCAGAATTCTCGTAAAAGTCTGATTGATAATAATTCCGGTCGTCAATCTGCATGAAATAATTTTGATAAATGGAAATTAAAGATTGGAAAGTCATGACCACTTCAAAACGAAAAACATCAGATTTCTTAGTTTTTCTCTTCCCCGATTCTTTTCACAAAATCGAACAATAACCTTACCCCGACTCCTGTGCCTCCTGCCGTTCGGTAACTATCACGTTTATCAAGAAACGACGGGCCAACAATGTCAAGATGTATCCACGGATACTCAGTAAAATGCTCTAAAAACTTACCGGCTGTAATTGCTCCTGCAAATTTGCCGCCAATATTTTTAAGGTCAGCGATTTCTGACTTTATTAATTCAGCGTAGTCATCCCAGAAAGGAAATTCAGCAATACGTTCGCAGACATTGAATCCGGAACTTTTTAGCTGAGCGAAATGATTTTCAGCCCCGGCATGCATCCCTGCAATTCCAAAACGTCCTAAAGCGGCCTCTGCTGCTCCTGTTAAAGTAGCTACATCAATTACCAGCAAAGGATCGTATTTTTTCGCGTAAGTAAGCGCATCAGCCAATATAAGCCGGCCTTCGGCATCTGTATTAAGCACTTCAACGGTAGTGCCATCCATCATGGTTATAATGTCGCCGGGTACATACGCGTTTCCGTCGGGGCGGTTGTCGGTTGCCGGAACAAGGGCAATTACATGAACAGGTAATCTGGCAAGAGCAATGGCATACAATGCCGAAGCAACGGCTGCTGCTCCCGACATATCACATTTCATGGTGTCCATAGAAGCAGTGGGTTTCAGGCTCAAACCGCCAGTATCGTAAACCACGCCTTTCCCGATAAAAACAATAGGTCGGGAATTCACCGGATTTTCAGGTTTGTATTCCAGAATGCTGAAAGTCGGCGGGTCGATGCTTCCCAGGTTCACGGCAAGCAGTCCTCCCATTTTCAGGGCTTCGATTTTTTGCTTGTTCAAAATTTCGATTTTTATGCCTGCTTCATGCGACATTGATTCGAATTCAGCAGCCAGTTTTTCAGCATTCAATGCCGAAAGTGGTTCATTGATCATCGAGCGGCAGGCATACACAGCTTTACAAAGAATGTGTAGTTCTGTTATTTTGGTTTCGTCGAGACCAGCACTGAAAATTTCAATCTTTTTGAGTGTCGATTCCTTTTCTACGCGGTCCTTGCGGTATTTTAAAAACTGGTAGTTTCCAAGCATCATCCCTTCAGCAAAAGCTAGTGTCTCTTTTTGCATTTGAGCTGTATCCACAATACAAACTGATGTGATTTTGTGCTCTCCCAGCAATACCAGAATGCTCTCGCCTGTTTTACGGCATTTTTCCAATAACTGACCGGCAGAGGATTTGGTAATAGTGTCAGGCTTATAAATAACAGCAATTTTTCCCAGTTTATTCAGTGCAACTGTCTGCTGGTTTTTCTCCGATAAACGTGCGCTGATGTATTCAATCTCATCACTGCCAAAAATATTCTCCGGTAAGCCAGAAACTTCGGTAATAAGGTAAATATTTGTAATGCTGTTATTTAGGTGTCTGGTACTTGTTAATTCTGGTAACATAGTATGCGTTTTATTTAGAACCTAACCATGTTCTATGGCTGATTCAAAAAAGTTAAATCGAAAATTTTAGCTATAACAACTTTTTGTTGTCAAAAGATCTCCTATTGGCTTGCAACTGCAAAACTTCCCTATCAAACCCTTCAATCCATGAAGGTTTTCATAATCCTGATTTTAGTTTACAATTTGTGTAAACCCCATTGACTCGTCCTGAAATTAGTTTACAGTTATTGGTCACTGTCGCATTTCTCCTTGTCTCCCCTCTCCTTGTCTCCCTCCCCTTGTCCCAATCCCCTCAACCTCCCCACGTTTCCCTGTCCAGACTTCTGTAATGAATAGCCTCAGCCAGGTGTTCGGTTTTTATATCAGGGCTGTTGTCGAGGTCGGCAATGGTGCGCGATACTTTCAGGATACGGTCGTAAGCACGTGCCGAAAGGCTCAGTTTTTCCATTGCAGTTTTCAGCAGGTTATGGCCATCTTCGGTAATCACACAAATTTGCCTAAGTATTTTACTACTCATCTGTGCATTGCAATGTATGTTTTTGCTTTCCTTGTAGCGTTCCTCCTGCATAAGCCTTGCAACGGTTACCCTTTCGCGTATAACGTTACTTTTCTCCGATTGCCGAAGGCTTGTTAACTCCCTGAAAGGAACCGGAACCACTTCCACATGAATATCGATACGGTCCAGAAGCGGGCCGGAGATTTTATTCAGGTATTTCTGTACGATACCGGGGCCGCACACACAATCTTTCTCCGGATGGTTGTAATATCCGCAGGGACAAGGATTCATGGCTGCAATCAACATAAAACTAGCTGGGTATGTAACCGAAAATTTAGCTCTCGAAATGGTAACTACCCGATCCTCAAGCGGTTGCCGAAGTACTTCCAGAACTGTCCGCTTAAATTCTGGCAGTTCATCCAGAAATAAAACTCCGTTGTTAGCAAGCGAAATTTCTCCGGGCTGGGGATTTCCCCCTCCACCGACTAAAGCTACATCCGAAATTGTATGGTGCGGGCTACGGAATGGCCTGATGCTGATCAGTGAGGCTTCGCGTTCCATCTTTCCGGCTACCGAATGTATTTTGGTGGTTTCTAATGCTTCGCGAAGATTAAGCGGAGGTAATATCGAAGGCAGACGCTTGGCAAGCATGGTTTTGCCGGCTCCGGGAGGCCCGATTAAAATTACGTTATGTCCGCCGGCCGCAGCAATTTCGAGGGCACGTTTTATGTTTTCCTGGCCTTTTACGTCGCTGAAATCAAATTCGTAATTATCCAGATGCGAGTAAAATTCGTCGCGTGTATCTATTACAATGGGTTCGAGCTGCAGACTTCCTTCGAGAAATTGTATAACCTCATCAAGTGTGCTCACTCCGTAAACATCAATGTCGTTAACAATGGCGGCTTCGCGTGCGTTAACCAATGGCAGAATAAATCCTTTAAATCCGTTGTCGCGGGCTTCGATGGCTATAGGCAATGCTCCTTTTATGGGTTGTAGGCTGCCATCGAGCGAAAGCTCACCCATAATAATATACTTGTCGAGCAAGTCGGTAATGAGTTGTTCCGAAGCGGCTAATAAACCCACGGCAATAGGCAGATCGTACGAAGAACCCTCTTTCCGGATATCAGCCGGAGCCATATTGATAATAATTTTTTGCCTTGGGAATTTATACCCGATATTTCTCAGCGCCGCTTCAATCCGCTGATGACTTTCTTTAACAGCGTTATCCGGCAGCCCAACCATCGAGAACTGAATTCCCTGGTCGACATTAACTTCGATAGTAATAACAGTGGCCGATATACCTTGTATAGCGCATCCGAATGTTTTAACAAGCATAATCGGGTTTTAAATAGTTGGTTAAAAGTACGGCAATTCCATTGATATACGCATCTCTTTATCCGAGATCGCTGAAAAAAATCAATTTCTTTTATGGAATTGATGTTACTTTGTGAACTTTTTATAAAATGAATCGTTCTACTCTGCTAACAAACAATTATGTTACAAAAACAAGTGGGAAATAATAACGAAATAAAGTCGCCGTGCAAAGGCGTTTGTACGCTTGATCATAAAGGGAAATGTGTTGGGTGTTTCCGTAAACTCGATGAAATTGCCAACTGGAGCGTATTTAACGATTACCAGCGCGGTGAGATTTTAAAAATGACTCAGCTGCGCATGCAACTACCCGATATTTTTGATACTTAATGTTTTACGAGTCGAAAGGCTCTTTTTTTTGCAATATTTTTAAAAATAATAGATTTTGATAGGTTGCAGGTCGAAATGAATTCCGGATTTTCACTTCCCACATCCCCAAATTCTCAAATTCTCAAACTCTCACATCCTCATATCTCCAAATTTTCACATCCCCACATCATCTATTTTCCTTTTTTCCCGCAGGCTTTATGATCAACCTCAACGACTGGTCATAGGTAATGTAATTCCAGAACCAGTTAATAAAAATAAGTAAACGGTTTTTTACTCCAACTATAGCCATTAGATGAACAAACATCCAGGTAAGCCAGGCAAAAAAGCCATAAAACTTTATAAAAGGAAGTTCTACCACCGCCTGATTGCGTCCTATAGTAGCCATTGATCCTTTATTGAAATAGGAATATTTGCTCATAGGTATGTTATCCTGCTGGCGTTTCAGGTTGCGAGCCAGTAGTTTAGCCTGTTGTATAGCTGGTTGAGCCATTTGTGGATGTCCGTCCGGATACTTGGCTTCTGTCATAAAAGCATTATCGCCAAGAGCATAAATTGTGTCATAGCCTTCAACCTGGTTAAATGCATTCACTTTAATGCGGTTCCCTCTTACATACACATCAGGATTGAGGCCTTCCAATTTTTTACCCGAAACACCGGCTGCCCAGACCAATGTTTTAGCAGGTATCTGCATTTTATTGTGAATACTTACTTTAAAACCGTCGTAATCGCTCACCTGGGCACTACAAAACACATTTACTCCAAGTTTCTGAAGGTATTTTTCGGCTGTTTCGGCTGAGTGTTCTGTCATTCCGCCTAATAAGCGGCTTCCAGCTTCGAGCAGATAAATATTCATTTTAACGAAATCCAATTCGGGATAGTCTTTCGGCAGGATAAATTTCTTCATTTCGGCCAAGGTTCCTGATACTTCAACACCGGTAGGGCCTCCTCCGACAACTACAATATTCAACAATGCCTGCTGCTTTTCGGCATCAGTTTCAATGAGTGCATCTTCAAAATTCTGAAGTATGTTGTTTCGCAGTCTTAAGGCTTCAGCCACCGATTTCATCGGTATGGCATTCTGAGCAATGAGATCCATTCCAAAAAAATTGGTATCAACTCCCATTGCCAACACCAGGATATCATAGGTAATATTGCCGAGCGTTGTGATAACTTCCTTGTTTTCTGTATCTATACCGAGAATATCGGCTACACGGATAAATACATTTTTAGATTTCTGAAAAATTTTCCGTAATGGAAACGAGATAGCACTCGGCTCAAGACCTGCCGTTGCAACCTGGTAAAATAGGGGTTGAAACTGGTGAAAGTTATTTTTATCAATTAATACTATCTGAAAATTGCTGTCAGCAAGTTTACTGGCAAGTTTAAGGCCAGCAAATCCACCACCGGCAATAAGGATGCGTTTTTGTTTAGTTTCAGGAATATTGAGTTGCATACCGGAATAACAGGAAATAAAAAATGTGTTGTACCCTATAAACAAAAAAATCAGGATATGGTTTTATCCTGATTTTTTTTAAGAAATGACATGCTAAAACCTGAATCCCAGTGTGAGGCTGTAAGCATTGGTTTTTATCTCATTCGCTGATACCGGTGCTATGTTGTAAAGGGAATAGTTCCCTTCGCTTTTGCTGTGGTTGTATGCAAAATCGATAAAATATGCTTTATCCCTGACACCCAATCCAAATGAATAGCCTGTGCGTTCGCCCAGTGAACCTAAATCACGGAAAGGAGAGCCGTAAATATTATATCCTCCTCGCACAGCCAGTATACCATATTTGAGTTCACCACCGAACCTGAAATTATTAGCGGATGTGTATTCAGTATTTATAGCATCGTTTTCGTTGAAAAAATTGTAGTCGAAGGAGCGCAGACTTGCAGTTGAATAATCAATATACTCATAATCAGCGCTTATTAAACCGTATTTGCCTAATAAAACCGCTACACTTCCGATAGCGCGCATCGGAGTTTTTAACTCATAATCAAAATACCCATCCGGGGAGTATTCTGAATACACTCCATCACTAAAATTTGAGTTTATTTCAGAGTGGTAGGTGTCACTCATATTATAATAGTTGGTAGGTGTATGGATTGCACCGCCAATTCTGAAAAACTCAACAGGCATATAAATAAAACCTGCCTTAAAGTTAAACCCTGATCCTCTTGTATTCAGATACTCAAACCGATCGTAAGAAGTATAATAACTATTAAGGTCTTCTGTATCATCCTCGGTAAGTCTGCTTGTTTCTTCATATCTTATATAAGGAAAAGCAAATGTAATACCCAGAAAAAGTTTATCAGCAATATTGGCTCCGGCACTGAGAACGGTTTCGTTAGTACTTCCGCGTGTTTCAATACTCTTGGTTTGCTGAATACCACCATATTCCATATCAGCAGCCCATCTTTGATTTAACGAATCGTAGAATATAAGGTTTGCATCATAAGCAAGCCCTACACCAAAATTATCCCAATCCTTAAGTGCAGCTCCCGAAGAGTTTACATCGTCAACATAGGTAGTTAGTAATGAATTTGCATTATTAAATCCCGAAAGGATCATCCTGTTGCTGAACATAGTCATCATATTTAGTCCAAAACCAAATTGTATTTGTACTAAAGGTCCTGCTTTTCCATTCAGATTTTGGGAATAAACATATCCTGCATTTCCAAGGTAGGCAGTATTTCTGTGATCGGTATTGAATTCCCCCAGGAAACGCGTATCCGTATTATTTGATGAAAATACAGGTGTGATGACAAACTCTGATTTGCGATATAAGCCAATTCCTGCCGGGTTCTGGCTCAATGAAGTGAAATCAGCACCTACTGCGCCATATGCACCTGATAATCCTGAAAAGCGCGCAGTGCCTCCGTAGTTGATTAATGAATACCGTAATGCATCGTTTTCATTTTGCGCAAAAAGCGATATCGAAACGAAAATGGTTAGTATAATCGAAAGTATTTTTTTCATTGTCGTAAAATTATGAGTCAGTAAAAAAACCTGCAATCTAAAGGTTGATTGTACAAATGAACCGATTAAGTTTGCAGGCTGTTCTATATCTGTGATTTACTAATGGTGTTGTTAGTTTAACGGCGTCCTCCCGATCCCGATGATGAGTTGCGGCTTGATCCTGATGATGAACCTCCACTTGATCCCGAAGACGAACCACTACTTGAACCGGAAGAGGAACTTCTTGAAGGGGAATAGCTTCCGCTAGATCCGCTGGATGAACTTCTGGCAGGTGTACTGCTGCCGCCAGAGCTTTTTGAAGGGGTATAGCTGCTATTCGATCGCTCTGGTGTAGATGAACTGTTGCGTTGTGGTGAAGGACTGGCCGCCGGACGCGAAGGTTGAGCATTATTGTTGTCCCGCGGAGCCTGATAAGTTCCATTCGGACGCGAACTGCCCGACTTTGTGTTATCAGGTTGCGAATACCGTTGATTGGAATTGCCCGGCTGGGCGTTCCTGTTTGCCGGAGGTGTTACTCTTGAATTATTTTGTTCGCTGCCCGAAGGTTGTGTATTCCTGTATTTGGGAGATGTATATTCCTGTCCTGAACGTGGTCGGTTATAGTCAGGTGAAGTGTATGTTTGTGTGTTTCGGCTGTTAGCAGCATTACTCTTATTCTCACTGCCGGCATTCTGTGTATTGCGGTTAGGCGAAGAATATTGGTATGTCCGTTGTGGCTGCGCTGTGCCGGTATTAGCAGGACGCTGAGTAGTATTAATCGGACGCTGAGTTGTTGTTCGGGGCTGGTTGCTGCGATTCTCATTAGTAACTGTCCCGGTGTTTTGACCTCTGGCATTAGGATTTGTAGTAGTTACTCCTGAACCATTCCTTGCATCCTGAGGTATTGCTGTACCGCTGCTCACTCGTCCTCTAGTAGTTTCGTCCATTTGAGTTGTGCCACGGGTTTCAGTTACCTGACTTGATCGTACATTGGGAGTGGTTGATCCTGCGCCACGAGTGTCATTTATTGCTGTGCCGGTTCTTCCTGAGGAAATACCGTTTTCTTCTCTCGCTACTGATGATTTGATATCGCCACGTGCTGTGCTTCCCGAGGTACCAACGGATCCTCGATGACCATAGTAGGATGAATTACTATTGTAAGGAGAATAAGGATATCCGTTTGATCCGTCGTAATATCCATTATTGTATCCGTAATAGTAGTCGTTATTTCCGTAACCATACCCGGAACCATATCCATAACCGTATCCATACCCGTAATACGGGTATCCATACCATGAATCATACCAGGAACCATAATAAGGGGAATATCCGTACCCATAATATGGGTAATAGCCTCCATAACCGTAATTCAGACTGAATCCGAAATTCCATGGACTTGTATCATACCAGTAGGGATTGGTATAGTAATCGCTGTAGTAGCTATCTGTCACATAAGTCCCTCCGAACCTTTTTATACGGGTTGCATACGAATAATCATAAAAATCATCAGTATCATAGGTTATGTTCTCGTTAACGATTGTGTCGGGAGCATATTCCTGTTCGTCAGCGTAATAAGTATTATTCGCGTTGGAACTCTGATTGCTGGGCTGTTCATTGTTTTGTGCATACATGTCCGATTCAGCCGGTTTTACAACCAGAATTTGTTTTTTCTCCGGTTGTTGTTTCGGTGAGTAATATACGTCGTCATATCCGCCTGACTGATATTGGGTAGTGCAGGCAGAGAAGGCTAACAATGTTGCGCCGATGATTAAAAAGTATTTCATAATGACCTCCTTCGTGTTAATGCTTGCCGAGAAGCTTGTTTTGTGCTTACAGAGCGATAATTTTTGTAATTTCGCAGTCTATAAACACACTGAAAAGCACAATTATCATACCACAATTTACAAAATGGCAAAAGATTTCACTACAAGAGAAGAGAATTATTCGCAATGGTATAACGACCTGGTAATCAAAGCTGATTTGGCCGACAACTCCGCAGTACGCGGTTGTATGGTTATTAAACCATATGGATATGCAATATGGGAGAAGATTCAGCGGGCACTTGATGATATGTTCAAGGAAACAGGGCACAGCAATGCATATTTCCCACTTTTTATACCAAAGTCATTTTTTAGTAAGGAAGCTTCTCATGTGGAAGGTTTTGCCAAAGAGTGTGCTGTAGTTACACATTACAGGTTAAAAAATTCACCTGACGGAAAAGGCGTTATTGTTGATCCTGATGCTAAATTGGAAGAAGAACTTATTGTTCGTCCTACATCCGAAACCATTATATGGGATACATACCGCACCTGGATTCAGTCGTACCGCGATTTGCCCATACTCGTAAATCAATGGGCTAATGTGGTTCGCTGGGAAATGCGTACCCGCTTGTTTCTGCGCACAACCGAATTTTTATGGCAGGAAGGACATACCGCTCATGCTACAGAAGCCGAGGCTATTGAGGAGACGGAAAAAATGATGAATGTTTATGCCACATTTGCCGAAAACTGGATGGCAATGCCGGTGCTGAAAGGTGTAAAATCGCCAAACGAACGTTTTGCAGGCGCCGTCGAAACTTATTGCATCGAAGCTTTGATGCAGGATGGTAAAGCATTACAGGCCGGGACTTCGCATTTCCTCGGGCAGAATTTTGCTAAGGCTTTCGATGTTCAGTTTCTTAGCAAGGAAAATAAACTTGATTACGTGTGGGCAACTTCCTGGGGTGTATCAACCCGTTTAATGGGGGCACTGATTATGTCGCATTCCGATGATCATGGATTGGTTCTGCCTCCTAAACTGGCTCCTATTCAGGTTGTTATCATACCAATTTATAAAAGCGACGAGCAACTTGCACTCATTTCAGAAACTGTTAATCCGATTGTAAAGAATCTTAAAGCCCTCGGTATAAGTGTGAAGTATGACGACCGGAATACGCAGAAACCCGGCTGGAAATTCAATGAATATGAGTTCAAAGGCGTCCCGGTTCGTTTAGCTATCGGCCCACGCGATCTCGAAAATGGAACAGTGGAAGTAGCCCGCCGCGATACACTCGAAAAAGCTGTTTACCAGATCACTGATATTGAACATAAAATCAGTAATTTGCTCGACAGCATTCAGGAAAACCTGTATCAGAAAGCTTACGATTTCCGCGAAACAAACACTTTTGTTGCCGATACCTGGGAAGAATTTATTCGTATACTCGACGATAAAGGTGGTTTTATTTCAGCACACTGGGATGGCACTTCCGAAACTGAGCAACGCATTAAAGATGAAACCAAAGCTACCATCCGCCTTATTCCTATTGATGGAAAAATGGAAGATGGCAAATGCATCTTTTCCGGAAAACCGTCGAAACAACGAGTAATTTTTGCCCGTTCGTACTAACGTTTTCTTTGGTAATGATGTTATTTTTAGCATGAATGCCGAAAATTATATGCATCTACGCGCTTGTAACATCTGCGGTTTCTTTAAGTAGCTTATTCAGAATATACATTATATATGTCCTTACGCTCTTTAGGTATTATTCCGGCCCGTTATGCTTCGAGCCGGTTTCCAGGTAAGCCTCTCGTGATGATCGGCGGAAAAAGCATGATAATGCGTGTATATGAGCAAGCATTAAAAAGTACCGCTTTAAATAAAGTAATTGTAGCAACTGACGATGAACGCATTTATAACCATGTTCGCGATTGCAAGGGTGAAGTAATAATGACTTCTGAAAATCATGTTTCAGGTACTTCGCGCATTGGTGAGGTGGTTGATAAACTTATTGCCTCTGAAAGCGAAAATCAGTTTGATGTAATAGTGAATATTCAGGGTGATGAACCATTTATTGAACCTTCGCAGATTGATCTGGCAGTTTCATTATTTGCAAATAAAGAAATTAAGATTGGCACCTTGATCAGGCAAATAACTGATAATGAGGATATATTTAATATTAATATAGTGAAAGTAGTAGTTGATCATTCTGGGAAAGCATTGTATTTCAGCAGATCACCGATTCCGTTTTTACGCGGAGTGCCACAGGAAAACTGGACAGACAGCCACAATTTTTACAGGCATATCGGATTGTATGCATTCCGTGCAGAAGTACTGAAATCAATTCTTTCTCTTCCGGCTGCTTCATGCGAGATTGCCGAATCACTCGAACAATTACGTTGGCAATATCATGGTTACAGCATTTATACCGCTATCACTGAAATTGAGACGGTTGGCATTGATACTCCCGAGGATTTGCTGAAACTTACTAACAATGCTTGATATTTCAATTATGATTGTACTATCTTAGCACATTAAAAAGTAAAAAAATTTAATGATAGCACGGCATATAGCTGATTTACTTTATCACCATGAATGTGTGATAGTTCCGGGAATAGGCGGTTTCATCAAGGCCTATAATCCAGCCACGATTTTACATACCACTCACGAGTTTTTCCCTCCTTCGGGCAGTATTGCATTTAATGCAGGGCTGGCTGGTAACGATGGGTTACTTGCAAATTATATTGCAACAACTGAAAATATAACCTATCGCGATGCTATTTTCGAAATCCGGCAATGGGTTGAAAAATCCTGGCGTGAGTTGAATAATAACGATAAAGTTACCCTCGAAGGCATAGGTGAAATCCTGCTTAATGGTTCGGGTAATTTGGAGTTTATCCCTTCAAAACTGGTTAATTTTAATGCCGATTCATTCGGGCTTACTGTATTTAAAGCAAAGACTAACGAACCCGAAAATATTATTATTCAGGATATTCAACCACTGAAGCACTCTGCCAAAACCAGAAATCTTCACCGTTTGATACCTGAATCATTAAAATGGGCTGCAGTACTGGCACCTTTTATAGCTTTTACTGTTTGGGGAACATTCAATGGTAATGTCGTCGAAAATTACGTTCATAACTACACTGGTATGTACTCGTGGATGAGATCCACTCCTGGCAAAACAGTGCAGGTTAAAATTACTACTCCCCGCGAAAACACTACCACCACCACTTCGGAAATCGCTCAAGTGCCGGCAGCTTTTATAGCCGGCGAAAATATTTCGTTCGATCCCGGCATGGTTTCGTATGCCGAATTAGCAAAATATGATATCACTATTGCTGATACTGCTCATGGTATTAAAACAGAATCCGTATCCGAAAATTTGAATTATCACATCATAGGAGGTGCTTTCCGCGATCATAATAATGCGCTCAAACTTATAGCCATGTTACAGGAGCAGGGTTATCCGGCTGCTGTTGTGGATACTACCGCGGGTGGACTTTACGTTGTGAGCATGAATGGGTTCAGTAATTTATCCGATGCAAAAAACGGGCTTGGCGAGATAAAAAAAGCAGGGTTTTCTTCCTCCTGGATTCTAAAAAAAAACAGAAGTTAATTATAGATACTGCTTTCTGGCACGGATCTTTTTCAAAATAGATTTTTACTAAAATACTTTACCCTTGGCAAAGAGGAAACTTCAGCGTTTTGCTGAAAATGCAACTTTTAATCATTTCTTTCAACCCGAATGGGAAGAGCTCGCTGCCGGATTTTCGATCCGCGCGAAATGGAATTCAGATTTCTTCGGTAACAACAACCCTGTTATTATTGAGATGGGTTGTGGCAAAGGTGAATATACCGTTGATCTTTCGGACAAGTATCCCCAACGCAATTTTATCGGTATCGATAAAAAAGGCGCTAGGATGTGGCGTGGAGCCAAAACCAGCACTGAGGAACAACGGGAAAATGTAGCGTTTGTCCGCATACGCGCCGAAAACATCTGCATGGTTTTTGGCCCCGATGAAGTAGATGAAATATGGATAACATTTCCCGAGCCTCAGCCAAACAGTCCTCGCCACAGCAAGCGCTTTACGTCACCTGAATTTATTAACAGATACCGGAAATTGCTTAAACCAGGTGGAATCATACACCTGAAAACCGATAGTGATCTGTTTTATACCTACACCCTCGATGTTATCAACGAAAGCGGTCACGAACTCCTTTATTCCAATAGTAACCTTTATGCCAATCCCTCTGATCCTGAAATAAAGGATGTAGTAGATGTACAAACTCACTATGAGAAAATCTGGTTAGCGCAGGGATTCACTATCAAATACCTGAGATTCAGGCTTAAAGAGGAATAATCTGCATTTTTGCTGAATCAAGTTCTGCTTATTGCAATGAGAATCCATTTGTAAAAGAAAATTCTATGCCAGAGGATATTTCATTTTTCCAAAAAGTATATGCTGTAGTCGAATTGATTCCTTATGGGAGGGCAACTTCCTATGGTGCCATCGCACGTTATCTTGGCACAGGCGGGTCGTCGCGGATGGTTGGCTGGGCAATGAATGCGTCACATCAAATGTTACAGCACATTCCGGCACACAGGGTTGTTAACCGAAATGGCCTGCTCACAGGTAAATTTCATTTTGGCGGTCAGGATACCATGCAGCAACTACTCGAGAGTGAAGGTATAATGGTAGAGAAGGATCAGATCATTAATTTTAAAGATATTTTTTGGGATCCTTCGGAAGACCTGAAGTTGTGATGGTTTTAACCGGATAACAGTGAATATTTAAAAGGTATGAGAGAAAACTTAATCCGATTCAGGTTTCAAACCAAAAGAATTCATCAAAATTAAAACCTTTTAAACGGAGGCTTTTGCGATTAGTTATATAAAATTGCCTGATCTGTTCGATTGAGATAACCGAAGTTATTCCCTAATTGATATCCTTTTTTTGATTTGCAAAAATACTTCCGGTGTAAGGAATACCAGGATTATAGGTGAATTCATGATTTTCTTTTTCGGGTTTTAACACATAACCATAGCTCGCAGCAACTGACCGCGCAATTCCAAGCAATTGGAATTTGTTGCTGGTTTCAGTAACAGCTATAGCAATTCCTCCGCTAAGTAAATCCCAAAACAAGTAACAAGGCCAATGCCGGAATGGATGGTAAACCGCAATAAATTTTCATGTTTTGTAATTTATAGGCAACTAAAGATAGTAAATAATGCTTAGCGCATTTTTTAATGGATCTGATTTCTTGTTTTAAATTTCGGATTGCCTGACTTAAATTTTAAAATAGTCTGAAGTCAGTATTTTTTTAAAACAGTAAAAATGACTTGAATTTTGTTTTTAAAAATCTGTTTGAAATTTGAAAGTTAAAGATATGTCAAATTTGAAAAAAAAGCCAATTATAATATTATGTGATGTAAAAAATGGGGGTTATATTTGAATAAACGATAATAAATGTAAATAATAGAATAAAAAAAGGGGGGTATAGTAAAATAAATACTATTTTTGCGCTCTAATTATAAAAAAACTATTTTATGGCAACTTTACGATTTAAAGCTTTAGGCGATGCGCTTAAAAGGAAACCGGTGCAGGTAACGCCTCCCGGTGATAAAATTTCTGACTATTACGGGATGTATGTATTCGATAGGGAAAAAATGGAGAAATATCTACCCAAAGATGCATTTAGAAGTGTTGTAGCGGCAATCGATCTGGGTACACGTATCGAGCTTAAATTGGCTGACCAGATAGCTCTGGGTATGAAAACCTGGGCTATGAGTCTGGGAGCCACGCATTACACACACTGGTTTCAGCCTCTTACCGAAAGCACAGCCGAAAAGCACGACACATTTACTTCGCCAACCGGTCGAGGATCGGCAATTGAGGTTTTCTCAGGCGAATTGCTTGTTCAGCAGGAACCTGACGCATCGAGTTTCCCGAGTGGTGGAATTCGAAATACATTCGAAGCCCGTGGCTATACGGCGTGGGACCCGTCGTCGCCGGCATTTGTGCTCGAAGGCACACTTATTATTCCTACAATTTTTATTTCATACACAGGTGAGGCTCTTGATTACAAAACGCCGCTTTTAAAAGCACTTCATTTCCTCGATAAAGCGGCGGTGGATGTTTGCCAGTATTTTGATAAAGATGTAACACGCGTTAACAGTAATTTAGGGTGGGAGCAGGAGTATTTCCTGGTTGACGAAGCTGTGTTTAATGCCCGCCCCGATTTAGTTTTAACTGACCGTACATTACTTGGTCATGCTTCGGCTAAAAACCAGCAACTCGAGGATCAGTATTTCGGACAAATTCCGAGTCGTGTACTGGCATTTATGAAAGAGCTTGAATTTGAATCGTATAAGCTTGGTATTCCTTTAAAGACACGTCACAATGAAGTTGCTCCCAACCAGTATGAGCTGGCTCCTGTTTACGAAGAAACAAACCTGGCTAATGATCATAACCTTCTGGTAATGATGATTATGCGAAAAGTTGCTATACGCCATCGTTTCAAAGTATTACTGCACGAAAAACCGTTTTCAGGGATCAATGGTTCAGGAAAACACAATAACTGGTCGGTGTCAACCAATACCGGTGTAAATTTGCTTTCGCCCGGCAAAACCCCCAGGTTGAACCTGCAATTCCTTACTTTCCTTATTAATACTTTAGCTGCAGTTCATAAGCACAATGCTTTGCTCAAAGCATCCATTGCTTCGCCCGGCAACCAGCACAGGTTAGGAGCTAACGAAGCACCGCCGGCAATTATCTCCGCATTTCTCGGACAGCAGTTAACCCGAATGCTTGATGAAATTGAAACAAGGGTAACCGACGAAAAAATGTCGCCCGAAGAAAAAACTGCTATCAAACTTGATATCGGAAAAATCCCTGAGATTTTACTCGACAATACCGACCGAAACCGGACTTCACCTTTTGCATTCACGGGCAACCGTTTTGAGTTTCGTGCTGTGGGTTCTTCCGCTAACTGTGCTTCGGCTATGATTCCGCTCAATACGGCTTTGGCTGTTCAGCTTGTTGAGTTTAAAGCAGAGGTAGATGCAATTATAGAAAAAGGTGTTAAAAAGGACGAAGCTATTTTGCAGGTGCTGAGGCGTTTGATCAAAAAATCGAAACCCATCCGTTTTGATGGTAATGGGTACAGCGATGAATGGAAAGAAGAAGCAGCCAAACGTGGTCTCGATTGTGAAGCCATAGTTCCGCTTATGTATGACGCATATTTGACTCCTCAATCGCGCGAACTCTTCAAAAAAGCCAACGTTTATACCGATATAGAAATGGAAGCCAGAACCGAAGTTCGTCATGAATTGTACTCGAAAAAAGTACAGATTGAGGCAAGGGTTTTAAGCGATCTGGTTATGAATCATATTTTACCGACAGTAATTGAATACCAGGCAATGCTGATAAGCAGCACACAAGGCTTGAAAAATCTTTACAATGATGCAGATTATCAGGTTCTGGCAGCCCGCAGGTTAAAACTGATCAAGGATATTTCAGAGCACATCGAAATTGTTGAAACTAAAGTAAGCGCTATGATTGAAGCACGCAAGCTGGCCAACACTCTGGAGGATGCCCGCGAAAAAGCGCTGGCTTATGCAACCGAAATTTTTCCGTTTTTCGACGAAATCCGATACCATATCGATAAACTTGAACTAATTGTTGATAACGAAAAATGGCCACTTCCCAAATACCGGGAGCTATTGTTTGTCAGATAAAATGATTCATGGATTTATGATCATGATTCAAATATGTATCCCCTTTGGTGTTACGTAAACCGGAGGGGATACTTTTTTATACAAATTATCCACTTATGTAAATAATGATTTAAGAAACCTGGTACTTAAATTAAATAGCAATCTTTAGTATCATTAATTAGTCTATCTTTACACATTCTAAATAAAAATAAGAATAAAGTAAATTGAGATGAACAAAGATCAGATAATCAACGCTTTAAAAACAGTACACGATCCTGATTTACATAAAGATCTGATTTCACTTGGCATGATTGAAGATATTGAAATTGATGGTAACAAAGTCAGTTTCAAACTCGTTTTAACAACACCGGCCTGCCCGATGAAGGAAAAAATGAAGAATGATTGTGTCTCGGCAATTCAGTCGCGGGTTGATCCTTATGCTGAAGTAATCATTGATATGACTTCGCGCACAACAAGCCGTCGCAAGAATGATGATGCCATGCTGAAAGGCGTTAAAAATATTATTGCTGTTGTTTCTGGTAAAGGTGGTGTTGGAAAATCTACCGTTTCGGCTAACCTGGCAGTGGCTTTAGCAAAACTCGGCGCCAAAGTGGGATTACTCGATGCCGATATTTACGGTCCTTCGGTTCCGCTGATGTTCGACCTGGTGAATGCCCGTCCGAATGCCCGCGAGGAAGACGGTCGTACTATTCTCGAACCTATCGAGAAATACGGAATTAAACTTCTTTCGATCGGCTTTTTTGTTGATCCTAACAAAGCACTCGTATGGCGTGGCCCCATGGCTTCGAACTACCTCACACAAATGCTTACCGGTGGCGACTGGGGCGAACTCGATTACCTTGTAATTGATATGCCACCCGGAACCGGCGATATACATCTTACCCTGGTTCAAACGGTGCCGGTTACAGGAGCAGCTATTGTTACTACGCCACAGGAAGTGGCGCTTGCCGATGCCCGCAAAGCCTATAATATGTTTACTACCGATAGTATTAAAGTACCGGTGCTGGGTCTGGTTGAAAATATGGCCTGGTTTACGCCTGCCGAATTACCCGAAAACAAGTATTATATCTTTGGCAAAGAAGGCGGCAAGCGTTTTGCCGAGGAAATTGGTGTTCCGTTGCTGGGTCAGATTCCGTTGGTGCAAAGCATCTGCGAATCGGGCGACAGCGGTAGCCCTGTTGCTACACAAGACGATTCATCACCTGTTGCATTGGCATTCCGTCAGTTAGCGGAATCAGTGGCGCAACAAATTGCCATCCGTAATGCAACCATCGACCCGACACAGGTTGTTGAAATGAAGTCCTGAGAAATTTCAATATCTGTCCGAACTGACAGATAACATACAATCAACTAACAAAAACAAAAAACATGTCAGAATTAGAAACCAAAGTACGCAATGTTATCGAACAGATCCGTCCATACCTGCAAGCTGACGGAGGCGATATCAGTTTTGTGGAACTTACAAACGAAAACGTGGTAAATGTCGAATTGCATGGAGCATGCGGATCATGCCCTTTCAGCCGGATGACTTTAAAGAGTGGTGTTGAAGATGCTATGCGTAAAGCTCTGCCCGAAATTAAATCGGTAGAAGCGATTAATATGTAAGCTCAGTTTTGATAGTGACAAATTATTTTGTCCCTATCATGCTGTATTGTTTGCAATGAGATGAATTCAAAAAAAGAATGACTTGGGCATAATTCAGGTCATTCTTTTTTATTTTGGCACCAATACAATTTACTCAGAACTCTTCTTTATTATTCTGTCGAACAGATATTGTAACATGGGAAGCGCTATTTAATGAGTTTAACCAGGTTTTCACATTGCCAGTTTGTATAACATCCGGATTTTTATTGATTACCTCAATATGATCCGATTCAGTATGTACATTCCATAGTGCAACCATTAAATTGTTTTCATGTGCAATTTTTATTTGATCAATGGTAATGTCGCGCGTGGAGATTGTGATACCGAATAAACCTAAAGACAAAGCCTGCTCCAGTCCTGATTCAAATGACACTGGATATATGAAGAGTTTACAGCCTGGCGCTTTAGCTTTCAATATTGTCAGAAATTCAGCGCTCCTTGATTCAATGTAAATATTGTCTTCCAGCTCATGTTTTTGAATTAATTTGATCAGTGGTTCAAGAGTTATTATGGAATAATCCTTGGTGTTTAAATCCAACCATGGCTATTTTATGCTATCTCAATGCCGTATTTTAGGAATTTCACTCAAAAAACCACCGCTATCATTATCCCTTTCAATAAATACAGGTTTAATCCTGCCGTCGATTTGTGTAAAAAGCTAATTTCCCCTTACGACAAATACCTTCCTACTATCGGCATCCTCCGTCCCTGCCCGAAAGCTTTGGGCGAAACCCGCAGTATCGGAGCTGTTTGATGTCGTTTCCATTCATTCATATTTACCATGCGCAATACACGTTTCACCATGGCTTCATCGAAACCGGAAGCTATAAGGTCGGCAGGACTTTGGCGCAATTCAATATAGTTGTATAGTATCTTATCTAAAATATCGTATTCCGGAAGTGAGTCGCTGTCCTTTTGTCCAGGCCGAAGCTCAGCCGATGGAGGTTTTAAAATGCTGTTTACAGGGATAATTTCCCGCTCACGGTTTATGTAATATGCCAGTTCATACACTTCGGTTTTATACACATCGCCCAGCACCGAAATGCCGCCGCACATATCGCCGTATAACGTTCCGTAACCCACGGCAGCCTCACTTTTATTCGAGGTATTCAGCAAAATATACCCGAATTTATTGGCCAGCCCCATCAGCAGCACAGCACGCACCCTTGCCTGTATGTTTTCCTCGGCCACGTTGAAAGGCAGCTCTTTAAAGTAAGGCTGCAACGATCCGAGTATCGAAGTGTAACCATCTTTAATGCTGATTGTATCGTATTTGCAGTTTAAATTCACGGCCAAAGTTACAGCATCGTCAACCGAATGGCCACTCGAGAATTCCGAAGGCAGCAACACAGCATATACATTTTCGTTGCCAAGGGCTTCGGCAGCCAGGGCAAGAGTTACCGCCGAATCAATACCACCTGACAGACCAAGGATTGCTTTTGTGAAACCCATTTTTGCAAAATAATCGTGTATGCCCATTACAAGCGCATCGTGGATCAAGGCCGTTTTAGTGGTCTCCACTTTTGGAACAGGAAATTCCGATCGTATAGTTTTGGCTTTGGTATCGAAATCAACCAGGCAAATACCTTCAGCGAAAGCTTTACAGCTTGCAATGGTGTTGCCATCGCTGTCGAGCACACAGGAGTTGCCGTCGAACAGCAATTCCGTCTGGGCTCCCTCCTGATTTACATACACCAACGGAATGTGGTATTGCGCGGTGTTAGTGCGCAGTATTCCGAGCCGTGATTCCTGCTGATCGTAATTAAAAGGAGAAGCCGCAATATTTATCATAATATCAGGATCCTGCGCGTGTAACACATCCATCGGGCTGGCCACATACAAAGGATCGGGAACCAGGTTCCATATGTCTTCGCAAATGGTTAAAGCAATTTTTACTCCTTTATATATTATGCAATCGAACTGGCGGCTGGGTTCGAAATAGCGGTACTCGTCAAAAATATCATACGTCGGCAACAAGGCTTTGTGAGCAAGCGCTTGTACTTTGCCATCCGCCAGCAGCCATGCTGAGTTAAACAGGTTTTTACCTTTAATATCCGGGTTTCGTGAGGGAGCGCCAACAATGGCAGCAATTCCGTTGCAATGAGCGGCTATGGTATCAATGGACTGGTAGCTTTTATCAATAAAATCGTCAAACTCCAGGAAATCGCGGGGCGGATACCCGCAAACTGATAATTCGGCAAATACCACTATATCAGCGCCCTGCTGTCGGCATGTTTCAATAGTTTCAACTATTTTTGACGTATTCAGATCAAAATCGCCTATTATGTAATTCAACTGGGCAAGAGCAATGCGCATGGTGTAACTTTTGTACAAAAATAAAGCCCGGATGAATACCCGGGCTTAAAAACGAAAAATATATTATTTTTTTAAAACAATACCGAGAATGCCAGTTCGAAGGAATTGGGCTTTGCTTTTTCCTCCACAGAGGTGGATGTATTTTTCCCGGTGAGGATGTTAGTAAATCCATTGTTAAACACAAGTTCAACTCCCAATTTCGGGCCTTCTTTTATTTTGTATTCAGCACCTAAACCAACAATAAGCGATTCGCGTATAAAAGCAATGTCATTGTAATTGGACTTGTCGCTGGTAACTACTGATCCGGTTACAGGTGTGAATTCGTCAATTTTTTTAGAGCCTATTTTAAATGCTGTTCCCAGTCCGATGCGTCCGAAATACCTCATGTTGCCCATGTCATTAGTGCGCATTTTCAATGATAACGGAACCTCGACGTATTTTAAAAAATACTCTCTGCTCATTGAACCTGCTACGCCACCCACTGTAGCCGGAAATTTAAGATTCCCTCCGTTAAAGAGCATATTAAATCCGGTAGCAAAACAATGGTTTTCGGTAAAATTAAATTCAGCGATAAATCCCCAGGAAAATCCCGGTTTTATGCCGTCGCTGTCGTAATCGTCAACATCAGGCTTCATCCAGCTTATTTGCGGAGCCGCTTTTAATCCGAAATAATAAGGAGGATATTGTGCGTTGGCCGCGTAAGTAACTAAGGATAAAAGTAATACTAAAGTAATTTTGGTTTTCATAACGATTGTATAAAGTTTGACGTATAAGGATACAAATATCGTGCAAAAAACTTTGCGACTGCCAAATCAGCGTTAAACTTATTTCTTAACCTGAATTATTTGCAAATTTAGCGAACCCATTGAGCCATTTGAGTCTTGCTGGCATTGAAAAAAAACGCCACAAAGTCACGAAAAAAACCAAGGTTCAATACGCTGATATTAAGTTGAGTTTTTTAGCCTGTAAAATTCAAAAACATGCCCTTTACGTTCTATACAATAACTTTTCGACCTTGCGGTTAAATCCTTCTTTTTTATTTATACCACAAACCGGCCAAGCCAGAGGCATAAGACGCAATAAAGGAGCAAAGGTCGCGATGCTTATGAATAGTGCTGATTAGAAGTTCAGGTTTAATCCATATTTTTCAAAAATAAACGAATAAATACTAACCCTTAACTTCGGTCGTTCTATTGGTTGTTATAACAAATCCCGAATATGAATAAAACTTTGCTGAATCGATTAGCCATTGGTAGTTCCTTTATACTCCTTTTTGCCCTGCTGGCCTGCAACAGCAAAAATTCTGAAGTCGCCATGCCGTCTCAACCCGAAGGAAAGGGAAGTGTTGCGGAAGGCGAAATTGTGATAAAACGTTACGAAAAAGCGCTGTTTGCTCTCGATAAAAACAACCTGCGACAAGGGATTGCATCATTAAGTAAGGATTATTCCTTTTTCCTCGGTAACGAATGGCAGGATACGATGAATATCCTTCGAATATATAATTTTCTGAATGATCCTAATATCAAAGAGTTATACATTCTTTCAATGAATAAGTATCCGGATGTATCGTTTCTGGCCAACGATCTGAATAATGCATTCGACAGGTACCTGCAAGCATATCCCGGAAAAACATTTCCAGTTGTTTACACCTATGTTTCAGGACTTGATATTGAAAATCCGGTGTATTTTATGGATACGGCCATGGCTATAGGGCTCGATATTTTCCTCGGTGCTGATGTGGATGCGTATCTGAAAGCGGGTCTGCCGAAATATAAAATCAATAGGTTTACAAAAGATCACATTCTGCCACGGTGTATGCTGGCTGTATCCGATAATATAATCCGTGTCGACGAAAGCCGCAACTCACTCCTCGATCAGATGGTTTTGGCCGGAAAGGCACTCTATTTTCTGGATGTTACTCTTCCTGATGTGAAGGACGAATTTAAAATCGGCTATACAACGGATCAGCTTGCCTGGAGCCGCAGCCACGAAAGAGAAATATGGGCTTTTATTATCGGGCAGCAATTGCTTTTTTCATCCAATCCGCAAGGCGTTTCGAAACTGATGACTGATGCGCCGTTTTCGGCCGGTTTTGCTGCCGAATCGCCCGGAAGACTCGGCGAATATATAGGTTGGCAGATTGTAAGGGCATATATGCAGAAAGCTGATAATGTTACCCTTAAACAACTTATGGAAAATACCGATGCGCAGGAAATACTGAAGGTATCAGGGTTTAAACCTGGGAAAGGATAGGGGATTGCGTTGCACACGTTTGAAGGGTTTTGAATTGTTTGAAAGGGTTTGAAGAGTTCAGGCCCTACATCCTTCTATTCTTAATCCTGTTCATTCCTGCCTGCGCTTTATTCTTTATACTGAACTGATATTCGTCAAAATCCATATCCAGAACTTTTGAAAAGTATAACTTTGCCTGGGCATTTTCTTTCCTCTTTTCGTAAATCAATCCAAGTTGAAGTGCTGAATTGGCTGCGTAGTAATTGGGTAGTTTTTCGCCATCCTTAATGGTAGCTTTATAATATTTGATGGCTTCTTCTATTTTTTTCTGGTTGTGATAAATACGTCCGAGGCGGTAGGTATATTCCAGGCTGTTTTTTGCCTCAGTTGACGAATATCCTTCGAGTTCAGAAATGGCTCTTTCATAATATCCGCCATCAAATAGCAGTCGTGCTTTTAATAAAGTAAGGTCGGGCTGGCTGTTTTTTGATGCAAAAGTTAAAGCTTCAAGATCGTTGTCCACCTGATTATTACCTCTTAACGAAATGCGTTCGATGTAAAAATTGTATTGTTTCATATCGTTTTGGATGAGGTAATACCAGGCCAGATGCATGTATGCTGAGCGGATATAATTTTTCCCTTTGAAATTTCCCAGGAAACCAAGAAGCGGATAACATGCATCTTTATCGAGCCGGTTAAGTCGGGCAACACCTAGCATATAATCGAGGTAACAGAATAAATACCTGTCAGATGAATGCGGCCTTCCGGTTAGCAGGCGGATTGTTTTGTCGTTTTCGCCGGCTCTGCTGTAAATGGTGGCAAGAGCATAAACTAAAAGCGGACTTTCCTTTAAAAGTGCTGCAAGGGGCGGACTGTCAAATTTTTCGGCCAAAGCCATAGCTGCCGGTAGATCAGCCGAAAGATTCAGAGTGACAAACGAAAGCAGAAATGCTGTTTCGGGAAGCAGAAAATGAAGCTGAGGATCGGCCGCAACCTGCCTGTAAGCTTCCTTTATTTCGGCATTTCCTTGTGGGATAGTTCCTTCAAAATTGAGCGAACGCACAGCCCAGCGGTATTTGTCGGGAACAGTTCCGATGAGTGAATGCAGTATGCCGAGACCCGCTTTATTCATCACAAAATCAGGGAATTTACGCTGGTTTTCAATAAGCAGGCGGTAAGCCCGGTTAATATCCATACCAGCATTCATGTACTCGCCGAATTTCACGCGGGCCATTCCCGATTGCAGATAAATTACTGATTGGCTGTACAAAAACCATGGAGATTCATTCCCGCTGAATGCTAGTTTCTGCAATCGGTAATCCTTGTTATTTTTCAGCCTGATGAAATCTTTCTCTTCCTCACCGATCATAACTTTTAGGAAATCGATATAATTCTCAATAAGATAAGGAACCTGGTTACCGGTGTTAAGCCTTTTCTCAGCCTGCAATCTTGCTTCTGCCTGGCTGAACCTGAAGCACATCACATCCGTATATGCCTGTTTGCTGTTTTCATTAAATGTAAATGAAGCCTCTGCAACCAATGAGGCGGAAAGGATGAAACAGAAAATCAGGAAAAGCTTCATTCGGTGAGTGGAAAAGTAAATATTAGTAATAGTGTTACAAAAATCAGAATTATTAACATGCAAACGCAGGTTGCAGGAATAAAAAAAGAGCCGTGAAAATTTCTCTACGGCTCTTATATTTTGTTGTATCTTTTGATTAGTTAAGCGAATCAGCCAGTTCTTTGTCAACGAGGATTCGTCCGCAGAATTCGCAAACGATAATTTTTTTATGCAGCTTAATATCAAGCTGGCGTTGTGGTGGAATATAGCTGAAACATCCTCCACATGCATCGCGTTCAACCGGAACCACGGCCAAACCATTACGTGCATTTTTGCGGATACGTTTGTAAGCTACTAAAAGTCTGTCCTCTATAAGCCGTTGCTGTTGATCCGATTTGTTTATAAGTTCTTTTTCTTCGAGTTCGGTTTCGGCAACTATATCAGTAAGTTCACTGCGTTTAGCTTCAAGGTCGTTGCGGCGATCGCTTAATTCGAGCTGTGCGCTTTCAATTTCTTCCTTACGCATAACAAGCTGAGCGGTAAATTCGCGGATCCGTTTCTCTGATAATTGAATTTCGAGGCTCTGGAATTCAACTTCTTTGGTAAGTGCATCGTATTCGCGGTTGTTCCTTACATTGTTCTGCTGCTCTTCGTAACGTTTTATAAGCACCTGGCTTTCTTTTATAGCCTGGTTTTTATCCGAAACCTGTTTTTCCAGCATTTCAATTTCCTGAATGTAATTGTCGATGCGGGTTTCGAGACCTGCAACGTCATCTTCAAGGTCTTCCACTTCAAGAGGTAATTCGCCGCGAACAATTTTTATTCGGTCGATTTTCGAATCATTTTGCTGAAGGGTATATAAGGCGATGAGTTTTTTTTCAATCGATATTTCAGTTTCATCTTTTACCGGACTGTCGGAAGCTGGATTTTCAACAGTTTCGCTCGTTTCGATAGCATTTGTAGCCTTATTGATATCTTCACCGCGTGTTTCAGCAGGTTTAGCAACACTTTTTGCCATAGCAGATTATGATGTTTGATGTTGATTTACAAATAATTAACCGGATTGGTATTGGTTTCGGAAATAAAGAGTGCAAAAGTAGTAAATTTTTTCTTTAATAAGGTATATATCAGTTCTTTTGTGAATTGTTCACTTTCGTAATGCCCGATGTCAGCCAAAATCATTTTGTTTTCAGGGATAAAAAAGTCATGATATTTAATGTCTCCGGTCATATAAATATCAGCTCCACAGGATATTGCATCTTTTATCAGGAAGTTGCCAGAGCCTCCGCAGAGAGCAATTTTTTTTATTTTTTTATTTTTTAATGTGGTGTGCCTGATGCACCCGATGTTTAGTATTTCTTTTACCTGGCGTAAAAAATCTTCGGCGGCTATAGCTTGAGGCAAAGTGCCTGTCATGCCCGCTCCAATCCGCTGATGTAGATTAGTCAAGGGATAAATATCGAAAGCAACTTCTTCGTAAGGGTGTGCTTTTTTTAAAGCTGCAATCACAGTGTTTTCGAGAAAAGAAGGAAATATGGTTTCAATACGCAGCTCCGGTTCTGTATGCAACTTTCCGGGTTCGCCAACAAAGGGTTCAGCTCCTGCCAAAGCCCTGAAGGTTCCGTTACCTGTCGTATTGAAGCTGCAATGATCATAATTCCCTATATGGCCGGCACCGGCATTAAAAATTGATTCGCGTACTTTTTCGGCATATGATACCGGACAAAACGTAACCAGTTTACGCAATGTATCGCTCACCGGTTTCAGAATCACTGCATTTTCGATTCCAAGTTTTTCGCAAAGCAAGCGGTTCACTCCTTCATAATGGTTGTCGAGATTGGTATGAAGTGCATATATGGCAATTTTTTCGCTAATTGCTCGTACTACAAGGCGTTCGGTATCATTGCGGCCTGTAAGACTTTTTAAACCCGAAAAAATAAGCGGATGATGCGAGATAATCAGGTTGCAGTTTTTTTTAATGGCCTCGTTCATAACATCTTCGGTAAGATCGAGACAAACCAGAGCCCCGGTAATTTCGGAGCTTGAGTCGCCGATCAGCAAACCGCAATTGTCATAACTTTCCTGAAGTGCTAATGGAATTTCTGCGTTCAGGAAGGATGTGATTTCGGATAATATCATACTTTTTGTGATGGTTTTGTTAACACGTAAAATTACTAAAAAGCAACTTCATTTTATCCTTAAAAATTGAAAAGCAACGAAAAATTATGATATTTCTATTGATTTTGCAGTACTGCTGCTGAAATATAAGGTTAGAGATAATATTTCTTTAACGAATGTTTGTGTATCCCATATAAATTTGTTTGTATCTTTATCACATGGAAGCATTCAGATTTTTACTTTTCCCTCTCGCAATACTTTACGGTATAATTACAAAAATCCGTAATATACTATTTGATTTCAAAATACTTACTTCGTTTAAATTCGACTTTCCGGTTATTGCTGTCGGAAACCTGATAGCCGGGGGCTCCGGAAAAACTCCTATGGTCGAATATATTATCCGTTTGCTGAGTGATAAAAAGAATATCGCTACCCTGAGCCGTGGCTACAAAAGAAAAACAAAAGGATACCGCCTTGCAGGTGAAAACGAAACAGTTGATACACTTGGCGATGAACCTTTGCAATACCATCAGAAATTCGGAGCGGTAAAAGTAGCCGTGAGCGAACGCCGGAAACAGGGAATACATAATCTAATCGTAGATGTGCCTGATCTTGAAGTGGTTATTCTCGACGATGCCTTTCAACACCGATATGTGAAACCGGAATTGTCGATTCTGGTAACCGATTATTTCAAACTTTTTACCAAAGACTGGATGTTGCCCTTCGGTAAGTTACGCGAATATATATCGGGTCGTAAACGTGCTGATATTATTGTTGTTACAAAAACACCACGAATTTTTTCGCCTATTGTGCGCAAGCAACTTATCGAAGAAATTAAACCTTTTCCAGGTCAGCTGATATGTTTTTCGTATATCAATTATCTTCCGTTCAAACCTTTGTATCTCAATAAATGCGATCATTCAGCCAAAACTGAAAATGTTTATTCCATAATTATGCTTACCGGTATCGGCAATCCCGGGCCAATGGAAGAATACCTGCGAAAGTATTGCACTGACCTGGAGCTGATGGAGTTTCCTGATCATCATTCATTTACTCAAAAGGATCTGCTGATTTTAAAGGACAGGTATAATACTTTGCCTACGAAACGAAAAATTATAGTTACCACCGAAAAAGATGCGAAACGCCTTCAAAATGCAGATGCCGAGGCGATTCTGGGCGGTCTTCCGATTTTTTATACTCCTATTACTTTCGAGTTTCATCCTATCGATAAGTTGATTTTTGATCAGGCTGTTAACGATTCGATCCAAAAAGCAAAGAGAGCAAGCGTTACGGAGTTATAGCAACAAATCTGTAATTGCAAAAACAGAAAATACAACACTGGCAATTCCGTTAAGAGTAAAGAATGCCACGTTTACACGACGAAGATCGTTGTATTTTACAATCGTATGCTGGTAAAACAGTAATATTGAAAAAATTCCCAGTCCTATCCAGTAAATAGTTTTGAAGTTACCTTGCATCCCGGCCACAACAAGCAGCAGGGCTGTAAAAATGTGCAATACCAGCGATAAGCCAAGCGCTCTTTTTCGTCCGAGTAACACCGGCACTGAGCGCAGATGATTTTTGCGGTCGAAATCATCGTCCTGTAGCGCATAAATAATATCAAAACCTGAAACCCAGAATAATACGGAAAACGAAATAATAACCGGTATCCAGTCGAAAGTACCGGTAACCGCAAGGTAAGCGCCTGTGGGAGCAAGAGCAAGCCCGAGCCCGAGTACAAAATGCGACAAAGCGGTAAAACGTTTGGTGATGCTGTATCCCAGAATAACAATTAATGCAACAGGCGAAAGGTAAAAGCACAGAGGGTTAATAAACCAAGTTGCCGCAACAAAAAGAAGCGCATTCGTTATGCAAAATAGCAGGGCCGATTGATGTTTTATTTTTTGTGCCGGTATTTCGCGTTGAGCCGTACGTGGATTCACTTCATCAATATCCCTGTCGGCCCAACGGTTAAAACTCATTGCCGCGTTACGGGCGAAAAGCATACATAAAATCACTAATGCCAATAATTTCAGGCTTAGCGAATCGTTGGCATGAATTGTAGCCAGCGAAAAACCGAGTAATGCAAACGGAAGTGCAAATATAGTATGTGAGAATTTTACAAGCGATAAATAATTCTCTACTTTAGCACTCAATTTTTGAAATGTCATGAAAAGCTGTTTTTGTGTTTTGCAATAAAGGAAACAAAAATAAGCAAGGTTCGTTTCATTTCAGAATTTATTTTTAAAACACTACCTACCATCAACTGATGAATTCAGCATTTTATAAATTATCGGCTTACCTGCGTTACCTTAATACATCGGGGACTAGGCATTCAGTGCATTCACCCTTTGTTTATTCATTGGTTGATGAAGTTTTCAGGGATAAAACTGATTACCCTGAATTTCGTGACATCGAAGAGCTAAGACAGAAACTTTTGCGTAAATCGCAGGTGATTGAAGTCACTGATTTTGGTGCTGGAGCTAATTCTAAAAGTTATGAGCACCGGTTCGAGCGCGTGGCTTCCATTGTCCGAAAAGGATCGGTTGACGTGAAATTTGGCCGTTTATTATTCCGGCTTGTCAGGTATTTTAAACCTGAAACAATTATTGAATTAGGTACTTCATTGGGCATAAGTACATTGTATCTTGCCAAGGCCAACCATGAGGCAAAAGTGATTACCCTCGAAGGTTGCACCACCAAATCGGAACAGGCAGCATCGAATTTCGAAGCGCTTCATGCTACAAATATTGATTTGCATATTGGTAGTTTCGATATAGTACTTCCCGATCTGGTAAAAAATATGAAGAAACTTGATTTTGCTTTTATCGACGGGCATCATACTTTTGATGCAACAATCGATAATTTCGAAAAGATGCTGAAAGTAGCCCACAACGATACTGTTTTTGTTTTTGATGATATTCACTGGTCGCGCGGGATGGAAAGAGCCTGGCAGCAAATAACAGATCATGAGCATGTTACGGTGAGTATCGATCTTTTCGGATTTGGAATAGTATTTTTAAAAAAGGAACTGAGCAGGCAAAAATTTGTAATCCGGTTTTAGTTTAATTTTTTATATAATATTTCCTGGCTCCTTTATGCCTTTAAGTTCAAATCAATTTTAAATTTTCAATTTATCTCATACTAAAAACATTTACTTTTGTTATTCAATCCATTCATATCTTTTGCAAATGAGCAATCAGGAAATAATTAAGTTAACTGATATTACCAGAACCTATAAAGTAGGTACTGAATTAGTAAGGGCACTGCGGTCGGTGAGCCTTTCAATTTATAAAAACGAATTTGTCGCACTTATGGGCCCGTCAGGATCAGGCAAATCGACCCTGATGAACCTGCTTGGCTGCCTTGATACACCTACCAGCGGTCAGTATATACTTAACAATCAGGATGTAAGCAAGCTGAATGATAACGAACTTGCCCGTATCCGTAACAAGGAGATCGGTTTTGTATTTCAAACGTTTAACCTTTTGCCCCGCAGCACGGCATTGGAAAATGTAATGCTTCCGCAGATTTATGCCGGATATTCAAAAGCTGCCCGGCTCGAACGTGCCACTAAAGTAATTGAAAGTGTAGGGCTTGCTGATCGGTCGCACCATAAGCCCAACGAACTTTCGGGCGGACAACGCCAGCGTGTGGCAATTGCCAGGGCGCTGGTAAACAGCCCATCCATTATATTAGCCGATGAACCCACCGGTAACCTCGATTCCACTACATCTAACGAAATTATGGAAGTGCTTGAGCAGATACACCGCGCGGGTAATACCATTATATTGGTTACACACGAAGAGGACATTGCTCGTCATGCACACCGTATTATCCGCCTTATGGATGGTCAGGTTTCGGCTGATTACCTGAATACTGATATTATTTCTTCGTCACGGGTAATGAACAATTAGTAGTGGTATAATTGTTACTTCATTCTGAAAAATAAGTTTAACAAGGTATTGATTGATTTTGCCTTTCAGAATAAGGCATACTACAGATGGAAAAAGAATGGAAAATTTATACGAAAACCGGCGATAAAGGCGAAACTTCGCTGATTGGCGGTACGCGGGTACCCAAATACCATGAAAGGATTGAAGCCTACGGCACGTTGGACGAACTAAATTCGTTTATCGGATTTTTGCGCGATCAGATTACGGATTTGCGCCAGCGGGAGGTTTTGCTCAAAGTGCAGGAAAATCTTTTTACGGCCGAATCGCTGCTGGCAACCGATCCGGATGCTCAGATCACCAGATCTCTGCCTCAACTGTCAGAAAATGATGTACTTACGCTTGAACAGGAAATTGATGCCATGAATGAGCATTTACCGCCTTTAAGTTCATTTATACTGCCTGGTGGCCATCCGCTGGTATCATTGTGCCATGTGTGCCGCACGGTTTGCCGCCGTGGCGAGCGGATTATCATTAAATTAGCCTCGGATATGGATGTTGACGAAACCTTGATTAAATATATAAACAGGCTTTCGGATTATCTTTTTGTGCTGGCCCGGGAACTGGCTTTTGCAAATAACGTTGCCGATTTGCCATGGAAACCTGACGTTTCTGATAAATAAAACAGTGTGGATTGCTTCAGTTTTGGTGTGTTTTGGGATAAAAAAGCAGGCTGAAACTCCTAATTATTAACAAGTTATTCACAAATTTTCAAAGGGTATTGATTTTGATACCGAAAAGATTATTTTTGCAAAAAATTAAAAACTAATTTTCGACACATGTACTGGACGTTAGAATTAGCCTCAAAACTTGAGGACGCCCCCTGGCCGGCTACTAAAGAAGAGCTTCAGGACTTCTGTGTTCGCTCAGGAGCTCCGATGGAAGTGGTTGAAAACCTCCAGGAATTGGAAGATGAAGGCGAGATTTACGAAAGTATCGAAGATCTCTGGCCCGACTATCCTTCCAAAGAAGACTTCTTCTTTCACGAAGACGAATATTAACAAACAACAATCGGGGCGCTGGCAAAACCAACGCCCCGATTTTCATTTAAATGATTCCTGGCTAACCTCAAATGTTATCTTGAAACGAAGCTGATGCGTCCATATTGATTGCAATAAATTTTCGACCTTTAATATTTTACTTGTTGATTCTCTTTCTGTTGCTCTAATTTATTCAGCCTTCGTAAACCACTCACCTTTTTCGTTCTTCCTGCCACTTTGTCGCTACCGACTCATACATCCGGAATTTGTACGGTATTTGCTCTTCCCTTTTCATCTTTTTGCCGAAAATCTCATTGATTGCCTTTTGGCGGAATACATTATCTTTGCATGTTTGATTGAACACAATTTGTTCGCTAAAATTCTCCTATAAAATGCTTAACTCATTCCTGAAAATGATTTCGGGCGGCACCAAATCCGACCGCGATATAAAAGACATTATGCCTTTGGTTGAAAATGCCAAAGTCGAATTTGAAAAACTGCAATCCCTTGATAACGATGGTCTTCGCGCCTTAACTTTGGCTTTTAAGCAAAAAATTGCGGATAACGTTCAAGGCGAACGCGATGAAATAGATTCCATTAAAGCCCGGATCGATAGCGATTTTGATATTGATATCGAAGAAAAAGAAGAGCTCTACAAACGAATTGATTTCCTGGATAAAGAAGAGTATCGTAAAACGCAGGAAACCCTGATGGAGATTTTACCGGCTGCTTTTGCTGTTGTGAAGGAGACCGGTCGCCGTTTTATGCAAAATGAAACTTTGGAAGTAACTGCAACTCAGTTCGACCGCGACCAGGCCGCCCGTAAGGATAGCGTAAATGTTGTTGAAGACAAAGCCTATTGGGATAACCGCTGGATGGCTGGCGGAAATATGGTAACCTGGGATATGGTGCATTACGATGTGCAGCTTATCGGGGGTGCTGTGCTTCACTCAGGAAAAATTTCCGAAATGGGAACCGGTGAAGGGAAAACACTTGTCGCTACACTGCCAATATACCTGAATGCACTGCCAGGCAAAGGCGTACATGTGGTTACCGTAAACGATTACCTTGCCAAACGCGACTCGGAATGGATGGGCGTGTTGTTCGAATTCCACGGACTAAAAGTTGACTGCATCGACAGGCACGAACCCAACTCGAATGAGCGCCGGCAGGCATACCTGGCTGATGTTACCTATGGCACAAACAACGAATTTGGTTTCGACTACTTGCGTGACAATATGGCGCGTAATCCTGACGAGCTGGTGCAGCGTCCGCACAACTATGCAATTGTGGATGAGGTCGACTCCGTGCTTATTGATGATGCGCGTACACCTCTTATTATTTCCGGTCCTACACCCCGTGGCGACAACCAGGAATTCGAGGCGCTGAAACCCGAAATCACCAAGCTTTACAATGAGCAACGTAACCTCGTTACCAAACTGCTTTCGGAAGCTAAAAGCCTCCTCGTTTTTAACGATGATGGGAAATTACCCTCTGATAATGAGAAAAAAGGAGGTGAATCACTTTTACGTTCCTTCCGTGGATTGCCTAAGAACAAAGCACTGATCAAATTCCTAAGCGAACCAGGTGTTAAAGCAGTATTGCTGAAAACCGAAAATTTTTATATGCAGGAACAGTCGAAACACATGCACATCATGGATGATGAGCTGTTTTTTGTTATCGACGAAAAAAATAATTCCATAGAGCTTACTGATAAAGGTATTGATTTGATTACCAAATCGTACGACGATCCTAAATTTTATATCCTTCCGGATGTAGGTGCCGAAATTGCTGAAATGGAGCGGAAGCAACTCACAGATAAGGAAAAGCTTGAACAAAAAACAGAACTCCTTCGCGATTATTCAGTAAAATCGGAACGCATTCACACTGTTAACCAGTTGCTTAAAGCGTATGCCCTGTTCGAAAAGGATGTGGAGTACGTGGTAATGGATAACAAAGTAAAGATTGTTGATGAGCAAACCGGTCGTATCCTCGAAGGTCGGCGATACAGCGACGGATTGCATCAGGCTATCGAAGCCAAGGAGAATGTAAAGATTGAAGCAGCAACTCAAACCTATGCCACGGTTACATTGCAGAACTATTTCCGTATGTACCGCAAATTGGCCGGTATGACTGGTACTGCCGAAACTGAAGCTGGTGAGTTCTGGGATATCTATAAACTGGATGTAGTTGTAATTCCTACCAACCGCCCTGTAGTACGTGGCGACCACGAAGACCTTGTTTATAAAACAAAACGCGAAAAGTTCAACGCGGTTATCATTGAAATTAAATCGCTGATCGAAAAAGGCCGGCCAGTATTGGTAGGTACAACTTCAGTCGAAATTTCAGAGTTACTAAGCCGAATGCTTACCCGCGACCGGATAGCTCACAATGTACTTAATGCCAAGCTGCATCAGCGTGAAGCGCAGATTGTTGCCGAAGCTGGTTTGTCGCGAACCGTTACCATTGCTACTAACATGGCTGGTCGTGGTACCGACATCAAGCTGGGGCCGGGAGTAAAAGAAGCCGGTGGTCTGGCCATTATTGGTACCGAGCGCCATGAGTCGCGCCGTGTTGACAGGCAGTTGCGCGGACGTGCCGGACGACAGGGCGACCCTGGAAGTTCACAATTCTTTGTTTCGCTCGAAGATGACCTTATGCGTATGTTCGGTTCCGAAAGCATTGCCGGTATCATGGACCGCCTTGGGTTGAAAGAAGGTGAAGTGATTCAGCACCGCATGATCACTAAGAGTATTGAACGAGCTCAGAAAAAAGTTGAAGAGAACAATTTTGGTATTCGTAAGCGATTGCTTGAGTACGATGATGTGATGAACGCCCAGCGGGAAGTTATTTACGGCAAACGCCGGCAGGCTTTGTATGGCGAACGCCTGGCGTTGGATATTTCGAATATGATTTATGACCTTTGCGATAACTATGTTACTGATTACCAGGATAACGGCGATTTTGAAGGATTTACTTTCGAATTGCTTACCACGTTTGCAGCAGAATGTCCGTTTGATGAAAAGGAATTTGCTTCGGGAAACAAAACTAAGCTCACCGATCAGCTTTTCGACCATATTTATAAAAATTACCGCAATAAGTCGAAACGAATAGCTGAACTGGCTTACCCTGTTATTAAAGACGTGTACGAAAACCATCCTCGTTACCAGTTTATCGCTATCCCGATCACTGATGGTATAAAAACCATGCAGGTTGCTCCCAACCTGAAAAGAGCCTACGACGACAAGGGGATGGAAGTTTCACTGGCCATCGAAAAGGGAATTACACTTGGTATTATTGACGATGCCTGGAAAGAACATCTTCGCGAAATGGACGAACTCCGCCAGAGTGTTCAGTCAGCCAGTTACGAGCAGAAAGATCCGTTACTGATTTATAAACTGGAATCGTTTAACCTGTTTAAGACTATGCTTCAGAAAGTAAATAAGGATATTATCGGGTTCCTTTCGCGGGCTAACCTGCCTGCACAACAAGCTGACCAGGTAAAAGAAGCCCATCAGCAACGCACCGATACAAGTCGCCTCCGAACCGATAGAAATGATGTTTTAAGCCAGCGTACCAGCGAAACAACAGTTACAGGGCCTGTAAAAGTTGAGAAAAAAGTCGGACGTAACGATCCTTGCCCTTGCGGAAGCGGTAAGAAATACAAAGCATGTCACGGAAAAGATGAAGTATAATATGATCCTTGTTATAGGTATTATCAGGATGTAAATTATCATAAATCATACTAATAAACAGCTGATGCGAAGAGTACTTTATTTTATTACCGGTCTGATAATGTTTTTTCAGATTTCAGAAAAAGCTCAGGCTCAGATGCCTGTTGCTTATAGTCCGGTTATCGATTCACTTATCGGCCTCGTTACCGAATCAACTGTTAGCCAGCTTGTTCGACAGCTATCGGGCGATACCACGGTGATTGTGGGAGGCGAAACCAAAACCATTACTACCCGGAATTATCAGTATAACAGTGTTCAGGATATTGCTGCACAGTTTGTGCTCGAGAAATTCCAGGAATATGGTTATCAGGCACGTTATCAGGACTATAGTTCAACCGGCCGCAATGTTTTGGGATGGAAGACAGGTACAAAATTTCCTGATAAAAAGTACATTATCTGTGCTCACTACGACGATATGCCAACAGCAGCAATAGCTCCGGGCGCTGATGATAATGCTTCCGGTGTGGTAGCTGTTGTGGAAGCAGCGCGCTTGCTTGCCGGTTTTACTTCCGAATACACTATCGAATTTGCCATATGGGATGAAGAAGAAATCGGTTTGGTTGGAAGTGCTGCGTATGCTGACAGTGCATCAATTAACGGTGAGCAGATAATGGGAGTGTTGAATTATGATATGATTGCGTGGGATTCGAATAACGATTTTAAACTTACTCTTGGTACGAACACTCTTTCGCAGGGATTAACAAATGATTACCAGGAGGTTATGAGTATATATACACCTGAGTTTACCTGGAATTATACAAATATTGAAGCCAGTGATCATGCCTCCTTCTGGTACCACAATTATCCGGCAATACTTGCTATTGAAGAGTATCCCGGCGATTTTAACGCTTATTACCACACTCCGCAGGATCATTTCAACATTCTGAATATTGCTTTTTTTACCCGTATGGTGCAGGCTGCCGTTGCTGGTTTGGCAAGTGAAGGATGGAACTGCAAGTTGAGTCTTCAGCATCAGCCCGTACTTTCGGGTGTTGGAACAGGCGATCAAACAGCTATTTTAACAGCGGTTTCGCCCAGGACGATTGCAAACAACGAAAATAAACCCAGGCTCTATTATAGTATTAATGGTGGAAATTACCAGTTCCTTTACCCTGATGTTATAGCCGGAAGCTCCTATAAATACTATATACCCGGACAATCTTTCGGAACTACCGTTAATTATTATTTTGCTGTACAGGATCAAAATGGCTTGATTATAGAAACGCTTCCACGTGGTGGGAAAGGGATAAATCCTCCGGGTTCCGTTGCTCCGGCTTCGCTATATACGTATCTGGTTGCACCCGATTATACACAAACACTTTGTTCGAATACAGTTCCCAAAACAATACCTGATTTAACCACCATTTACGATACTATTCCGGTTGATTATATTGGCGGAATAAAGGATGTTAATGTGACCATGAATATTGATCACACAAGAGTTTCAACACTCAACATATCACTTATCGGACCGGATGGAACTACAATCGACCTCAGTTCCGATAACGGTGGCAGCGGTTCCAATTTCACGAATACAACATTCGATGACGAAGCCATGACATCGGTTAAAAGTGGGGTGGCTCCTTTTACCGGTAGTTACAAACCTGAGCAGCCTTTAAGCACATACGATGTAAAAGAGCTTACCGGCAACTGGATTTTAAAAATTCAGGATGATGCGGTAAGCCAGGTTGGTACTCTCCAAAGTTGGTGTATTACTCTAAATTACTTCGATTTATCCGTCGGACTGGATGAACCGTCAATTGCTAAAAGTTTTAATCTGGGTCAGAATTTCCCTAATCCAGTTGTTAATTTAACAAATATTCCTTTTACGCTTTCCGCTCCTGGTAAGGCTGATATTGATCTGTATGATTTGTATGGCCGTAAGGTGATTCCCATTGCTTCAGGTTCTTTTGCAAGTGGTTTCAATGTGATAAATGTTGATTTGTCGGGCCTGCCATCAGGAACTTATTTTTACAGGTTAGTACAAGGAGAAGAAACGCAAACAAAAGTTCTGTTGCTTAGCAGGTAGCATAACTTATTGCAATATATTTATTTGCAGAAAGAGCTTAAATAAAAAATCTTCCCAAAACAAAACTCCTCGTAAAGCGATCAAAATTTAATATATGAAATACAAACGCATTTTACTTAAACTCAGTGGTGAATCGCTGGCAGGCAATTCGGGACAAGGTTTTGATACTGCCATGCTCGCCTTGTATGCCGATGAAATTAAAAAAGCTGTACAACAAGGAACCCAGGTTGCTGTGGTACTTGGCGGAGGTAATATTTTCCGTGGTTTGAAAGGCAATAATATCGGTACCGACCGGGTTCAGGGTGATTATATGGGAATGCTTGCTACAGTTATCAACAGCCTGGCGTTGCAATCGGCTCTACAAAGTGTTGGCATAAAATCCAAAATACTGTCGGGGCTGGCAGTTGATCCGATTGCCGAAAGAGTAAGCAGTCAGAAAGCAATCAGCAGCCTCGAAAGCGGAGACGTTGTTATTTTGGCCGGAGGCACAGGAAATCCTTTTTTTACCACTGATACAGCAGCAGCTTTGCGATCAATCGAAATTCATGCTGATGCATTGCTTAAAGGAACCCGCGTTGATGGCGTATATACTGCCGATCCCGAAAAAGATCCTTCTGCAACGAAATTTACTGAGATTACATTCGATGATGCCTATAGCAAAGGGCTGAATATCATGGACATGACGGCTTTTACGCTATGCAGCGAAAACAGAATGCCGGTTATAGTTTTTGATGTACATAAAGCAGGTAACCTGCAGAAAATTCTGAGCGGTGATAATTGCGGAACACTTATTCATGTGTGAGGATTTGGGTTTCGGGTCTGAAAGGGTTTGAATGCGTACAACTCTAAATTCTCTGAGCTTGATTATCATTTAATGATTTCTGCAATGAGCTGTTTATAAACTCCTTACAAAGTAAATTGAACGATAGTTTTAATTGTTTTGTACAAATCATATAACTTATAGGAAATCGTTCCGTGGCACCCCTAACCCCTAAACCCTAACCCCCAAAGCCTGCTATATTGACACTTTTTTGTTTTCTGACCCTAATATTCCAAAGAAATTTTAAATTTGCAGAACAAAACGATCCGTTATGACTGAAGAAGCCAGGTTTATCATCGAAGAGATAAAAGAAAGCATGCAACATGCACTTGACCATCTTGAAAAGGAATTTCATAAATTTCGCACCGGCAAGGCCAGCCCTCAAATGCTTGAAGGCGTGAAGGTTGAGTACTATGGAAATCCTACTTCTGTTGATAAAATTGCCAATATTAACACTCCCGATGCCCGAATGATCATTGTTCAACCCTGGGAAAAGAGTATGTTGAACCCTTTGGCAAAAGCTATTTTGGATGCAAACCTGGGATTTAATCCGCAGAACAATGGCGAAGTATTACGCATTGCTGTCCCGCCACTTACCGAGGAGCGTCGGCGCGACCTTGTAAAAAAAGCTAAAGGTGAAGCCGAAGCTGCCAAAGTTTCCATCCGTAGTGTTCGGCGCGGAGCAGTTGAAGAAGGGAAAAAGCTTGAAAAAGATGGCGTTTCGGAAGATGATATTAAAACGTTGGAAAAGGAAATCCAGCATATAACGGATAGCTTTATTGTTCAGGTTGATAAAATCCTCGAACACAAAGAAAAGGATATTATGACGGTATAAATCATGAACTTAAATAACAAAAAGAGCGGCTGCCAGCCGCTCTTTTTGTTTCAAATCAAATCTTAATGCATCGATTGTCTGGATCAAATAGTAATCCCGTGGCAGGCAAAACTTATTTTATTTGTAAATCACTAAATCTTCCAATGGTTTGCGCATAATCACACTGCGACGCGTGTATGTATCGCGAGGATATCCAAGTGGTGTGATTCCATAAACTTTTACCGACTCTTTCAATCCAAGCGCATTTCGCAGAATATCGGGATTGAAATTAGTAACCCAGCACGACCCGACTCCTTCGTTTGTAGCTGCCAGCACCATTTGATGCATGGCAATGGCCAGATCGGTTTGCAACGAGTTATACCCGTCAGCACGCTCCCAGGCATGATCCATGTCGCCGGTTACCACAAGTATGTGAGGTGCATCTGCAATCCATTGTCGTGAATAGCAAGGTTTTACTTTTTCAAGCATTTCAGGCGACGATATCACCCAGAATTCCCATGGCTGGTAATTGGATGCCGAAGGGGCTATGCGGCCAGCTTCCAGAATTCGTTTTAAGGTATCAATGTCTACCGGTTTTTCGGGATTGTAGTTGCGGACACTTTCGCGTTTCAATAATACTTCATTAAAATCCATAGCTCATCAGTTTTTATCAAAAATACAATTTTTTCGATATGTTTGAGCGGTGAATGGAAATTATTTCAGTAGGTTTTAACTGCTTGGAAATAGGGCAATCTGTAATAGGATTTCTGAAAACCAAAATCTACAATCCAAAATCCGCAAACCGAAATTCCTTATTTCTTCGGTTTAGAACCCATTGAAAATTCAAGAGTTCCACCATTTTCAATATCTTTGTGGGTGATAACGAATTGATTATAAGGTTTCCCGTTGAGGTTTATTTTCTGGATATAAATGTTTTTATCGCTCAGATTCGTAGCTATGACAATAAACTGTTTCCCGTTTTCGAGGTTCAAAGTAGCTTTATTTACTGACGGTGATCCAATTACATATTCGTTACTACCAGGGCAAACCGGGTAAAATCCCAGCGAACTGAAAATGTACCAGGCCGACATTTGTCCGCAATCGTCATTACCGCAAAGTCCGTCGGTTGCGTTCCTGTAAAGGGAGGTAACTATCTGATTGATTCGTTCCTGTGTTTTCCATGGCGCTCCGGCAAAAGTGTACAGATAAGGAACATGATGGCTGGGCTCGTTGCCATGAACATAATTACCGATGATGCCGGCAGCACTGATATCCTCGGATTCTCCAAAGTGTTTTTCATCGAGTTTGAAAGTAAAAAGCGAATCGATATGAGCGATAAATTTCTTGTTTCCTCCGTGAAGTGCAATAAGTTTCATTGGATCGTGAGGAACGTAAAGCGAATAATTCCAGGCATTTCCTTCGATAAAACCTTGTTTTTCGGTACTCAAAGGATCAAATGGCGTATGGAAAGTTCCATCGCTGTGTTTAGCACGCATAAAACCGGTACCTGAATCAAAAATCAGGGTATATGACTCAGCTCTTTTTGCATATTGCATGGCGATTTCTGGTTTCCCCATTTTTTCTGCCATACGGCTGATGCAATAATCATCGTAAGCATACTCAAGGGTTTTCGATGCCGAATTCGATGATTTATCAAACGGAACATAACCGTATTTCAGATAATCGCCAATTCCATCGTAAGGAGCGTAATTCGAACTGATCAGGCAGGCTTCAAGAGCTTTTTGCGCATCAAAACCTTTGATTCCTTTCAAATATGCATCCGCAATAACCGGAACAGAATGATAACCAATCATGCACCAGTTTTCGTTTGCATAATGGCTCCAAACAGGTAATATTTTATGCACGCTTTGCTGCTGATGGGCAAGCATGGAATTTACCATATCGGCAGTGCGTTTTTGCTGAATAAGCGTGAACAAAGGATGCAATGCCCGATAAGTATCCCAAAGTGAAAACGTGGTATAATTGGTGAATCCGTTTGCCTGATGAATGTTTTTATCGAGGCCGCGATAGCTGCCATCCACATCCATAAACAGAGTAGGAGAGAGGAATGTATGGTAAAGAGCTGTGTAAAAAATGATTTTCTTTTCTTCGGATGCTTCAATGGTGATCCGGCTCAATTCCCGGTTCCAGGAATTTTCTGCAGCTTGACGAACCTGGTCAAAATTCCAGTGAGGGATTTCTGTTTCCAGATTTTTCAGCGCGCCTTCGGTACTAACCGATGAAAGGGCAAATTTTACAAGGATTTGTTCGTTGTTTTTTGTATCGAAACTGAAAAAGGTTTTCAACTTACGCCCTGCCATTTCGGGGAAGTTTTCGGTTGTATTGAATTTTCTGTAAAAATCAGTGTAAACAGCTTTTGCATCATCCCGGCATCCGTAATTGCGAATCGGTTTTGAAAAAACCATGGCAAAATACATCGTCCGCTCACGCGCCCAGCCTTGCGTTTGCCTGTACCCGGTTATTAAAGTATCATTCTCCACCCGTATTGAGCTCCATACTACTTTTCCATCGTAATTATAAATTCCCGAAACCATATCCAGGATTATGTTGGCCTCGTTACTTTCGGGGAATGTATACCGGTGAAAACCAACCCTTTCGGATGTGGTTAGTTCCGCTTTAATACCATAATCGTCGAGTAAAACTGAATAATAACCAGCGGTAGCCTTTTCCGAATCGTGCGAGTAACGACTGCGGTATCCGCTTTCCGGTTTATCCGCTGTTCCCGGGTTCATCTGAACTTTTCCCGTGGTTGGCATTAACAGGAAATCACCGAGATCGCTATGGCCTGTACCCGAAAAATGAGTATGGCTGAAACCTACAATTGTTTTATCCGAATACTGGTATCCCGCGCAATAGCGGTAAACATCTTTGATATAACCCTGCCCCATGGAGTATTGAATGGTATCAGTCTCCGGGCTCAATTGCACCATTCCGAATGGAACTGTGGCACCCGGATAAGTATGCCCCATTTCGTTGGTTCCTATAAACGGATTAACATACGATGCCGGCTGCTGGGCTTTAAGCTGAAGTAAAAGGAAAGTAAGAACAAGAACCGAAAAAGTGATTTTCATAATAAAAGTATTGAAAGGCGAAGGTAAGATAAAATCGTAAAAATATTTATTTAGAGGATTATATAGAGAATGTTTAATATATTTGATATAGTGTTTCAGCATTGTAATTCATGTCATTCAATTAACCTTTAAAATCCCGAAAATGAGAAAAATGCTATGTTTTGTAACTCTTTTTGCGTTTGTAATAATTGGTTTTGCACAGCCACAGCGCGGAAATGATTTTAAATTGCTTTACGAAAAAGTGGCAAAAGTACCTGATGTTGGTCCGGATGGTCCCGATTTGAGTGTAATGAACTTTTTCCCTGGGCAGAACGATAATATTTCGTATACAATAGTTGGCAATACCTATTTTGATACACAAACCAACTCGGGCAACCTGATGAATCGTATTTATGAGTTTGCAGATGGAACAATAGGTGCAACCTGGATGCATATTGGTGAAGGCGGAACTCCCGACCGGGGAACAGCTTACAATTATTTTAACGGAACCCAATGGGGAACGCAGAACCCACACCTTGGCAGCGATGCCAGAACTGGCTTTCCCAGTTATGCCCCCTGGGGTCCGAATGGTGAAATAATGGCACAATACAAATATGTTGCAGGTGGAGGTTCAGTAAAAATACTTCGCCGCGAAACAAAAGGAGTAGGGGAATGGCAGGAAAATGTCCTGATGCCGCCAACCGGTAATTATTCATTGGTTTGGCAATCGATGGTAACAAGTGGAGCTAATCATGAATTCGTGCATATGCTTGCACTGGTATATGATGATCCTTATCTCGGACAGGAAGATGCTTTGCTCTATTACCGTTCGCCTGACGGTGGAATAAGCTGGGATATAAACGGTGTTGTGATTGATGGATTAGGTGCTGATTTCTTTGCAGGACTATCGGGTTTAGCATATTCATGGGCACAACCTGTTGGTAACACTATTGCATTCGCCTATGGTTTCAATGCTTTCGACGGGTTGCTTTTTAAATCAAATGATAACGGTAGCACCTGGCAGAAAACGGTTGTTTATGATTCTCCATTCGACCCTTTAAATGTTCCAGCCAATATCGAATTGTATGGAGGTGGCGATGGTACCTCGGCAGTTGCTCTTGATTCGCAGGGTAATGCTCATATTGTTTTCAGCAGAATGATGCACTTGTATGAAAATAGCGCCTGGTATTATACACCGCTGGGATCCGAAGGTATAATTTACTGGAATGAAACCATGCCGGCGCTGGATACAACAATTATCAGCACTTACACACTCGAAAATCTTCGCAACGCGGGCAACCTTGTAGGGTGGATCACAGGAAATGTAACAATTGCTAGTGCACAGCCCAATTATGGAGTCGGGCTCACATCGCATCCTCAACTAAGTATTAATGCCAACGATGAAATAAGCCTGGTGTACGGAGCTATTTCGCCCGAAAGCAAATTGGAGGATATTTATTACCGGCATTTGTACTTTGCACGATCGTCAAACGGAGGCGAAACATGGAGCGATCCTTATAATCTTAATGATGGTGTTGAGTTTGCTTTCTCCGAATGCGTGTTTCCTGCCGTGGCTCCTCATTATGACACAAAATTGCAGGTTTTGTTTCAGGAAGATTATACGCCCGGCACAGGAACTGGTTTTGGACTTGGAGAGGAAAATTATATGCAATTCCTCGAACTAGTTTTATATACTACTGATTTAAAAGATTCGGATCCGGCGGCTCGATTTGAAGTTTCGCAGAATTTCCCTAACCCGGCACACAATACAACGCAACTTTGCATAAAACTTGATAAATCGTCCCTTGTTTCAATCGCGATAACGGATGTAGCAGGAAGAATACGTAAAGTTACCGAAAAAAGAAATATGGTTGCAGGTATGAATTATTACACATTGGATGTTTCGGATCTGCGGAGCGGCGTTTATAATTATACCGTTATTGTTGATGATCAGAGAGTTACCCGAAAACTGGTAGTTCAATAATTGTTATATGCTATCGCTAAAAAGGTTGTTCGTTAAAGGACAGCCTTTTTTGTTTATTTTCATATTCGATGCGGCTTTTTTAAAAACCGATTATTAAAATTTCTACCTTTGCCGAACGATAGCGTGGAAAAATTTGATTGCTTGCAACCACGGAAAAAAATGCTAAAACATACTTCCGCAAGCAGCATTTAAATTCCCCACCGTTTATACATTTTATAACCTCTAAATCATATAGAGATGGGATATTTATTCACATCAGAAAGTGTGTCGGAAGGGCATCCCGACAAAGTTGCAGATCAGATATCAGATGCATTACTCGATGAGTTTTTGCGTTTCGACCCCGAAAGCAAAGTTGCTTGCGAAACCCTTGTAACCACTGGCCTTGCTGTATGCAGCGGCGAAGTTCGTACAACCGGTTATGTCGATATCCAAAAAATTGTTCGCGGAACCATCGAACGTATTGGATATACAAAAGCTGAATATCGCTTTGATAATAATTCGTGCGGAGTTATTTCAACTATTCACGAACAGTCGGATGATATTTACATGGGTGTTGATCATGCCAAGCCCGAAGATCAGGGTGCCGGCGACCAGGGAATGATGTTTGGTTATGCAAGTAACGAAATGGACAACCTTATGCCTATGCCAATCGAACTGTCGCATATCATGCTACAGGAAATGGCCGCCATTCGCCGCGAAGGAAAGAAAATGAAATACCTTAGGCCTGACAGCAAATCGCAGGTTACTATAGAGTATGACGAACGTAACCGACCTGTTCGTATTGATACAATAGTTGTTTCGACCCAACACGACGAGTTTATTCTGCCGGCAAATTCGTCACGCGAAGCTGCTAAAGTTGCCGAAAAAGCAATGCAGGCTCAAATTGCCGATGATGTTAAAAATATACTTCTGCCACGTGTAAAAAGGACTTTGCCTGCACGTGTGCGCAAACTTTTTGGCGACGATGTAAAATACTTTGTTAACCCAACCGGTAAGTTTGTAATCGGCGGACCTCATGGCGATACTGGCCTTACCGGACGAAAAATTATCGTTGATACCTATGGTGGCAAAGGTGCTCACGGTGGAGGTGCATTCTCAGGAAAAGATTCGTCAAAAGTTGACCGTTCGGCTGCTTATGCTGCAAGGCATATTGCAAAAAACCTTGTTGCTGCTGATGTTGCCGACGAAGTACTTGTTCAGGTGGCTTATGCTATCGGTATTGCCGAGCCTGTGGGGGTTTATGTTAATACGTATAAAACTGCCAAGGTTAAAGATGCGGAAGGTAAAAAACTCACTGATGGGCAAATAGCCGAAAGAGTTAGTAAAATATTTGATCTGCGTCCATATGCAATTGTTCAGCGCTTTGGATTGAAGAATCCGATTTTTGAGCGTACAGCTTCATACGGGCATTTTGGCCGCGATCATTACAAAGCTGAAGTTGAAGTGTATTATAAAAATGGCAGCACACGCACCGAAAAACTGAACGGAAAAGATGTTCACTTTAAAGAAGTTGAATTTTTCGGTTGGGAAAAAGTAGATAGCGTAGATATGATCAAAAAAGAATTCGGACTGTAGAAATTTTCAGTTTCTGATAAATAAAAAAGCAGGCTATTGAGGCCTGCTTTTTTTATTTCATTAAAATAATTTTAGTGTTTGACGATCATTTTTTTCGATTGGATTGTTTTACCATCAACAATCAGGGTATAGAAATAAATTCCTGAAGGATAACTGCTTACGTTAATCGATTTTTTCCCTGACTGATTGTCGAGCATACTGTTTTCGACCTCAACACCAAGTGAATTACGTACAATGAGTCGTGAGCTTTTGGCTGATGATGGCAGGTTATACTCGAAACTGGTCATTTGTGAAGCAGGATTCGGAT
>JBBSDC010000005.1:0-59533 GCA_038249705.1 Bacteroidales bacterium | reverse complement strand
CGAAAAGAAATGCTTTTTAAAAACCTGAGTGGCTGGTGGTGGAATTATGTATATTTATCGGGCGGAATATGTAAATTTGAAATGAAAACAAAGAATTACGTTGGGTAACACGCGGTATATTTTATTGCCGAGTTAGTGCGGGTTTCAGCGTTTCTGCATCTAATAAACTTTTGTGTAACTTGACAGGTCAGTGCTTCGAAATCGGCAACAAAAACATACCGCCAACCGTTAGGTCAGGATTATGTCCTGATGTGCTGATAAATAGTATTTAGTCTCTTTGCGTCCTGCCGATAAAAACAAACTACCGGTATTTAAATCAAAAAATATTACCTTTTTAATACCCGATCAAAATACTTAATTTTGCGCCTCCGAACCGAAATGCACATAAGCATGTACACATTATTACGTAAAGAGATCAGCACATTTTTAAGCTCACTGATAGGGTATGCGGTTATTATCGTATTTCTGCTTGTTAACGGGCTGTTCCTCTGGGTTTTCCCGCTACAGTTCAATATCCTCGACTATGGGTACGCCAGCATCGACAACTTTTTTATGCTCGCCCCCTGGGTTTTCCTTTTCCTTATTCCGGCCATTACTATGCGGTCGTTTGCCGAAGAGCATAAAACCGGCACCATGGAAATGCTGCTCACAAAACCAATTACCGATATCGAAATTATACTTGCTAAATACCTTGCAGGTTTGATATTGGTGATTATCGCGATAATACCGACGCTCATTTATTATGTTACCGTTTATAAACTCGGTATGCCTCCCGGTAACCTCGATCATGGCGGAACCTGGGGCTCATACATTGGTTTGATTTTTCTGGGAGCCGGTTTTGTAGCCATCGGAATTTTTGCTTCCGCCATTTCCAATAACCAGATTGTTTCCTTCCTCATTGCCGTTTTCCTCAGTGGATTTATGTATATCGGGTTTGAGTTTATTTACGACCTGGCAATTTTTGGATCATTCGGATTGCTGGTAAGCCAGCTCGGTATCAATTATCATTATGCCGGAATGAGCCGTGGAGTGATTGATACGCGCGATGTACTATATTTTTTAAGCCTGATAACTATTTTCCTGATGCTTACACGCTTCAGGCTCGAACGCAGAAAATGGTAAACCTGGAAAAAGAAGAGACATGACAGAGAACAGAAAAAATATCAGGCGTAACAGTTTCGTGCAACTTACCATTGGATTAGCCATAATTGTAATGGTGAATATTATTGGCTCATTTGCTTTTTACCGCCTCGATCTTACTGCCGAAAAACGCTATACCCTGGCACCTTCAACGCGTAAAATGCTCAAAGAGCTGAAGGACGTTGTGTACTTTAAAGTGTATCTCGAAGGTGAATTTCCAGCCGGTTTCAAACGCCTGCGCAACGAAACACGCGAAATGCTCAACCAGTTTCGTGCGTATTCCGATTATATCGAATACGAATTTATTGATCCTACCACCGGAAAAAGCAAGACGGAACTCGAAGCAATGTACACACAATTAGCGCAATCAGGATTAAATGCCACCGAACTTAATGTGCGTGAAGATGCTGAAACATCGAGCAAAATTATTTTCCCCGGCGCTATTGTTGCTTACCGGAGCAGGGAACTACCTCTCGATCTGTTGCTTACTCAGGTTGGCAAACCGCCCGAAGAAGTTTTAAATAACTCAGTGCAGTCACTCGAATTCCAGCTTATTAATGTAATCAGGAAACTCACCGTTTCGCACAAACCAAAAATAGCCTTTATTGAAGGACATGGGGAGTTAACCGCTGAATATACTGCAAGCATTGAAGATGCTCTGCGCGAATATTATGAAATTGACCACGTGCGGATCGACGGACGACTATCAGCACTCACCAACCGGGTTGCAAAAGGAAGAGATTCGACTGAATACACACTTAAAAATAAGTACCAGGCAATCATTATCGCCAAGCCCGATTCAGCTTTCGCGAAGGACGAACGCGATAAATTTATCATCGACCAGTTTATCATGCATGGTGGCAAAGCGCTTTGGTTTATTGATCCGGTATATGCCGAAATGGACAGTTTACAGAAAACCGACAAAACAATCGCTCTCACTCATGAACTGAACCTCGATGATATGCTTTTCAATTACGGTGTGCGGCTCAACAGCAATCTGATAGTGGATGTGAATTCGCTGCCAATTCCTGTGGTTATCGATCAGAAAGGCAATCAGAAACTTATTCCATGGATATTCTTTCCGGTACTTATTCCTACCTCTTCGCACCCTATTGTCCGGAACCTGAACGCGATAAAAACCGAATTTGTTAGCAGTATTGACACCCTTGATACTCCTGGTGTTAAAAAAACTATTCTGCTGGCAACATCGCGTTACTCCAGGGTGTTAAATACGCCGGTTATGATCAGTTTAAGTTACCTGTACCAAAAACCGGATGTTCAAATGTTTAATCAGCCATATCAACCGGTTGCTGTTTTGCTGGATGGGGAATTTAATTCATTGTTCCTCGACCGTGTGCCGCAGGAAATTGCGGAATCTCCCGAAGTTGGCTTTATCAGCAAAAGTTCGAAAACTCAAATAATAGTGGTGGCCGATGGTGATATTATCAAGAACCAGCTTCAGGCAGGAACTGCAAACCCTGTGCCTCTGCCGCTTGGTTACGACAAATATACAGGGCAGCGTTTTGGTAACCAGGATTTTGTGCTCAACGCAGTTAATTATCTTTGCGACGATTCGGGATTGCTTTCGGTACGCTCGCGTCAAGTAAAATTACGTATTCTCGATGCTGCCCGCGTGGATGCCGAACGCACAAAATGGCAGATAGTCAACACGTTGGTGCCTATATTGTTGGTTTTGGTTTTTGCATTTGTTCAGGGTTATCTACGTAAACGGAAATATACCAAAGACATTTAATGAAAGCAGTTGCATTGCATTTTCAACGGAATCCACTCTGTCCCTGCTCGTTAAAGTTGCGGATAAAAATACAGATTTTTTAAAAAAAAATATACAATGAAAAAATACAGAAACTCTATAATTCTGCTGGTTGTACTTGGTATTATTACGGCATTCATGCTGTTACAAAACCGCAGCGGCACATTCAGGAAGGAGAGCAATACCTTTGCTGTTGCAGACACATCGTCCATTACAAAGTTTTTTCTGGCCGACAAAAGGAATAACACGGTAAAAGTTGAACGAACCGAAACCGGCAATTGGTTGCTGAATGATAAGTACGAAATTAATCCTACCATGGTACAGGTTATGATTCAAACATTTATGAGCATTGATAGTAAGGAAGCTGTTGCAAAAGCCACCCGTAATACTATAATTCGTATGATGGCAGCAAAATCAGTCAAAACTGAAATTTATCAGAAAGTGTATCGTATTAATATTTTCGAAAAAATTAAACTTTTCCCTCACGAAAAGCTTACCCGCACGTATTATGTAGGCGATGCAACAATGGATAACAGCGGAACTTTTATGCTTATGGAAGGCAGCGAGGATCCTTATGTGGTAAATATTCCCGGTTTCAGGGGATTTGTGTCCCCTCGCTACTCTGCCTTCGAGGGCGACTGGCGTAGCCATTCTATTTATAAATTCAGGGTTCCGGATATCAGTAGCGTAACGATTAAATTCAATGAAGACCCTGCACATTCATTCTCAATTACTAACCGCAATAACAAAGAGTTTGCCCTTACCTCAATGGTCGGTAACCGTAATATTGAAAATTTTGATACCTCCAAAGTAGTTCAGTACCTCAGTGTATTTAAAAATCTGAATTATGAAAATATTCTTGATAAAATGACAAAAACAAAGCGTGATTCAATTGTGTCGGGTGTTCCTACATATGAAATTACACTGGTTGATAAACTTGGCAAATCACATGCGCTCAAAACCTGGAAACGAAAAGCGGATATCGGGCAGTTGGATATTGACGGCATACAGACGGAATATGACATTGAACGCATGTACGGACAGGTGGATGAGTCGGAGCAACTCGTATCAATTCAGTATTTTGTGGTTAATGAAGTTTTGATACCAATAGAGTTTTTTTTACAAAACGTCAATAATGAATAATCCTTTGGCAGACGAAGAAAACTAAATCTGTAAAAAAGGTTATTATTTAACGTTTGGCTATTCCGAAAATTATACACTGAAAAGAATACTTTTGTGATCAGTGGTGATTAATTGTAGGAATAACAGCTTGAAATGATTTTAATAAATTACAAATCAGTATAACGGTATTATGGATAATATATTGACAAATAGCAGGGTATTGGTAACTGGCGGAGCGGGTTTTATCGGATCGGCATTAGTTGAAACTCTGTTGGTAGGCGATAATGAAGTAGTGTGTCTTGATAATTTCGCCACCGGCAAGCGCGAAAACCTGGCTGAGTTTATGGGTAACAAGCATTTTCAGTTAATCGAAGGTGATATCCGTAGTATGGATGATTGCCGCAAAGCAGCTGACGGAGTTCAGTATGTGCTGCACCAGGCTGCGCTTGGTTCGGTGCCACGTTCAGTTAAAGATCCAGTAACTTCGAACGATGTAAATGTTTCCGGCTTCCTGAATATGATTACCGCTGCCCGCGATGCTGGCGTAAAAAGCTTTGTGTATGCGTCGAGTTCTTCGGTATATGGCGATCATCCTGCTCTTCCTAAGTTTGAAGAAAATACCGGTAACCCACTTTCTCCTTATGCCGTTACCAAAAAAGTGAATGAGCTTTATGCAAAAGTATTTGGTGAACTCTATGGGATGCAGACATTAGGATTGCGTTATTTTAATGTTTTTGGCCGTCGTCAGGATCCGGATGGACAGTATGCAGCGGTAATTCCCCGTTTTGTAAAAGCACTGATGTGTCACGAAGCGCCCATGATTTTTGGCGATGGTAGCCAGACACGTGATTTCACCTATATCGAAAATGTGATTCAGGCTAACCTGAAAGCTGCTGTTGCCGATAATCCGGAAGCATACAATACAGCGTATAATGTTGCCTGTGGCGACCGTGTAACCTTAAATGAGCTTTATACTTTCCTTCGCGACGGACTGGCGAAATTTGATCCCGAAATCGGAACCATTAACCCTGTATATACTGATCCACGCCAGGGCGATATTCCGCATTCGCTGGCATCAATAGAAAAAACTTCACGCCTACTGGGGTACAATCCTCAGTATGACCTGAAACAGGGTTTGGAGCATTCGATTAAATGGTATTGGGAGAATTTGAAGTAATTTTTTCTTCGTTAAATCAAACTGTTATTCATTATATCGAAAGCCCTGACAAAATTAATGTTAAGTGGAATTCGTGAAAGTAAAATTTTCAAAATAACTTCCCCAATTGTAAGCTTAGACAAATTTTAAATTTTTAATTTGAAGTAATTGTATATTCTCTTACAAATACACCTAACTTTGATTTATGATTAAGCCGGGAGCAAACAGATTCAATTATTTGGGAAGTGCCGTATTTGCATTTCTGTTCTTTCTGCTTATTTATGGGTTCTCGGGCAATCTGGGAAAGACTGCTGTTTTCGAATCTCCGTATAAATTTGCTTTCGAACTGCAATCTCACACAACTGCCATAGTTGTTGAAATTCAGGAAGTTCATTTTTCGAATCACTTCATTACAATAATCGAAAAATCAAATTTCAAACTGTTCAACGAAGGTTCTGACCTGATTTCTTATAATACTATTAATCATCAACTGTTTAGATTCCTTCAACAAACTGAGCTTCTGATCAAACCTGTTATTATTCAGCGTTTTTATAATCAGTATCATTACATTGATGCTGACGATTTGCCCGATTTAAGTTAAAACCCCCATCTTAATTCTTTTCAATTCGCCCTTCCTCAAGGAAGCGGCCAGGTTATAACTTAAAATTAAACAACATGAAATCAATCATATATGCAATACTTGCAATTTTTATCCTTGGGATGGTTGCAACAGGCTTTACATCAAAGCCGGAAACTAAATACAGAATAGTAATTCAATCAGCGGAAGGCAAAATATCGCCCTCTAATCTTTCGCGATCTGCCGAAATTATTACCAACCGGCTTAAAAGCTTCAGCAATGAGAAGTTTGAGGTTTCGGCTATTGCAGGCAAAAATCAGATTCAGGTTACACTGAATAAGCATTGGGATATGAAAATCGCGAGGAACCTGCTTACACAAAAAGGCTCAATAGCATTTTACGAAACCTATAATTACCAAGGCGTTTCGGAACTTTTGAAAGATGACAGTATGCTGTTATCATTGTTTAATTCAAAAGCGCCATCTGCTTCAACTTCCCAAATTGGATGTATTACCGATTCGGAAGTTTCGAAAGTCGATAAATACCTTTACTCCCTTGGATTAGATCAGAAATGCAGGTTTGTTTGGAGTAATCCGTTTGATGAAACCAATATTTGTCTTTATGCCCTGAAACTGGAGAAAGGGAAGGACCCAATTGCCGTTGGTAACGACATCGATAATTACAAAACCGGTTATGATTCAAACTCGAAGCAGGACTTTATTAATTTCAGTTTTAAAAAACCGGCCATACCCTTATGGGCTGAAATTACCAAACGCAATATCGGCAGTGCAATAGCAATTCTGCTTGATGGCAAGGTGATTTTTGCACCTGTTGTGCAGGATGAAATTAGCGGTGGAAATTGCTGGCTAACCGGAGGTTTTACAACGAGTCATTTGAAATATATTGTTGCTATTGGCTCAAATGGCGAATTGCCTGTAAGTTTTGTGGCTATAGAATAAAGTGATCATTTACAGGAGATTGAAAATAGTCAGGGCTTCACTTGTAGTGAAACCCTGACTGTTTAAAACAAAAAAAGAGAACCATTTCTGATTCTCTTTTTTATTTTTAACTAAAACCTGGTTTAAAATTTTATTCCGACAGTCAGGCTTAAAGCCTTTGTACGGTAGTCGGTTGGCTGTTGTGCTATTTCTGATAATCCCATATCGTAGCGGAGGTCGAAACAAATATCCTGTTTAAAAATGGGCGTTTGAAAACCAATTCCCATAGTTGCTCCCCAATCGGTGTTTTTACTGTCATCGGTCTCAACCTCCGAAGCATTTTCGCCATTTCCTGATGTTTTCGTCTTTGTGTTAAGCACAAAAGCGGCATAAGGCCCGGCATGGATATAAAACACTGATCCTGATTTGTTTAGTAACTGATCATTCCGGTATTGAAAAAGAACAGGAACCTGGAGGTAATCGAGCAGGAAATCGGTTTCCGTAGTTGTATTTAATTCAACGGTTTCGTTACTGCGGCCTCTACGTACATAATTCAGCTCCGGCTGAATGGCCAGCGATTTGCTAAGTTGAATGGTTGAAAACACTCCGGCAGTGTACGAAAAAGTAACGTTATTGTCGTTGTAAAGATCGCCTTTTGCCGAAAGGGTAGTGGCCGCAACACCGGTATGCAGGCCAAAAGTGGTTTGTGCCAGTAATGCAGCAGGAGCCAATAGACTGAATGCTACAACAAGTAAAATTGATTTTGTTTTCATGATTTCTGAATTTTAAGATTGACGTTTTTATTGCTGTTTTTTTTGTGATTATGTTCAAATGGTTTTTAGTTATCGCTCTGCTGTTAAAATTATCAGCAGGTTTCAAATACTTTTTGCTATTTAAGCTTCCATTTCTTCTTTTTATTAAATTTTAGGATTACTAACTACAATTCAAGTTCTTAATCCTCAATAAGCTGTTCCATTCCGTTAATCCTTTCGCGTATTTTCTTATACGGCAGGCTCCTTAATTCACTCCTCAGATGTTCGGTGCTATACACCTGGTAGCCGTAAGCTATGCAGGCTGTTATAAAATACACGCCGGCCTGGGTCCAAAGTGTAGCGATTTCTTTGCTCGTTTCGGAAATGGAAGCGCCAAGCGAATTCATTTTAATAAATCCGAAAATAGCGTTCGACGAAGGAAATATCTCGCGAACAACCAACCAAACCGGACTGAAATTTGATAATGGCCATATGATCCCCGATAGAAAAAGTAATGGAATGGAAGTAAAGAGATAAAGCATCATTGCACTTTCCCTGTTTTTGAAAATCACCGAAAGAGTAAGACCGAAAAAGACCGATGCAAGCAGAAAAGGCGTTATCAATGCCATAAGTTCCAATATGTCAGCTGATTTTGAGTAGCCGAACCACTGAGGTATCATGCCCAGCATATACACGCAAAGCAAGGAGTAAATAGTAAAGTAGGCCGCTGTTTTTCCAATCACCATTCGAAGTGTGCCCATCCTTTTACGGTCGAAAGGGATAAGTGTCCCCAGCGGATGACGCTCACGGGCAGTGCCGGCCAGAATGCCTATGGCAAGTACAAGTGTTTGTTGTATGATAAGTATTAATGCTGCAGGAATACCGTAGCTGGCAAATCCGCCCGACTGGTTTGCGATGGCATTATCAACCAGATTCAAGGGCTGGGCTGTAACTTCCGCCTGTTTAAAGGATAAGCCGTCGTTCATAAGGGTTTTAACCTGTATGTCATTTCCTGTTTGAAGTGCAACGAAATTGGTGCCAGTCATAAGCGCCTTGTAATAGAGGAAGAAACCCATATTGGCGTAAGCAGATACGGTTGTCTGTCGTTTTAAAGCAATATCAGCACTAAAAGTTTCAGGAATCTGAACTATGCCGCGAACTTCCTGTTTTTTATATAGTTCAATGGCTTCGTTCATTGACTGACTGCTATTTACCACACTCAAATCCGGCGTGGCATCAAGGTTACGGGTAAACTGCCGGCTGGAAGAAGAATTCGATAAGTCAACAACGGCTATTGGCAGATCACGCACTACTTCGGGATAGTATATAAAGGAGTAGAGTAACGGATAAACTACAGGGACTGCAAAAATAATTACCATCACACCCACATCTTTAAATATGAGCTCAAACTCCCGGATCCATATCCGGAGCATGCTCATAAACCCTTCCTTTATCTGCGATGATATATTCACGAGCTTGTGTTTCATTGTATTTGTATTTTGATATTTAGGTAAAAGTGGGTTTGTTCTCAATACCCTACCGGGTTATTTCATGAACCTCATTTGCCGTATGATGCGATTTTTCGATAAAATTTTGGTATATCAGGGCCGACTTTAACCTGTTGATAACCAATAATGGCAACAACAGGAACAACACTATGTATAAGTATGAGAGAATGGAATACCTTAGTTCGAAGCCTGCAAGTATCTGGTTTTGAAAAATATGCATAAAATGCCTTACAGGGAAACCAGTGGCCCAATACCTGAAAACAGGAGGCATTGCTTCAATAGGAAATGAAAATCCGCAAAGTGTAAGAGCGAGGATTCCATAGAATGCTGACAGGTTAAGCGCATGACGCATCAAGGGTAGCAATCCGATACAGAAAATACCTATTGCCTGGTATGCAATTACAAAGAGAAAGGAACTGCACATAATCCATCCCAAACCCGCGTTCATTGGAATCTGCATTACTTTGTACAGCATGAAATTCTGAAACATCATCATTATGAAGAAAATAGCGGTGTAAGGCAGAAGTTTGCCTGTAAGTGCTATTGCAACAGACTTGTTAGAAAGCTGCAGCCATTCGCGGGATGTTCGTTCCTTAATTTCGATTCCGATGCTGTAAACAGTCATCATCAGGATGAAAAGCTGCAGCATAATAGGTAGTATAATGCTTGTAATATAAACCGGGTAGTTTGAAGTAGGGTTGAAAAGCTGGTGTGTACTCACTTGGATAGGTTGTATTTGTGCCATGCTTACTGCTTCCGGTTGGCCCATGGCTTCGCGTTTTTGTAAATTTATCCCCGACGAAAGCGTGTGAAGAATAAGCGTGAGATCATTTTGCATCAGCCCTCCGGCAATTAAAAGCCCATTCTGGTAATAGTAGCTTACGGTAGCTTGTTTTGATGACAGGATGTCGGCCTGCAGGTTTTTGGGGAAAACCACGAAACCATATATATTACCCTTCCGTAATTCCGACATGGCTTCCGTTTCCGATTGCAGGTTCATGGTTACCATGCTTAATTGGGTAACATCAATATTACGAGCCATTTTACGGGAAGTAACTGTATTGTCGAGGTCAACAATTGCAATCGGCATTTTTGCCGGAACACCCTCTTTAAAAAGCGAACCAAAAAACAAAATGCTTAGCAATGGGAAAACAACTACCGCCAGTATATATAGCGTACGCGACGACATACGGTAAACTTCCCGTTTTGCAACTTCCCATATGCTTATTAATATTCGTTTCATAATTCGTTATTCATTATACACTTTTCACTTTTCACTATTTGTCACCCTGAGCGGAGCCGAAGGGCACTTTACACTTTTCACCTCATCCGCCTTCGGCACCTTCTTCTCAAGGAGAATGACGCAAACTACACGTTATTGGCACTAAACACGGCTTTTTAGATGATACCTTACCTCTTTTCACTTCCCGTTATTCATAATTCACTTTTCACTTTTCACTCTTCACTCTTCACTCTTCACTTTTCACTTTTCACTATTTCAGCCCCTCATAATCCACCATTAAACTCATGCCGGGCCGCAGTCCTTCGACAGGAGAAACCGGTACAGCTCTTACCTCGAATGATTTAACATCAAATCCTCCGTTGGTTTTAGTAGCTTTAAATGTGGCATAACTTGCCATTGCTTTAATGTGATTCACTTTAAGCATAACTTTTTTATTGCCGAGGGCCGGAATGGTTGCCTCAAATTGTTTTCCGGTTTTTATGTTTGAAAGAAGATCTTCGCGGATGTTAAAAACAACCCACATATCAGTGAGGTCAACAATGTTCATGATTGGGGCACCGGAGCCAACCAGTTCGCCGCATTTTGGAAAAACATCCGAAACCTCGCCATTGATAGGGGAGAGCAGCACTGTTTCCGAAATATAGGATTCAACTTCCGAAACGGCTCCTTTTGCCCGGTTAACCATGGCCGCAGCAGCAAGTTTATCCTCGTTTTCAGCACCGTTCATAGTCATATCATACTGCGATTTTGCTGCTTTTGAAGTTGCTATTGATGCATGGTAGTTGGCCTCAGCCTCATCGCGTTTTTGTGCTGGAACCACTCCTTCGTTAAACATATTCTGAACTCGTTGAAATGTTTTTTCAGCAAGCTTAACACCGACTTCCGCTTTTTGCCATAGTTCGTAAGCACCTGCTATCTGTTCGGCACGGGCACCTTTTATTGCTTTGCTGCTTTGCGCGTTGGCAGCATCCTCGGCGGAGGTTGCCTGCATGAGTTTTGCCTGTAACTCAGGGCTGAACAGCAATACCAAGGTGTCGCCTTTCTGAACGGTCATTCCTTCACTGGTCTTGAATTCTTCTATCCTACCGGGAACTTTGCCTGATACACGTATTTCATTGGCTTCGGCCTGACCTTGCAGTATGATCGGTTGCGGTTTTAGCACTATCCAGCCTATTAAACTCACGGCAGCAATAACCATAAGTAAGATTATAAATGCGGTGAGAAGTCCTGAATGTTTTTTGTTTATTGTTTTCATTGCGATGCTTTTTTATTGTTTTACGACTGTTCCTGAATAAAATCTTTGTATTACTTTATGTTGGTCATTACCAGCTTTCCTGTGGCTTTGTAGCAATCGAGTGCCGCCTGGCGCTGGGCGAAAACAGACTGAAGGTATTCGAGTTCAGTGCTTTGCATTTCGGTTTCAGTAGCCAGGCGCTCAGTAATATTTATCATTCCCTGCTTGTATGATTTTTCCGCCAGTTCAAGAGCCATACGGGCAGCCATGCGTTGTTTTTCTTTAAATGCTATCTGCGAAATACTTACCTGATAAGTGGTTAAGGCTCTCACCTGATTAAGCTGAAGTAGTTCGAAGGCTTCGTCACGGGCATTTTCCGCCTTTTTTATTTCAAGGGCTGTTTGTTTTACTTTCGATGTTCCGCCCGAGCGGTCGAAAAGTTCCCACTTAAATCCAACACCCGCCATTAAAGTAGGTCCTAATCCAATGTTATTGATATTCATTTCAATCGGTATTGGCGCAGTGAAATTAGTATTGGCGTTAAAAATATTATCGTACCTAACCGATGCCAGAGCCTGAATTTTTGGCAGGTAATGCGACTTTTCTGCTTTAAGCATGTATTTTTGTGCTTGTACACCTGCATTTAATGCACGCAATTCGGAACGGTTGCTTATGTCCGTAGCAGTGTCGGCATAAATTAAAAGATGAAGTTCAGGTTTTAGAATTTCGAAGGAGGATGCAGGTTTGCCGGTAAGCTGTGAAAGTTTTTGAAACAGCAGCGTCTTTTTATTCACGTACTCCGAAATTTTCGCTTCGAGGCTGGCATTAGCGACAGCAATTTTTAACGTATCAAATGAGGTGGCAAAACCATTGTTTAGGGCTGAGACAGCATATTTTTTCTCTGCTGCCAGTCTTATGGCCGATTCGTCAAGCACGGATTTCGACTGGTTAAGAAGGGCAAGCTGGTCGTAATATAGAATCACTTCACTTATCACATCCGATGCGTATTTTTCACTCATAGCATCCTGAATTTTGATTTTTTCGGAAATCGCTTTCGACACATTCGGCACCTGACCGCCACTGTAAAGCAGTATTTTGGCTGTAGCATCAATACCGAAATAGTTTCCATACATTGTGCCATCCAGGTTGTTGCCAATGGAAGGCAATTGCATGCCCTGCTGAGCCATAAGCTTTTGAAGTTGAACTAGTTCGTTGCTCAGCCCAGCCAGGGTAGGAAACATAACCGGGAAAGCAGGGTTTTGCATAAATTCCTGCAATTTGCCAAGGCTTTTAAATCCTTTTACTTCGCCGATATCAGAGTTCACTGAGGAATAAGCAAATACATATTTCCCGCCTAATTCAACTTTCGGGAGATAGGCGGAACGTACTGCCGTTTTCTGCTCCTCTGCAATCTGTTTGTCAATTGCTTTTTCTGCCATTTTGTGATCCCTGTCGAGCGAAAGCTCAATAAGCTCTTTTAATTCCGCCGAAACCTGGAGCGATTGAGCTTGCAACTGCATTCCTATGCAGCTGATTGTGAAAAACAGGATTAAAAAATTTGTTTTCATTTTGTCCGTTGTAATTGTGAGTTATGCGTATTGATAATCAGGTTTTAAGCTTTTATTTCCAGCTTGTAATTTTCTTTCTTGCGAATTAGTACCTGGTGTTTCCTGTTTTACTCTTCCTTCTTCATTTGTTTTGATTATTAGACAAATAGACTAAAAAAGTAAAACGTTCGAAAAAAGAACAAAAAAATTATCGCTTCATTATTCCATGAAAAAGAATCTGTATCAGGTTGTCAAGCCTTAATTCGATATCTTTTTCTTCAACACCCCAGAACAATGGAATCTCCATTCCTTTTAAGGCGGTAACAATAGCAATGGCTGCAAGCGGAGTATCATTGATTTCGAACATATTATTCTGTACTCCCTCTTTCAGGATTTTCTCCATCATCTGAATTTCTTCCAGGTCGTATTTCTTACGGATTTTTTCAACAAAATCGAGATGACTGAGGTAATCGTCTTTTATGGCGCTATAAAAATTTGCCAGTTTTCCCATAGTTTGCATGCGAACCAAAACGTGTGCTTTAAGTTTTTGTGCAGGGCTGTCGGCTTCGTTTATTGCTTCTAAAAGTTCAAGTTTTAATATGGATGCTTCCTTTTCAACAACGGCCTGAAATATTTCTTCCTTACTCGCAAAGTAGTAATATATAGAGCTTTTACCTTTGCGGCTTGCTATGGCAATTTCGTCCATCGTGGTTTTTCTGAACCCGAACCTGGAGAAAATATGTCGTGCCACATTTACTATCGCTTCTTTTACTTCGTCTTTGTCAAGCATGGTTCGATGGATATATTAACTTTTCTCTGTGTTTGAAGCTGCAAAATTAATACCACATTTGCTACAATGCAAATAAAATTCGACTAAATTAGTCTAAAATTCGAAAATATTTTTCAATATACTGTATAATAGCGTATTATAAAACACGAATATCGACCTAATTTTCAGAATCAGCTTAAATTAGTGTTGTGTGTTTATATTTCACCAAACAATGACGCAACAAACAGATGAGGCACAAATACGTTGAACAGCAATGCAGCGGCAATGGCGGTAGATATAAAAAGATATGTTTTATCGTTTTGAGTCCGCATGGCTGCAATATATGCGAAAAGTGCTGTGATTGTAAGTACTATAACTGACAATATAAACTGATTGTACGTTGGTGGTTGAATTTAAGAAACAGGGCTTACTGTTATGTTGTCAAACATAGTTACTGCTTCTTCAATGTTATGAAGTAAGAAACCAGCAGTTAATAAAGTGAAGGCTTTACGCGAAGTGAACCTCGAAGTTTTCATAAAAAATATCAATTAAACTATTAGAGTCCCGCAGATATATAAATCACATCAATGTGAATCGGTCTGAATTACAGTTTTCGTAAAAAAAAGGCTCCCTTCCGGAAGCCCTTTTTAAAAATGTGTTTTTTACTGGAATTCTTTAAAATCAATCTCTTCTCCCCATCTCTCCAACTCTCCAACTCTCCATCTCTCCATCTCTCCATCTCTCCATCTCTCCTACTCCCCATCTCTCCATCTCTCCATCTCTCCATCTCTCCATCTCTCCATCTCTCCATCTCTCCATCTCCCCATCTCTCCATCTCTCCATCTCTCCATCTCTCCCAACCCAGCCTTTTATACCAGTCCTTGTGCCATCATAGCCTCAGCTACTTTCACAAAACCACCGATATTGGCGCCTTTTACGTAATTGATTGTTCCGTCAGCTCCCTTGCCGTATTTTTCGCAGGTATGATGAATATTTATCATGATCGTATGTAATTCCTGATCAACACGTTCGCGGGTCCAACTGAGGCGCATGCTGTTTTGGCTCATTTCGAGGCCTGATGTGGCAACACCGCCGGCATTGGCAGCTTTTCCGGGGCCATACAGAATTTTTGCATCTACAAAAATGTCTGCCGCTTCATTGGTTGATGGCATATTGGCACCTTCCGAAACTACAAAACAACCGTTGGCAAGCAAAATTTTAGCGTCATGTTCGTTTAACTCATTTTGGGTAGCACATGGAAGCGCAACATCGCATTTAACGCTCCATGGAGTTTTGCCTTCAACATACTGACAATTGTATTTCTTTGCATATTCGCTCATACGGCCTCGTTTGATGTTTTTAAGTTCCATCACATAGGCAAGTTTTTCAGTATCAATGCCATTAGGATCGTAAACATATCCATCCGAATCGCTAAGGGTTACAACCTTGCCTCCCAGCTCTGTTACTTTCTGACAAGCATATTGGGCAACATTGCCGGAACCTGAAATAACAACAGTTTTACCAACAAAGCTCTGGCCACGGGTTTTCATCATTTCCTCAGCAAAATAGGTGCATCCGTACCCGGTAGCTTCCGGGCGGATAAGACTGCCACCCCACTCAAGTCCTTTACCTGTGAGTACGCCTGTAAATTCGTTGCGTATCCGCTTGTATTGCCCGAAAAGGAAACCGATTTCGCGTCCGCCAACTCCGATGTCACCTGCAGGCACATCCGTATCCGGACCGATATGCCTTTGCAGTTCAGTCATAAACGACTGGGTAAATTTCATTACTTCATTGTCGCTTTTGCCTTTAGGGTCGAAATCAGAACCTCCCTTTCCACCGCCCATAGGAAGTGTGGTAAGGCTGTTTTTCAACACCTGCTCAAAAGCAAGAAATTTTAAAATTCCGAGGTTTACAGTTGGATGGAAGCGCAGTCCGCCTTTGTAAGGACCGATGGCACTGTTCATTTCGATGCGGAATCCACGGTTGATCTGGAATTCCCCTTTGTCGTTGAGCCATGGAACACGGAAAATGATCACGCGTTCAGGTTCAACCATGCGCTCCAAAATCCCTTTGTACTTAGGATTGTCCTCAATAAAAGGCATGAGCGACTGAACTACTTCCTTTACTGCCTGGTGAAATTCGACTTCGCCGGCATTCTTGGCAATTACTTTTGCCATAAACTGTTCAACCTTTTGGTCAATAATACTGTTCGACATAATGTTGGAAATTTAGTTGTTGAGTACAATTTTGATGAAGCAATATTAATACTATTGATATAAATAGCAAGTTTTTTGAGGTATTTCCGAATAGGTGTAACGTGCTGATATACAATAATATGGAATTAATGTAGATAAAATAAGTATTTTACTTATAAAATTCGGTAAAACACTTAATAACGCATGACAGATTCTGGATAGTTAAACTATTAGGGAACAATAGTTTTGTTTTGCTGAACTTATTATAGGGAATAAATAATTTCTGCTGTTTATTTCTTTTAAATGGAAAGATTTGGCATCACTTTTTTACCCATTTTTGTTATGAGTAACCGGATGATAAAAACGCTTGAAAAATGACTGAAGAACATGATTTGCTGAATGACCCCCGCGAGATCAGGAAACTGATTTTTGAGCGAACTGAGCGACTTAAAGAGCTTGCTGCAATAAACCAGACAAATGATATTCTCCGTGAAGGAAAACCTGTGGATGAAACCCTGCAGCAACTGGCTAAATTATTTCCGGGAGCCTGGCAATATCCTGAATATACTGTTTGCCGGATTGCTTTCGGCGACAAGGAATACACTTCGCCGGGTTTTCAGGAATCACGGTGGATGCAACGACAGGCTTTCGATTTGATTGACGGAAGCTCAGGTTATATTGATATTTTTTATACCCGTGAGTTTATCCGCCTCGATGAAGGATCTTTTTTAAAAGAAGAGAGAGACCTTATCTCGAATCTTGCGACGGCTATAACCGGATATCTTAACAGCATTGCTGCCAGGGAATTACTCAAAAAATCGCGTACAGCTGATAAAAGTAAAAGCCTTGAAAGCCAGCAAAGGGAAACTCCGGTAAGTGGCAAACAACTATTGCAGCGGTTTTTAAATAAAAACAATTACGACCGTGATGTTTATCATGATCTGCAGCCATTTAAAGTAAAAGAAATATTGCTGGTAGCCAATCTGTACGATGCCTATACCATTGAAAAGGAAGGGCGGTTTTCGGAATATGTGCTTGGCGAATACCATCAGCTCAGCCTGACATCGGTTCCTCGGATTACAGGGGTTTCGTCTGCCGAAGAGGCTCTTATTCAGCTTAATGCAAAACATTTCGATCTTGTCATTTTTATGGTTGGTGTTGATAAAACATTGCCTGTAAGCATCTCGGCACAAATCAGGAAGGATTTTTCGTATATCCCCATTTTTGCTTTACTCAATAACAATTCGGATGTTGCATATTTTACTTCCGTAGCCGAAACGTATAAAACTATCGACAGGGTGTTCGTTTGGAATGGCGAAAGCAAAGTGTTTTTTGCCATGATCAAACTGCTCGAAGATAAAATTAATATCGAAAATGATACCCGTGTCGGGTTAGTCAGGGTATTGCTTCTGGTTGAAGACAGTCCCCAATATTATTCGCGTTACCTGCCATTGCTTTATGGTATTGTAATGGATCAGACCCGTCGTATCATCGACGATGTGAGTACTGATGAGCTTTATAAAGTACTGCGCCTGCGTGCCCGTCCTAAATTATTGCTGGCTGCCAATTATGAGGAGGCTATGGAAATTATCAATGATTACCAGGATTTTTTGCTTTGCCTTATTACCGATGTAAAATTTAACCGTGGCGGAAAGGAGACTGAGCAAGCCGGCTTCGACCTGGTAAGCTATGTGCGTGGTTTTAATTCGGAAGTGCCGGTTATTATTCAGTCCTCCAATCCCGAAAATTCAAAACGTGCTTATGATTTAAGGGCAACTTTTATTAACAAGAATTCCGAAAGCCTTTCGCAGGATTTTAAGAGTTTTATTGCACACTATCTTGGGTTTGGCAATTTTATATACAGGGATAAGGAAGGTGTTCAGATAGCAGTTGCCAAATCGCTGCGCGAATTTGAGAACCATCTGCGTACTATTCCCGACGAATCATTGATGTATCATGCCCGTAAAGATCATTTTTCGCTATGGCTGATGGCACGGGGAGAAATTCAGGTGGCAAAAATCATTAATCCGGCTAAAGTCACTGATTTTCAAACCCCTGATGAACTCAGATTGTACCTGATTGATGTAATACGCCAGTTCAGGAATGAGCAAAATAAAGGGAAAGTAATTCCTTTTGAGGAATCGGCACTGCGCGACGAGCACAATGTGGTTACGCTGGTGCCAGGTTCGTTGGGAGGGAAGGGGCGTGGACTGGCATTTATCAATACACTTATTTATAACTACGATTTTAACCAGCATGTACCCGATATTAACATCAAATCGCCGCTTACTTCGGTGATAGGAACCGATGAATTTGAGTATTTTATCGAACGCAACCGGATAAGAGAAAAAATTACCGATTTCGAAAACTATGGCGAAATACGTAAAATATTTACCTCTGGAGTTCTCACCGATACCTTGATCCGGAGGCTTCGTATTTTACTGAAATTAATTGATAAGCCACTGGCCGTCCGATCGTCGGGATTATTCGAAGATTCTCTTTCTCAGCCTTTTGCAGGGATTTTCGAAACGTATCTCTTGCCAAATAATCATACTGATATTAATGTGCGGCTTACCCAGCTTATGGATGCCATTAAACTGGTGTATGCATCGGTATTTTCGCCCGAGGCACGCGGATACATCGAAGCCATTAATTATAAACTCGATGAGGAGAAAATGGCGATTGTAATTCAGCAGGTTGTTGGTAATCAATACGATGATGTTTATTATCCACATATCAGCGGAGTAGCGCAATCGTATAATTATTACCCTTTTGCACACATGCAGCCTGAAGAAGGGTTTGCAGTTGCAGCTCTTGGCCTGGGTAAATATGTGGTTGACGGAGGCAGCGGATACCGTTTTTCGCCCATATATCCGGATGTGGAAATTTTAACACCAAAGGATCTGTACAAAAACTCACAGGTTAAGTTTCTTGCGGTCGATCTGGCTAAGAGCGATGTTAATCTACTCGATGGTGAAATGGCCTGTTTACGCGAAATGGATATCGATGTGGCCGAACGGCATGGAACACTTAGTCATCTGGCTTCGGTGTACGATACTGATAATCAGAGGATGGTGCCGGGTATTAATACCCCTGGTCCACGGGTTGTTAATTTCAGCAATGTGTTGAAATATGAGTACTGCCCGATGGCTAAAACCATCGAAACTGTCCTGGATATTGTAAAAGAAGCAATGGGAACTCCGGTTGAGATTGAATTTGCTATTGATTTAACCCGCGATGCCAATTATAAAACTACTTTTTATCTTTTGCAAATCAAACCTTTGATAGGAGCGGAGCTTGATTACCAGTTAAATATGGACGAGATTCGACGAGAGGAAATAGTTCTCTTCTCCGATAAAGGAATGGGCAATGGCCTTGTTCCTGATATTACTGATGTAATTTATGTGGATAAGGACGAATTCGATAAAAGTAAAACCCAGGAAATGGTACATGAGATTGAAGAACTAAACAACCTGATGAAAAAGGAAAACCGTAAATATATCCTCGTTGGACCAGGACGTTGGGGCACACGCGATCGTTGGATCGGGATACCTGTAAACTGGCCACAAATCAGCAATGCGAAAACAATTGTCGAAACCAGTCTTGAAGGGTATCCTCTCGATGCCTCCTCAGGTTCGCATTTTTTTCATAACGTAACATCGATGAACGTGGGATATTTTTCGGTACTCCCCGAAATGGGCACAAGTTTTATTGATTACGAAGTACTAAAAAAACAGAAACTCATTAACAAAACGAACTTTTTCAGGCATGTAAGGTTTGATAAAGCATTGAAAATACGGATGGACGGACGGAAGCGTATAGCCGTTATAACATGGGAGAGCCCCTGATGTCGTAAAGCCGCAATGCTTGTATAAATAGCCTGCTATCGTAAAGATGCAATGCTTTCGTCAGTGTTAACACATCAGCGCATAAAAAACACCAATTGGTAAACCGGGAAGCTCATGACTGAAACAAAAACACTAAACAGGAAAACATCGCTTTATCTGATATTGGCAAGTTTCTTTATCACCAATGCCTTGATCGCGGAGTTTGGTGGTGTGAAAATATTTTCGGTAGAGAAATTGCTTGGTATTGAACCACTTCAGCTCAATTTCTTTGGAATGATTACCAGTTTGAATCTGAGCGTTGGAGTGCTTATCTGGCCTATGGTGTTTATTTTTTCGGATATCATTAACGAGTATTTCGGTAAAAAAGGAGTGCGCCGCATCAGTTTTATTACCGCCGGAATGATTGCTTATGCTTTTATAATCATTCTCTTATGGACGGATATGCCGCCAGCGGATTTCTGGCTGCAACTCAATGCGCAGGATGCACAGGGCAGACCTTTTGATATCAATTTTGCTTATACTACTATTTTTAGGATGGGTCTGGGAATTATTGTGGGTTCGCTTACAGCTTTCCTTGTGAGTCAGCTGGTTGATGCTTATGTGTTTCATTATTTTAAAAAGATAACGGGGCATAAATACCTTTGGGTGCGGGCAACTGGTTCAACAATAGTATCGCAGCTTATCGACAGTTTTGTAATACTCATGATCGCTTTCTATTTTCTTGGCAACTGGAGCCTCGCGCAGGTGTTGAAGGTTGGTATGGTACAGTATACCTATAAAATATTACTGGCAATTGCGTTAACACCGGTTATATATCTTGCACACACGGTAATTGATGCTTACCTCGGTAAAGAATCATCTGAAAAACTGATTGAAGAAGCTGATCGAAACTGGGAGAAGTAATAGAAATGAACTCTGTTTCGAAACTCCTGAACGCTGAAAACAATATCTCACTTTTATTTCGTAGCTCTGGGTTTGAGCTGGCAAACACACGGTCCTGATAATCTTTCGTTTATATCAATCAGTACAGGTAATCCGGAATGTTCCCAGTCGACCAATCCACCTGAAAGGTTAGCACATTTTCCTTCAAATCCATTTTCTATAAGCCATCGCACTGCTTCAGGGCTGTGTATCCCACTAGCATCGGCAATAATTAAAAGCTTGTCGGACGGCAAGGTTGCTGCAAGTTCAGCCAGCTTTTTTTTCGGACAGAAAAATAGTCCGGGTACATCAAATATCTTGAAGCGGTTTAAGTATTCCTCACGAACATCAACCAGCACAGCACCTTCATTGCAAAGTATAAATGCCTGATTTGGTGAAAGGTTGTAAATTCCGTTTGATAGTATTGCTTTTCCTTCGAAGTAGTTTTCCATTTTATAATAAATGATTACCGTTTAACATGCAAAGGTAAAGTGTTATTCTTTAAACTATTGGTTTATTCGTAGTGTTTGATCCTTTTAAGTGTGAATATTTCACTGAAGCAAAAAGGGGTTCTGTTATTTCTGAAGTAATTTACCACATTTGAAACTTCCAATTTATTAATCTGAAGGCTGAGAAAATGATTGTCTGGCTGATACTGTGTTGAAAACACAATGTTTCTTTGTATTTTTGAAAATCAAAAACTTGAAATTTTTAACAGGTGGTTGAATTTTATCGAAATTCATAAAACATTTTTTTGTTAAGGCCTGTGCCAAATAAATTTCTAATGTTCTGATTTACAAATTCATAACTAATGGCTAAAATTGTATGACTGTTTCTGGATTTCTCGATCGCACCAAGTCTGTCCGAATTTTGATTATCAGTACTGCTATTATTGCAATTAGCCTCTTTTTCAACTTATTTTTAGCTCCCAAAACAGGAGGAATTTTTAATGCAGTTTACGGTTTGTGCATTGCCGCGGCAGCTTTTACCGGAATTAGCATAATTTATTTTACTTCGAGAAAGAAAAAATACATTTTTACACGTACTATTCTCATAATCGGACTAAGCATGGCAGCCTGGGTACTGGGGGACGCTTCCTACCTGATCCTGTTGAGCCTAAAGATTGATCCGTTTATATCATTCGGTGATATCTTTTACATAATAGCTACATTACTTACGATTTTTGCGGCTTTAACTATTCCCGGTTCGCAGCCGCCTTCCCGCCGCCGTAATATGGTTTTTATCGAAATAAGCATATTATTTTTAGCGGCAACTATCATTTTTAGTACACTCCTGCTTTCCCCCGGAAATCCTGATTTTGATCATGACCAACTTACCATGCTCATGGTTTTTATTTACCCGGCACTCGATATAATTCTTATGTGGGTACTGGCCATTCTTTTTTTTACATATCAGAATAAAAGCATTCAAAAAGTACTGAGCCTGATGATGGCAGCTTCATTTTTAATTCTTTTGAGTGACTCTTTTTATATTATCGAAAGCTTATACTCACCGGTTTTAAGTAATTTTATTGTTGATATAGGTTACTATTTTTTTTATGCATTCCTCTTGATGGCCAGCTTAATCGGTTATAAGGAAATCAGGTTTCTGAAACCTGAACCGGAGGAATTAAAAAAAGTAGCTGCATTTAAACAAGGCAACTGGATAGTTTATCTGCCGGGTGTTTTTCTGATTACAGTAATTGGATTATTACTGGTGTTCCTGATTAATCAAACGTTTGTGATTTTCTACGGGTCGGTTATTATGATAACACTTATAATAGCGCTTTTTATTATCCATCAGTACCTGGTAATCACTGATAATATTAAGCTCACAAAGGAAATGAAGCTTATAAATGCTCAGCTTGAAGAAAAAGTAGAGCAGCGCACAGCCGAATTGAGCAATGCAAATACCGGTTTACAGGAAGAAATGCTGGAACGGAAAAAAGCGGAAGAATTGCTTGCGCAGATAAACCAGGAGCTGGCCATGGTGAACAGAGAAAAGGATAAACTTTTTACTATTATGGCGCACGATTTGCGTAGCCCTTTAGGTTCGATGATGAAACTTTCGGAACTTATGGTTGATAATATTAAAGATTTTGATGAAGAAGAACTTCACGAAGTATCCACCACTCTGCATGCTTCGGCAACTCAAACATTTCAGCTGTTAAATGATTTGCTCGACTGGTCGGCAGTGCAGATGGGACGTGGCGAAAGAAAAAAGGAATTGTTCCAGGTTGCAGCATTGGTTTCCGGCATTATTGCTTCACATACTGATGATGCTGCTTCCAAAAATATACAAATTATTGCAGAAACTCCTGAAGATATAGTTGTATACGCTGATAAATTTGCCATACAAACCGTTTTGCGTAACCTCGTAAGCAATGCCGTAAAATTTACGAACTCCGAAGGAACTATATACATTAAAGCGGTGTTAAACAATTCATTTGCTGCCATTTCGGTTATTGACAACGGTACGGGTATTTCGAAGGAAAAACAAGGTAAAATATTTAAAATTGATTCGTTAGCTTCTTCTCCGGGAACTGCAGGCGAAAAAGGTACTGGCTTTGGATTGCTGTTGTGTAAAGATCTGGTTCAACGGAATGGCGGACAAATATGGCTCAAAAGCGAAATAGATAAAGGAAGTACTTTCAGCTTTTCATTACCACTTCAAACGGCAACAGATGTTCCCGCAATTGCAACTGATGATACTAAAACAGCAACGATTGAATACAATTTTATCCATTCAAGGAAACTTTCTTTTACTGTACTTATTGGCACATTCACTGTTGATATTTTGCGATCGGAATTAAAACTCATATGGAATAGCAACGATTATCAGTATGATTATTCGGTATTGATTGACCTGCGACAGGCTGTTTTTGATATAGAGGTGAAGACCATACCCGGAACTGTACGGATTTTTGAAGATATGCCGGAGTGTAAGGTTACCCGTAAGTTTGCCATACTCACATCAACACCTCAGCATGTTGCTTTTTCGACCATGTTCGGAATGCATATAAAAACGTTGCATGCTGTTAATGTGGAGGTTTTCAGTACTTACGATGCTGCCATAAACTGGATTGAAGGATAAGTTTCAGGAATGAATAGTCTTAGCGGAACTTTCAGAGTAAATTCTCATTGCCGATTAAAGGCCTCCGAACTAAAGTTGCAAATCAGGCCTCCTCTGCCGGAAATACTATCACTTGCCGTGGGGCTGCTAAAAAACTCAAGCATTACTTTTCCGATAGGGAGTTTCTTAATACTGGATTTTAGGTTTAATGTTCATATGGAGAGTATGTTTATTTGAGAGAATTTAAAATTTCTTCATGCCTACGTATCATTAGCATTTGTACCTTTATTGCGAAATAAAACTACCCGATTTTTAACATCCGAAACTATGAAACTTTTAGGACTTGCCCCAATGCTGTGGACAAAACACCTCAATCTTACTGTTGGGTTTTATACCAATATTTTGAAATTCAGGTGCGACGAACTGCACGAAGATATTGGCTGGGCTTCACTTAGCCGCGATAATATTCAGATTATGCTTGCTGTTCCCCGTTCGCATCCCGAATTTAAAGAAACCCAATTTACAGGATCAATATACGTGCATACTGATGATGTGGATAAGCTTTGGAAAGAGCTGAAGGACAGCGTGGAGGTAGCCTATCCGATTGATAATTTTGAGTATGGAATGCGCGAATTTGCCATTTACGATAACAATAAATACATGATTCAGTTTGGGCAGGAAATCGATTTAAACAACCTGAAATGAAAAAGGCCTGGTTCGTCCGCTCACGCAGATTTTACAAGCCCTTTTCATTGTATGGATGGCTGCTTACATTGGCAGCCGTGGTTTACATCGGGTTTTCGGTATTCCTTACACTACGTAAATCACTTGAACTGAACGAAACACTTGCTGACATTTCGTTGCAGGTAATTATAACTGCTGTAATTTATGTTATAATCGCTTATTTAACACAAAAAAAGTGAACAGGATATTGATTTGATCCAATTATCAGTGAATTATAAACTGCTGCTATTCAATTATTAAGAACATCCGCAACCACATCCGCAACCTTCAGGTTTATCGCCGGTAAGCGTGATACTGAAAATGCCTGTGCTGCCGTTTTTAAATTGTACCAATTCATCCGTTGACATGTATGCTAAAAGCAATTCGTCAGGGAGTTCAATTTTCTTTTCCTTTTTTATTTCCACGTTTTTAAAGCCGGCTTCGGAAATAATTTTGAGGTATTCGCTGCGTTTCAGCGCTCCCGACACGCAACCTGCATACATGGTTGCATCTTCTTTAAGGCCCTGGGGCAATTCGCCTTCAAGCACCACATCCGAAATACAGAAATGACCACCCTGCTTCAATACCCTGAAAATTTCGGAAAAAGCTTTTGGCTTGTCAGGAACAAGGTTGAGAACACAGTTACTCACTACCACATCAACCACGCCAAATTTCACAGGAATATCTTCAATATCGCCTAAAATAAAATCAACATTCGAATAACCCAGTTTGCGGGCATTTTCGCGTGCTTTATCCACCATTGCTTCAGTAAAATCAATACCTGCCACGTAACCGGTTTCGCCAACCAGAGCACGGGCAACAAAGCAATCGTTGCCGGCACCCGATCCCAGATCGAGTACGCTGTTTCCTGGTTTAATACTGGCATATTCGGTTGGCAATCCGCACCCCAGCCCAAGATCAGCATCCGGATTGTAGCCTTTTAATTTATCATAGTTTTCGCTAAAAACGGTATAATCGACATTGGAACAGCAAGATGTTGCACCACAACACGACGTTTCATTTTCCTGTTTGGTTTGTTTCGCTATTGCGCTATACTTTTCTTTTACTATGTCTTTAATTGTTTCCATGAGATTGTTATTTTAATGTTTCTATTAATTTTTCGGTTATTCGAACGGCATCACTTACATATTTCCTGCAATTAGTATGAAAAAGATATTGCTCGTTGATGGCAGCTAAATCCTCAGCGTTATTCATGTCGAGATTATTCAAAAGCTTCCGGCAATTTGTTGATCCATGCAGGCTATTGAATTCGTTGAAGAGGGTTACCGTTTTAGCATATGTTTCTGCTTTCTTTTCGTCGCTGTCGTTTTTGCCTTTGCCAAATTTTAACCCGATTGCCATTGCTGCTCCTGTAACGGCTCCGCACGTAAACTGTTGCCGCCCCATGCCTCCTCCAAAGGCACATGCTACACGAAGCGACTCGTCTTCCGACAATCCAAGATCATCTGCAAAAGCAGCCAAAACGGATTGCGAGCAATTAAAATTGGTATCAAAATAATTCAAGGCTTTATCGGCACGTTCCATTTAATAAACTTTTTTATTAATTTAATCTCTTGATTGTTCAGTAATTACAGTTTTTTGACTTTTCGAATGTAGCTATTAACTCCTGCAACATTTTAATCACTTTTTCCACACCATCAGGATCAATGCAATAGTTGACTTTTACACCATCAACCGTTCCCTGAATGAGTTTACATGCTTTAAGTTCATGAAGGTGCTGGCTTACTGTAGTGCGGCTTAGGGGCAATTCTTCCGTGATATCCCCGTTAATACAGGTTCCGGTTTCGGCCAGATAATTTAATATTGCAAGCCTTGCCGGATGCGACAATGCTTTAAAATATACTGCCGACTGCTGCAACGATTCATCAAATAATTCTGTTTTTGCCATTATTGGATTTCTTATATGGCGCAAATATACGACATGGAAATATTGCGACGTGTAAATACGACATATTTTTTTTCTAAATCCGGAAGAAATTTAAAATTGCATGAATGAAGTCTTTCAACAAAGTGGTTAAATGAAAAAACAGAACCAATTTTTAAAGCAGACTTTATGCGAAATTCTTATTGACTTTTACCCAATAATAGCTTAAAAAACAGATTATTGTCTATCTTTAAGTATTAGATCAGTGAGTATATTCAATTACTTCTTCACTAAAATCTAAATTGACAAATCTCATATTTATTGGTGAAGAAAAACCAGTAAAATACATGCGTATAAATTTAGGGTTGGTTGATGGGTTTGGCGATCCATAAATTGCTGTATAATTTGTCATAGGAATGCGAAAATGGTAAAATTTAGAATTGCCAATCTTCCCGTTTTTAAGTTTAACAGGAGAAGGATTAGTATAAGTTTCAACAAGGTAGTTTGTGCCTACCTGAAGTGATTGCTTATTAATATGTATTTTGTACTCAAAGTAATTGTTAAGCGTATCAAGAATAGCGTTGCAATTGATGTCTTCGGAATTCGGGTTTCGCTGGCCAATCAAGTTCGAATTTCCTTCATTAATTGGCGAGTTATTTTCTTCACCATTTATTTTCTTATATCTGTCCCGAACTTTATAATTCAACTGGTCATAATCGTCTCCAAGAAATGAGTGGTAATCATCTCCCGAAGGGTCATTTGAAAATGTGATGTAAAAAAGAGGGTTGCATAGCTGTTTAATGCGAACTAGATAATCATAAAAATAATTATTCTCATCTTCTGCATAGTAATTTTCATTGTTGCTTTGCAGTCCATCAAGACCCGTATCATACTTTTTTCGGTTTATATCATTTGGGAAAAAGAGCACGCCGGATTGCTGTTTAATCAGTCCCCATGCGGTCGGGATAACTTGTTCTTCAGTATTGTATTCAGCCGAAATTAAGCCATCTTTCAATACATCTTCACTTATATCACCCATATCAAAAACTAATTCTCCATTTGCATCAGGATAGGTTGTAAACGGATCAAGTATCCAGAAGTCGAGATAATTGTATTTGAGTTCATCATTAGTTTCTACCTTTCTTATTATACCAGCCCATCGGGTTGCAGGGTCGTTCAATTTGCCATCATAGGTAATGCCTGCCGAAAAAGCTGTTGGTTCTGTATCATAATTCCAGGCACCTCTTTCTGCGGGATAGTAGTCAATATTAAACATGTTTAAATTCAGTGGCTGATTATATTGGTTATCTCTGGATGGGAATAAATCTTTTTCATAGATGACTCTGCACTCATCAGCTGACATGTCGTCATTGGTAATGTTAAATGGCCTTAGAGAACTGCTTCTATTATAAAAAATAGTTGGATCGATATTGTACCAGCTTATTCTAGCCCTGTTAAAGCCATATGCGGTATTATTCGAAAGCGATGATTCTGCAAATCGGAGAGGCGCAGATGCGAAACTCCAACTGAAAATTTTTATAAGCGTTATTGAAGCTGTCGCAGGAACAACTTCTGGTGGCGGATCTTTTTTGCAGCTGACAATACTACAAAAGGTTAATAGAGTTATAACAAAAGCCTTTAGTGATATTTTCATAATCAAAATATATTGAGGCTTCAAAGATATATGAAAAACTAATCTGAATTTTAATTCGTGGGTTTTTGCAATTCTACAGAAAAAATCCGGCGATAAAAATTCTTTCGCCGGATTTTAAATTTTATAAAGTTATTATTCGATTCTCCTACAAACTCTTGATCTCAGCTACCAGTTTTTGTAAAGTAGCCTTGGCATCACCAAACAACATGCGGTTTTTCTGGTGATAGAACAAATTGTTGGGAATTGCGGCATAACCTGCTGCCATGCTCCGTTTCATCACTATTACATTTTTTGCATCCAATGCTTTAATGATCGGCATTCCGTATATCGGACTCGAAGGATCGTCCTCAGCGGCCGGGTTTACCACGTCGTTTGCACCAATTACGATTACCACATCAGTATTTCCCATTTCGTTGTTGGCATCGTCCATTTCGACGAGTTTTTCGTATGGCACATCGGCTTCGGCCAGCAATACATTCATATGCCCCGGCATACGTCCGGCTACCGGGTGAATGGCATATTTTACTTCAACTCCTTTACTGGTTAGGAGGTTGTCGAGTTCGTGACAAAGGTGCTGAGCCTGTGCAACGGCAAGACCGTAACCTGGAACGATATATACTTTCTGCGAATAGCTAAGCAAAACAGCTGCATCGCTGAGTGAAATTTCCTTTACAGTTTTGTCCCCATCTTCAGTTCCGGCAGCACCGGCAACTCCAAATGCACCAATAATAACATTTAACAACGAACGATTCATTGCTTTGCACATCAATATAGTAAGGATTGTTCCTGACGAACCAACGAGGATACCGCCGGTAAGCATTGCCTGGTTCCCGTAAAGGAAACCACCCATGGCAGCGGCAACACCGGTAAAGGAGTTCAGTAACGAAATTACAACCGGCATGTCGGCACCACCAATAGGCATTACGAAGGTTACACCATAAATAAGCGCTGCTATTGCAAAGAGGTAAATCGGCAGGTTATTGCCTTCTTCGGGTTTCATGAAAAGTATTAACACCAATGCAACAAACAAACCTATCAGAAAAGTGAGGTTGATAATCCGAAGTACAGGATGCTTAAAATCGCCGATTCGTCCATCGAGTTTCCCAAAAGCTATCATACTTCCGGCAAACGAAACGCCTCCGATCATAAGCCCAAGTAAAATTGCAATTCCTTCGCCGGTAAGCATATGTGCAGCACCGCTTTCGGCAAGGTGGTTTTGCATATTCGGGAATTCCATTAGCGAAATAAGAGCGGCGCAGGCGCCTCCCATTCCGTTAAATATAGAAACCATCTGCGGCATTGCAGTCATTTTGACTTTTATAGAAGCATACCATCCAATAAATGAGCCAATGGCAAGTGCAATAACAATCCACATAACATTACCTATACCTTTCGAAAGGATGGTGCCGTCGGGTTGTTCAATATTCGTTTTGTGAAAAAGAATTGTGAACAGGATGGCTGCTCCCATACCTACAGCAGCCCATAGGTTTCCGGCACGTGCTGTAGCCGGGTGGCTGAGTTTTTTTAGCCCTAAAATAAAAAGTATGGAGGCTAAAATATAAGAAATCTCAAGAATGGAGATTTCACTGGAAAATTCAATGAGTTTTGTAATTGTTTCCATGATTTATCTCCTTATTTTTTCTTTTTCTTAAACATTTCGAGCATACGGTCGGTAACTACAAATCCGCCTACCACATTCAGAGTGCCAAGTATTACGGCAACAAAACCGAATATCAGCGCGAGAGTACTTTCGGCATGGCCCATTACAATAATAGCACCGATAATTACAACGCCGTGAATAGCATTACTTCCCGACATCAGCGGAGTGTGAAGCACCGCGGGAACGTGCGATATAACTTCTATTCCAAGGAATACAGAGAGGACAATGATAAAAATCATGTCTTTGTATTCGAGGAAAAATCTTAAAATTTCGTCCATAGGTTTATTGTTTGGTTAATTTATGTTTTTTGGTTCATTTGTTTTAAGTGCTTGGTGCTTAGTGCTTGGTGCTTGGTGATTTGTGCTTGGTTTTCAGTGCTTTGTGTAGTTGTCCTACAGTTTTCTTGCTTTTGCACCACACTCCATGCACCATACCCCATGCACTATGCACCATGCACTATTCTCCATGCACTATCCACTAACTGCCGCTTTAACTCTTTCGTGAACGATTTCTTTGCCATGTGTTACTGCTGTGCCTTTTACAATATCATCGTCCCAATTCAGGTTCAGTGTACCTTCTTTGGTGATGATAAGTTTAAGGAAATTGATCATATTTTTTCCATACATACGGCTGGCATCGGTAGGCATATCGGTTGGCAGCTGTGAGTTTCCGATAATTTTCACTCCATTATGCACAATAGTCTGGTTATCTTTTGATAGTTCACAATTTCCACCTGTTGATGCTGCAAGGTCGATGATTACCGAGCCAGGTTTCATTAATTCAACTGTTTCTTTTTTAAGCAGGAGCGGAGCTCGCCTGCCCGGAATTTGTGCGGTACAGATAATGACATCCGATTTAACTGCCTGGTCGTGAATAGCCTGTGCCTGCCGGGCTTTAAATTCATCGGTTTGCTCAACGGCATAGCCTCCGGCAGCTTTATCGTCGATAGCGCCTTCTACTTCAACAAATTTTCCGCCCAGTCCTACAACTTCTTCTTTAACGGCAGCCCGCACATCGAAAACATATACTACAGCTCCAAGCTTGCGCGAAGTGGCAATGGCCTGTAATCCTGCTACTCCGGCACCTAATATCAGCATATTGGCTGGTTTAATGGTTCCGGCAGCGGTCATAAACATGGGGAAAAATTTCGGTAAGGTGTTGGCAGCAGTAAGCACAGCTTTGTAACCGGCAACCGTAGCCATCGACGACAGAATATCCATCGCCTGAGCGCGGGAGGTACGCGGAACCACATCCATGCTGAAACCTGTAATGTTTTTGGCAGCAAGCTGTTTTACAAGGTCAACATTGAAATACGGATTGAGTACGGCCATAATCACTTGTCCATCTTTCATAAGGGCAAGTTCATCGGCAGTAGGAGGCTGAATCTTGATCAGAAGGTCAGCCCCCGCAATCACTTTTTCTTTGGTATCAATGGTTGCGCCAGCTTCGGTATATTCTTTATCAGAAGCAAAAGCTGTAAGTCCTGCCCCTGTTTCGACGAGCATGGCAACATTCATTTTTACCAGCGTAGCGACACTCTCGGGGAGCATCGCCACCCGGTTTTCGCCTGAAATTTCTCTGAGTATTCCTATTGTCATAACAGTAGGTTTTTTTAAGATTTGTTTTAAGCAAATGTAAAGGAATTTTATCCATTCCCCTGATGCTTTTTATATACTTTTTTGAAAATTTCAGTATAATACGGAAAGTAAACCCGCTAATTGATCTTCGCTAGGTAGAGAATCGCTGATAATTATCGGGATGGGAATTTGAGAAGGCTCCAGAAGGCAACTTTCCTGATTTGTTTTATATATTTCAATAATTTAGATACAATATTAAAAATATTTCTGAATTTTGTATTACTAATTCCCTGTAAGTGCTATTAAATCACATAGTACATTCTGATTTCTCCATTTACCCATCAAAAAAAGTATTCATTCTCCCCCTTTATAAATCACTCACAACAGTTCCTGCTTCATGAAAAAACTATTCCTTTTTCTTTTGCTTTCGGCAATCGTATTTGTTCCGTTCTCAAAGGCTGCTTATGTTAAAAACCAACCGTACCAAGTTACACAGCCTGATGGCCAGATTATCAATTGTTTTGTCTCGGGCGACGAATTCTTCAACTGGCTTCACGATGCCGAAGGATATACCATTGTGCAGTCGTCCGACGGATATTTTTATTATGGTGTAAGAAATGGTGAACTGGTTGTTCCATCGCAATACAAAGTAAATGAGGTTGATCCGCGGGCGTCGGGTTTATCGAAATGGGCTAAAGTTTCGAAACAGGAATACCTACGCCGTAAAAGTGCCTATGTTGTGAATAATGACAACAACTCATCTGTTTCAGCGCCACATCTTGGAACGATGAATAATATTTCCATCTATATCAAGTTTTTAGGCGATACAGAATTTACATCTACCAGGCAAACCTTCGACAATAAGTTTAACCTCCCGACAGGTGTATCATTGAAATCGTACTTTAATGAAGTTTCTTACACTCAGTTTACCATCAGCACAACCGGATATCCGGCATGTGCTATGACAACCAATTATTCCTATACTGACACTCATCCCCGTAATTATTTTGAACCATATAACGCTACAACCAATCCTAATGGATACAATGGCGAAAGCGAAAGAATGTTTCGTGAGCATCACCTTTTGAATGATGCGGTAAACTGGGTAAATGCTAATTCGCCTGTTCCTGCAGGTATGGATATTGATGGTGATCTCGACGGTAGAGTTGACAATGTTTGCTTTATTATCAGGGGGGGCAATGGTGCCTGGGCTAGTTTATTGTGGGCACACCGCTGGTCATTATACAGCGTCCCAACCTATATTAATGGAAAGCAGGTTTGGGATTATACCTTCCAGCCCGAATCGCAGGTTGATGTTCAAACTTTATGCCACGAAATGTTTCATGCACTTGGCGCACCCGATTTGTATCATTACGATGATGGCGGACTGAATATTTCGCCGGTTTCGGAGTGGGATCTGATGGAATCGGGCGGCGGGCATATGGGTGCTTATATGAAATGGAAATATTCGGATAATTCGTGGATTGCTTCGATACCGGAAATTACATCGTCAGGCACATATACTTTGCAGCCGCTTACTTCATCCACCAATAACTGTTATAAAATTGCTTCCCTTAACTCGGCAACGGAATTTTTTGTTGTGGAATACCGCAAGGCAACGGGAACATTCGAAAGCACTTTGCCGGGATCAGGGCTTATTGTCTATCGCATAGACCCTTCGCTCGATGGAAACGCCGATGGTCCGCCTGATGAAGTATATGCTTACCGCCCTAATGGAACTTCTTCAGTTAACGGAAGTCCCTTGTCAGCATACTATTCGCTCGAATCAGGGCGAACTGCAATAAATGATGCAACAAATCCTTCGAGCTTTCTGCAAAACGGAAGTCCCGGCGGATTAAATATTTATAACATTACTTCAGCCGGGAGTTCAATTTCATTTACTATAGGCCTCACTACAGTTGGCAGTCCGGCTTCATTTACTGCTACTCCCGTAAGTACCAGTCAGATTGATCTGGCATGGCAGAAAAACAGCGCAAACAACAATGTTGTGCTTGCCTACAGCACTTCACCAACGTTTGGTTTGCCGCAAACGGGTATTGCATATGCAGCCGGAACTACAATTGCTGGTGGAGGTACTGTTTTATATTCAGGAAATAGCTCTGCTTTTCAGCATTCAGCACTTTCAATTTCAACCACATATTATTATAAATTATGGTCAGTTGATGGAACTCTTACCTATTCGAACGGAGTAATTGCAAATGCCACTACACTATGCGGAATTACAAGTCTTCCGTATTCGCAGATTTTCACGGGTGGAGATTTCCCTGCATGTTGGAGCCAGCAATCCTCAGGCACTGGTGCTACTAGCAGTTGGAGTGTTTCTGCAACAAATAATGCCGGGGGCTCGGCTTCTGAAATGAAATCGGACTGGCAACAGGTAAATCCTGGAATAACAAGGTTAATAACTCCTTCTTTTAATACATCAGGCTTAACGCAGCTGAACCTGAGTTTCAGGCATATGCTCGACGATTATGCACCGGGTGCCACGCTCAGGGTACAATCCAGTTCCAATGGAACTACATGGACCAACGAAGCCTGGTCGCTTGCAACAGTATCCAATACTAATGTTGGTCCCGTACTTGTAAATACAACAATAACTTCAAATCTTAATTCAACTACTACTTATATTGCGTTTGCTATCGAAGGGGACCTTTATCAGTATGATAACTGGTTTATTGATGATGTTACCGTACAAAATGGCGGAAGCCAATCGTATTCCATTACTACATCATCAAACCCGGCTCCGGGCGGCACAACAAGTGGGGGAGGGAACTATGTAACAGGCCAAACAGTCACGGTAATTGCAACCCCATCGGGCAGTTATAATTTCCTGAACTGGACAGAAGGTGCCAATGTGGTTTCAACCGATGCGACGTACTCCTTTACTGCATCTGCCAACCGGACACTCGTTGCCAATTTCAGTATGAACCAGATAACGGTTTCAACATCTTCGAACCCCCCAACGGGAGGGTCAACAACCGGCAGCGGGACATATGCTTTAGGCAATCTGGTAACTGTAACAGCAACTCCTGCAACCGGATACGACTTTGTAAACTGGACACAGGATGGAAATATTGTTTCAACAAATTCAAGTTTTGCCTTTACTGCAGCCGGTAGTGTGAACCTGGTAGCTAATTTTGTAGTTCAACAGTTTACGATTTCTACTTCATCGAATCCAACGGCAGGCGGCAGCACTTCAGGAGGTGGCGTATTTTCTTACAATGCTTCTGTAACAGTAACAGCAGTTGCAGCTTCTGGCTGGGATTTTACAGGATGGTTCGAAAATGGAGGTATGGTTTCGGGAAGTAATAGTTTTACGTTTAATGCGCTCGAAAACAGAAATTTTGAAGCGCAGTTCCTTCAGCAGATTCAGATTTATTCCGTTACTGTTTCAGCTAACCCTTCGCAAGCCGGTGTAGTGTCGGGTGGAGGTGCTGCAACTGCAGGATCAATAGTAACTGTTCAGGCAGCAACCAATACAGCATGGAAATTTATTAACTGGACGGAAAACGGAAGCATGGTTTCAACTGAACCGGTTTATACATTTACCATATCGGGCAATCGCGATTTGGTTGCAAACTTTGTTGAGATACTTACTATAACAGCCGTTGTGAATCCTGCCGAAGCCGGGATTATAACAGGAGAAGGCGAATTTGTATATGGAAGTTCGGTTAGTTTGCAGGCACTTGCAAACCCCGGATATAAATTCTATAGCTGGACAGAAAATGGGAATGTAGTTTCTACTAGTTCAGCTTACACTTTTATTGCAATTGCAAACCGTGCTTTGGTAGCGAATTTCCTTTCAACAGTTGGTATTCCGGCAAGCGAAGCAGTGGCTTTCAATCTGTATCCTAATCCAACTGATGCCATTATACATCTTGAGATGTCGGGTTCAACCATTCAGAAAGTATTGGTTACTGATCCTTCGGGTCGGATGGTTTTTCAAATTTTCCCTTCGGAAAGTGAATGGCGCGTTTCGCTTGATCTTTCGGGTTTGCGAAACGGAGTGTATGCAGTTCAGATCACTGCACGCGATGGAAGAGTAATGTCAAGAAAAGTAGTGCTTAAGAAATAGGATCTATTTTGATTCAACGTAATGTCAGCGGACTAACATCTTTCCGCTGACATTTTTTTTGCCCTTCCGCGAAATGATTAAGAAATATGCTCCTGCCGAAAGTGATTGAGCATTTATAAAATAGTAGCCACCGGTTCCTGAATCCTGCTGCACTTTTTGACCTGCAGAATCAAAAATAGAAATACTAAATAATTCGCTATCAGAAGTTCCGAAGTAAACTGTGGCATTTTCATGAACAGGGTTTGGAATCAGAACATAGCCATTTTCGGTATAATCGTAATAAGGAACACTGATAGTTTTACTGTAGCCTTGCCCCCCAAGTTCGAGGCGATACAAATTTACGCTATTGCTTACCGGCGAATCGTCAATAAAATTATAAGGAATAGGTGCTGATGAGCTTCCGCAAATACCGGGTATTTCGCCAATTCTCAACCAGTTTAGATTGTCCGTCGACCGTTCAATAAAAGTTCCGTTACAGGTTTCACCGGAGCTTATTGTCCATCGCAGTTGAACCTGTTCGGGCTGTGCAACACCTGTAAACCCATCAAGAATGAAGGCCTCCTGGGCATACGAAACTAAGCCCGCCATTACGAAAACCAGTGCAGCAAATGAAAACGTTATCTTTCGGATCATAGGCTTAAAACAATATATCTGGGGTTTTGGTTCAGTGGCAGCAAAAAATGAGAATATGATTTCAGTTTTATGTTTTGTATGCTATTTTGAAAATTGATTATAATTTGTTTGAAATATCCAATTTCAATAACTCAAGCTAAATTACTAATTGGTTATTCATTCTATAATGAAATTAGCTTTTCGCATTATTCACCATGCAATTCGATTTTAAACTGCACCTTTCTCAAAAAAACAGGCTGACCTATGTAAAGCCAGCCTGTTTTCGAAAAAAAATGTAATCTGTTGTATTATTTTACTACCTGTATTTTTGATGAAATTTTTGATTTTCCATCATTAAGTGTCAGGATGTATAGACCTGAAGGAAGATCGGATACATCAACGGAGAAATTCTGACCTTTGAACGCCATGGCTCCGGGGTTGCCGTTACGTACCAGTTTACCGGCCGAATTGTACATCTGGAAATTTACAGCCGACGCCATTTCTGAATTGAATTCAACAGTAAGTTTGTCGGAAACCGGGTTGGGGTAAGTAGTTATTATTGAAGAGTTTAAAGCGCTTTCATCTGTGTTGGTAAGAACTAGTGGAATAAAAAACCCTCCTGATGGGAGCACTCCAAACAGTCCGAAGCCTGCTCCATTATTATTGTTAGCCGGATTCAGAAAACCCGATGCTACAACCGCCAACGACTGGCCTTGTAATCCTAATGAAGCAAGCGGAGCCATGTAAGAACCAACAGTTACAGTTCCTGTTTCGTCTCTTACTTCGAGCACATAATCTGCGGTTGGAAGTTGGAGGTATCCGGCAAAAGCTCCGTAAGCAAGGTTGTCAACAATTAATCCTGCTCCTACACCGGTTTCATATATATCAACCACAGGAGCATCCGTTGATCCATGGAATACCAGTACATCAGTATTTGCTGATTCCATTGCAAACTCGCGCCCCAAATCGTAAACATATATATTGAAAGGAGTTGCAGGATTATAACCGGTTGGTATTACAATTCCGTTTGCAACCAGTATGTATTTTCCACCACCGGCCAGATTGTAGGTAAATCGTGCCAAAGCATTGGTTGTGTCAGTTGAATTGGCCGGTTGAATAACTACATCAAAATCAACGCCTGCCGGTGCATCAATAAATGGGGAAGCGGTGCGAAAAGCAAAATTATCGATAAGCAGCGTGTTATTGAGCCACACATCAACTTCTGCAGCAGCAGCATCAGCCGAATTGTGCATTACCTGAACACGAGCTGTTGAAATTGGAACAGATGGAAGTGCTACCAGTTCGCCGCCCGAAGGAAGTGCAACATATAACCCAAATGCGGCGCCGTTATTATTATTTGAAGGATCAAGGAAACCTGATGCTACTACAACAGCAGCGGCACCGTTAAGTCCGAGAGTAGCCAGCGGCGCTGCAAACTGAGCAACTGTTGTTGTGCCGGTTTGATCACGAACCTGAAGACTGAAATCCAGTGTCGGGAGTTCAAGGTAACCATCAAAATCAGAGTAGCCAAGGTCGTTAACAATTGTTCCTGCTCCAACGCCTACTTCAACCACATCCACAACCGGAGCATCAGTAGATCCGTGGAATACAAGCAGGTCGGTATTAGCAGGACTGCTTGCGAATTCGCGACCCATGTCATAAACATAAATGTTAAAAGGAGTTGCCGGATTATATCCTGTTGGAACTACTATCCCATTGGCTACCAGTACATATTTACTTCCACCGGCAAGGTTATAGGTAAACCTGGCTAAAGCATTTGTTGTGTCAACTGAATTGGCTGGCTGAATAACCACATCAAAATCAACACCTGCCGGAGCGTCAATAAATGGCGATGCTACGCGGAATGCAAAATTATCGATAAGCAGCGTATTGTTGAGCCACACATCAACTGTAGCAGCAGCTGCATCAGCCGAATTGTGAATTACCTGTAAGCGGGCCGTCGAAATAGGAACCGAAGGAAGAGCCACAAGATCGCCTCCCGAAGGAAGAGCAACATACAATCCAAAAGCGGGACCGTTATTATTATTTGAAGGATCAAGGAATCCTGAAGCTACTACAACAGCAGCGGCACCGTTAAGTCCGAGAGTAGCCAGCGGCGCTGCAAACTGAGCAACTGTTGTTGTGCCGGTTTGATCACGAACCTGAAGACTGAAATCTAAGGTAGGTAGTTCAAGATAACCTTCAAATTCCGAATAGGCAAGGTCGTCAACTATTGTACCTGCACCAACACCAACTTCCACTACGTCAACAACAGGGGCATCTGTCGATCCGTGGAAAATAAGTAAATCGGTATTTGCAGGATTAATAGCAGCTTCGCGCCCCATGGCATTAACATAAATGTTAAAAGGAGTAGCAGGGTTGTAACCGGTTGGAATTACAATACCATTGGCAACCAGAACATAGGTTTCTCCATTGGTAAGATTGTAGGTGAAGCGTGCAAGAGCGTTTGTAGTATCAGTCGAGTTTGCTGGCTGAATAACAACGTCAAATTCAACACCTGCCGGGGCATCAATAAAAGGCGATGCGGTGCGGAAGGCAAAATTGTCGATAAGTAATGTGTTGTTAAGCCATACATCAACCACTGAAGCGGCTGCATCGGCTGAGTTGTGGATTACCTGTATCCTGGCCTGACCGAATACCATTACAGGCAAAAACATCAGCAGTAACAGTCCTGATCGAAGTGTAAAATTGTTGGCTTTCATGATAATTGAGTTTTAAGTTAATAAATTGTATTGAATTATATTTAAACGCTGTATTTCGAATATTGTTTAACAAAAAATAAAAAAGAATAAACAAAATGCGTGATCATTATTATTTAAAAATTATTTATATAATTGAAAAACAATCATATAGTATATAATATGTTATTATTATAAAAAATGATAATTAACAAATAATTAACAATATTAAACATAAGTGAATTTCAAATAACTGTTTGTTACGGAAGTTGTGGGGATAGTGTCCTGCGATTGAACTATTTCTGTTTGTACCTGTTATTTAATAGATTACGGTCTATCGAATACCATTTATATCAGGAGGTCTGATCCTTTTTTAGGATTTTCCTTTTCAAAATCCTTTGATTTTTAATCATAAAATAGCCCCTGCTGCCGGAGGGCAAGTTATGAGCTAAAAAAATCGCACCTCCTGAGAATGAATACCCGCATTTATTCTGAATTTCAATCTTCTACCAAAATTAATCAAAGCAAAAAAAGCGATATGTAATAACTATCTATCGTTTCCCATTGTAAAAGAGCCTGTCCCGCACAAGGCGGGAGTGTTAAGAATAAAAGATAAAGTATCACCCGTTAGTCTGAGGCTGACACACACTTTTTTTTAAAAAAAGACAGTTCTAAGAGAAACAGGGCAAAAAGGCCAATTAAAAAAGGTATAATCACAAGAAATACTTGTAAACGCTTAATTTTATACAGATGAAAAAAGTATTATCGGTAATTTCAATCAGTCTGTTTTTAATCTGTAGCAGCGCTCTCGCTCAGATACCGGGATGCACGGATCCGTTAGCCAACAATTACAATCCTACCGCAACAATAAATGATGGAAGCTGCACGTACAATACTGAAACCATTTTACCTACTGCAAGTGTTAACCTGGTTAATATATTAGCCGAAACTTCAGGTCTTATCAAGTGGAATAATCAGCTCTGGACCCATAACGACAGTGATGATATAAATTTATACGCACTAGATACGCTGAATGGAAGTATAAAACTAACTCAGCCGTTGACTGGAACCAGCAATATTGATTGGGAAGAAATATCTCAGGACAGCGGTTTTGTGTATGTAGGCGATTTTGGGAACAATCAGAATGGAAACCGTACTGATCTGAAAATATTAAAAATCAGCAAGGCTTCCATTTTATCGGGTTCGCCTTCCATCGAAATTATAAATTTCTCCTACTCGAACCAGTTTAATTATACACCAACCGGCGCAAACAATACCGATTTCGACTGCGAAGCTTTTATAGTTTCGTCGGATAGTATTTTTCTGTTCACGAAGCAGTGGGTTAGCAATAAAACAAGTGTATATGCCCTATCCAAAGTGCCGGGCACACATAGCGCAAAATTAAAATCAAGCTATAACGTGCAGGGATTAATTACGGGAGCAGTTTATAAGGAAGCTGAAAATCTTATCGCTTTAAGCGGATACAGCATTGGATTACAGCCTTTTATATACCTTTTATATGATTTTAGCAATCACAATTATTTTGGAGGCAACAAAAGGAAAATTTTCCTTTCGCTGCCATTTCACCAGGTCGAAGGCATCGCGACTACTGAAGGTTTAACGTATTTTCTTACCAATGAGAAGTTCTTCCAGCAGCCAATCAGCGTCGTGCAAAAGCTTCATAAAGTTGATTTAACAGAATTCCTGGAGGAATATCTGAATTCACTGTTTCCCACTTCCGTTGCCGTGACAGAAAGAATTCCTGATTTTGAAATTTATCCCGTTCCTGCCAAACAGATTGTTACCGTTAGGATAGGAAATTCCGTTTTGCCTGTTTCTTATTTCGTGGCAAACCTGCTAGGGCAGATTGTGTTAACAGGGAAATTGACAAATGAAATCAGCCAGATTGATGTTTCAGGCATCCCGGCTGGGTTGTATTTATTCAAACTAAATGATCAGATTGAAAATGGGTATAGAATACTGGTAGAATGATCTGATATTGATTATTTTAAGAATAATACGTTAAACCAAAAATCAGGTTTTGATCATTTCCTGCGAAACTTTCAAAACCTGATTTTTTTTTACATGGTAAGGACAAGAATCCTGACTTTATTTCTTTGTTTTTACTTTACTAACCGTTTTGTTTTCATACACAAAAACGAATTCACCTTCGGTAGTAAGCGTGGTAGTAGCATCTTTTCGCGCGTCAAATTTGAGGTATTTGCACGTATTAAGGTCGAAAGCAGCTATGTCGGCGCCTGCCGTTTTCATAACCAGTATATTGTCAACACGGGCTTCGTAAGCTGATGTTTTGTATTTTCCGCTGCCAATCAATTCGCCATTCGCAATTTTAAATGTCGAAACACCTTTTTCTCCTACAACTACCACCATATCTTTAAACGTCTCAATCAGTTCGGCATCGCCCACACCTCCTTTGGCAACAGGAACTTCGTAGTTTTCTTTCCCATTGGCTACATCGAGCGAGTAGAGTGCCTTGCCTGAACAAACCACCACATTTTTCCCATCCTGAATCATGTTAGTAATACCTTTGCGGAAGCGTTCGGAGTCCCATATCATTTTACCATCCGAAGTGCTAAAAGCCTGTACTCCATTAGGTTTAATATTCGGATGCCAGATTTTCCATTCTTCACTTATGGTTGCCGATCCGTCGGCATTCGTGGTTCGTTTGTAAATATATGCCTGAGCTTCAACTGTTCCGCCAATTTGCAAAACTACCTTATCCTCAATAACATACATGTTGGGAATGGCTTTAGCATCTTTTATTTCGGGTGAAGTCCATATTAGTTTTCCTGTTAAAGCATCATATTTCTTTATAAACTGATTTTTGCGGTTCGACATATCCAGAACGTATAAATCGTTACCCACACGCACCGGATCGGATACTCCGCCATATACACCGAATTTCTTTGCACCGCCGGGCTTGGAGGCCAATCCGTCGGGAGTATAATCAAATGCTGCCGACCATACTTTAGCACCGGTTTTGTAATCGTAAACTTGAACTCCGTTTAAGGTGAGTACCACATTATCATCATCACGTTCGAGGTTGTAAACGAAATCACGCGAAATAACTTTCCGATCGGCACGTCCGATATAATTGGCTTCCCAAAGAATATCTCCGTTTTTAAGATCGATCCTGGCAATCTGGTTTTTAAATCCGGTAAATAAAGCGCCTAAAGCACTGGGTACAAAATTCACCATCACCATAGTACCATCACCACCCCAGATGTATTTCCCTACTACACCTTTAAATTTGGATGTTGTCCATAATTCCTCACCGGTACGCACTTTCAGGAAAACTAGCCTGTCCTTCAACGACAGTGCAAATGCATCATCTTCTTTAATATACATAACATTATCATCCGAAATATCCTGATATTTATCAGTAGCCCACAGAAATTTGCCTGATTCCATATCAATGCAAGCTATCTGATCCTTGCCCATTTTACGATCGAAAAGGAACATTGTATTTGATTCCCATGCAGGTATAAGTTCATCTACCTTTCCAAGTTTTGGCGCCAGGTCCTTGAATCGTTTTGACCACCTGACCTTGCCCGTTTTGTTATCGATAACAGATAATTCCTTTTCGGAAGCAGCATAGCTGAAACCTCGGTCTTCGGTGCCTGTTCCGTTGAACATAATTTTGTGATCCAGTTTGGTTTCCCAAACCAATGGCATTTCATCCTGAGCTTTAAGCGAGAAAAGACTAAAAACAGCAATTGCAGTGATTAAATGTTTTTTCATAAGAAATGTTTAATTGGTTTATAATTAGTTATTTGCAGTTTAAAATTGGAAGGTATAGCGGAACTTTCGCGATTGTTTTTTAGGAACCTTTATATTGAATCTGAAAGTTTTTAGATGATCCTTGAGCATATTCTGCATACGAATGCTTGCGTTTTCGCTCGAAACAACATATACTGTTGCCATTTCACCTTTTTTGCGGAAAGTGAGGTCGAATGTAAAATTGCCTCTGATATGATGCTCAGTTGCAAACTTATAAATGTCGCCTTCCGGTGGTTGCATGGCTGCATCAAGCTGAGTAATGGCTTGACTGATTAGGATATCCTGGCTGGTTACCTGATTAGTACTTTGAGCATTTATGAATTCAGGAATAATGGCAATAAATAATAAAAGTATCCTTAGTGATTTAGTCATGAAAAGAGTGTTATTAAAGTTGATTATGGAGGATGATGAAATTTCAGGAAGGATTGTATTCAACGCAATTTTGTCTTTAAAGAAAAGAATCTAACACCAAATAACACATATTGTTTTTCCGATATGTTAATAATGATATATTTTTTGAGGATTGAAAAACAATTGGCATTAATTCTATAGTGTTTTCTGCTGTTTTTAATTTTTATGAGTATGGACGTTGTAATACTGTTTCAGATCAATTTCAACTTTCAGAACCACACTAAGGCCAAATAATTATTAATAAATCGAAGCATATATTAAATTTTACTTTTCGGTATAGCAATACTCCATTTTTTTTTTATTTACCGCTAAATCGCAAAGCAATATGTAACAAATTATCAGCATTTTAGGATGCAAAGACCTTATTTTTATATTATTGATAATAGAACTATTAGGTGTTTCTAACGGACTGATGTCATAGTACTTATGCCTAAAAATACTGTTACACGGTAATTTTAAAACATTAACCAAATTTTAAAGTGGCTTGTCGGCTTGAGAGTATAAAGTTTAAACAAAAGAAACAGACGGTTGGTATTCAAATATGGATACAGAATGATCTACATTCCTTTCAAAACAAATTTAACTTTTTCCATCATTTCGTCCGTAATATCCAGATGTGTAACAAAACGCACCTGTTGCGGAGCCAGAGCCATGGCATAAATATCGTTTTCGCGTAGCTTTTGCAGAAAAAGATCAACAGGCATTTCGGCTTTTAGACTGAAAAATACCAGGTTTGTCTGCACAGGAGTGACATCTTCAACAAAAGGAAGTGTTTGGAGCAGGCTTTCCAGTTCTTTTGCCCTGCGATGGTCATCTCGAAGGCGTTCAACATGATTGTCGAGTGCATAAATACATGCTGCTGCCAGGTAACCGGCCTGCCGCATTCCACCGCCAAAGACTTTCCTTATGCGCCGCGATTTTTTTATAAATTCCTTATTCCCAATAAGTACCGAGCCAACCGGAGCGCCCAGTCCTTTTGATATGCAAATGGAAATACTATCGAAAAGTTGTCCGTAATCACCGGTTGCAACATCCGTTTCTACCAGTGCGTTAAAGAGCCTGGCGCCATCGAGATGGAATTTTAATCCGTTTTCAGAACAAACCTTACCAATGGCCTGTAATTCGTTAAAGTCGTATATGGAGCCGCCGCCTTTGTTCATGGTATTCTCAACCGAAACCAACCTGGTAAGCGGACGGTGCGGATCGCTGGGCGGGTTTATATGCGCTGCTACATCAGTTGCTGTTATCCTGCCCTGATCGCCTTCGAGCAGGCATACTGATGCGCCTGAATTCATGGCAATGCCACCACCTTCGTAATAATAAACGTGTGAAAGTTTATGGCAAATAACTTCGTCGCCGGGTTGAGTATGCGCTTTTATCGCTATTTGGTTGGCCATGGTTCCCGAAGCACAAAAGAGTGCAGCTTCCATTCCAAACATGCCAGCTGCTTTGGCTTCGAGTGCATTTATGGTTGGGTCGTCGCCAAACACATCGTCGCCGACTTGAGCAGCAAACATAGCTTTGAGCATTTCCGGTGTCGGGCGGGTTACGGTATCACTTCTGAAGTCTATCATTTAAGGAAAGGGGTTGGGGTTTAGGGTTCGGGGTTTAGGGTCGGGAGTGGGAGACCGGGAGATTGGGGGAGAAGTAGAAAAAGGGATAAATGTAGAAATGTTTTCTCAAAATTCTCTTTTTTTTATCTCAGGGCTCTCAGTGAACTGAGTGTCTCCATGGTTATTTTGCCACTAAGGCACTTAAATTACTAAGGTTCACTAAGGAATTACTCTGTTATGATTGTTTTATTTCAAAAATCTCAATCTCCTTTCTCAGTGGCTCTCCGTGAACTTAGTGGCCTCTGTGGTTATTTTAACCTTGCGACACTCAAACAAAGGTTTATTTTGATGCAATGAACTGAGTTTTTCAGATTTCGTAATCAACACAAACTTTTGCGATTGAAAAATCTTTGTTAAAAGCTACAAATTCCTGATGTGCCGGATGAAAGGTGTATGCGTCGAGGTCAGCCATGGTATCAAATTCCATAACCAGTGAAATATCATACGACCATTCGAGACTTCGGATATCAATTCCTGCTTCGTACTTTCGGATGAGGTCAATTTGCGATGGCAATTCGTTAAGTCGTTTAAGTAATGTGGTTGCTGCTACATTTTTCTCAATTTCGCTTTCGAAATCCCTGAGTTTAAACATTACAATATGTCGGAGCATGGTTTTGAGGTTTTGGGTTTTAGTGCCTAAATAACAATATTCGTGTATTTTTAGGCAGAATATTTCAAATTGATTTTTTAATATCGAATAATGAACAAGGAATATTGAATTTTGAAGTTATGAAGCTTAAAAGTTAGTGCTGCTATCATCATTATTATTTATTCAATTCCATTAAGGTTTTTTTACTTCAATATTCGATATTCATTATTCGACATTCATTATTCAAATCTTTTTTTGTTTCTGGCTTGTCCAGGTTAGGTTTTAGGTGTTTGGGAAGCAAGCACCTAAGTTTTGAGATTGCTGAAAAGACAGTTTCGCATTTAGGGAACATATTTTATGCTATTCAACATTTCCTTGTAACCCATTTCCAGTTGCAAATGCATCTTTAATCTGATCCAGTGCCTTAACCAAAGTTGCTCTCGGACATCCGATATTCATTCGCATAAAGCCTTCACCGCCAGAGCCAAACATTATTCCAGGATTAAATCCGATTTTTGCTTTGACCAGGAAAAATTCGTTGAGTTCTTTATCCGAAAGTTCCATAGCATTGCAGTCGAGCCATACAAGGAAAGTGGATTCGGGCTTTATAACTTTTATTTTCGGCAAATGTTTCATCGCAAAATCTTCCAGCACTTCAATATTCCCGGCAAGGTATTTCATAAGTTCATTCACATACTCATCGCCATGCAGGTAAGCTTCTTCGGAAGCAATATTACCGAAAATATTGCCACCACCTATATGCATGTGATCAAGCTGAGCGTTGAATTTACGGCGCAGACTATCATTTTCGATAATTACCGATGATGTAGCCAGTCCCGAAAGGTTGAATGTTTTGCTTGGGGCAACGGTAGTAATGGTTTGCAAGCTGATTTCCTGCGAAAGTCCGGCTACCGGAATATGCTTGAACGGCTTGTAAACCAGGTCGCAGTGGATTTCGTCCGAGATGATAAGTACATTATGTTTAAGGCAAATTTCAGCCATTTGTCTAAGTTCGCTCTCAGTCCAAACACTGCCACCCGGATTGTGCGGATTGGAAAGTATCAGCATTTTAGCTCCGTTTTTTGCCAGCAATTCAAGGTTTTTGAAATCCATGCAAAGTCTTCCGTTATTCATCACTAACTTGTTGTAAAACAAGGTTCTGTCATGGTCGGTAACAGCCGTGAAGAAAGGAAAATAAACCGGCGGCTGTGTTATGATTTTATCTCCCGGCTCGGTAAATGCCAGCACGGCAAGGTTAACCGCGGGCACAACTCCCGGACAGAAACTGATCCATTCCCTGTCAACTGTCCACTGATGGCGGCGTTGCAACCAACCAATAAGAGAAGTGAAATAACTTTCGTCCCGCAGAGGGTATCCGAAAACCCCATGATTAGCTCGGTTTATAATTGCTTCGGTAATGTATTCAGGTGTGAGGAAATCCATATCGGCCACCCACATCGGCAACACATTTTCAGCACCCAGAAATTTAGCTATTCCATCGTATTTGATGCAGGAGCTGCCTTTGCGCTCAATTATTCTGTCAAAATCAAAATTCATAATCAGATATTCCTGTTTAAAACGTCAAAGATATTGTTTTTAGCTGTTGCAGAAATCGGACATTTTGAATTTACTTTTTTTGATATGTTATTCACAAACACTTAAATTCCAAATTCCAAAACCCAAAACAATTTCAAGTAAGCCGATCCTTTTGAACAAAATGAGGAGCGACAAGGCGAGGGGTAACAAGGCGATATCAAAAAAACTTGGTGTAGGACGCAAGTCTTCAAACCCTAAGCACTAAATCCTTCAACCCCTAAACTCTCTATCCTAAATTTGCCCATCAAGTCATAAATCTCTATTTTTGTTATTCTAAACTGCATCCATGATAAATCCACACATAGCCCAAGTTTCGGGTAAATATTATTTTGACGATACGCCATTCATAAAGCTGATGCGTAAGCGGATACACAAAGTTTTGCTGATTGCAAGCAATTACGATGCGTTTATTCTGGAAAGCGACGGACGTATTGATGAGCATATTTTTAATGAATATACATCGCTGAACCTCAGCAATCCGCCCGAATTTATTCAGGTTCCTTCCGAAGAGCAGGCTCTTGAAGTACTCGAAAGTGATAAAATTGATCTGGTAATTTGCATGCTTACACTCGAAGATATCGATTCGTTCGACCTTGCCAAGCATGTAAAGCACAACTATCCTACTATTCCTATTGTAGTGCTTACCCCATTTTCACGGGAAGTTACCTTAAAGCTTTCGAACGAAGACCTGAGCATTATCGACTATGTTTTCAGCTGGCTTGGAAATCCTGATTTATTACTGGCCATCATTAAGCTTCTCGAAGATAAAATGAATGTTGAGTACGATGCTCTCGAAGTAGGCGTTCAGGTGGTGCTTCTGGTTGAGGATTCCATCCGTTTTTATTCGAGTTACCTACCAAATATTTATAAGATCATTTTTCAGCAGACAAATTCGTTTATGACTGAGGGCCTTAACGAACATCAACGTATGATGCGCAAGCGGGGCCGACCTAAACTTCTAATGGCAACAACCTATGAGGAAGCGATACGGCTGTTCGATAAATATGAAAAAAACCTGCTGGGGATCATTTCTGATATCAATTATAAGCGTGGCGGCCATGAAGATCCGGAAGCGGGTTTCAGATTACTGAATTATGTGCGTTCCAAAACCGAGTTTCTGCCTTTCGTTTTGCAGTCGTCGGACCTGAAATACCAGACCGTAGCCAATAATCTGGGTGTTGGGTTTATTAATAAATACTCCAAAACAATGGCCATAGAGCTTCGCAACTTTATGATGGAATATTTTGCTTTCGGCGATTTTGTATTTGTCGATCCCGAAACACACAGGGAAATTATGCGCGCTCCCGACCTGAAAGCCTTGCAGAAGCGTATTTTTCAGGTTCCCGATGCCTCGCTGGAGTATCATATTTATCGGAATCACCTTACAAGGTGGTTGTTTGCCAGGGCTCTTTTTCCGCTGGCCGAGTTTTTCAGGGATGTGCGACCTGGCGATTTTACCGATCTCGATGATATCCGCAGGTTTATTTTCGAATCTATTGCCGGTTACAGGCTTAATAAAGCCAGAGGGATTATTGCCCAGTTCGATCGCGAAACATTCGACGAATACATTAGTTTTACCCGAATCGGCGATGGCTCCATTGGTGGAAAAGCACGCGGACTTGCATTTCTCGATTCCATTGTAAACCATAACAGGCTCTTCGACAAGTTTAATGATGTGGTTATCAATATTCCACAAACGGTTGTGCTTTGTACTGATATTTTTGACGAATTTATGGAAGATAACGATTTGTATAAAATCGGTCTTTCTGACCTGAGCGACTCCGAGATACTTATAAATTTTGTAAATGCCCGCTTACCTCTCCGACTTCATGACGACCTTTTAAAATTTATTCACCTGGGTAAAAAACCTATTGCGGTGCGTTCATCCAGTTTGCTCGAAGATTCGCATTATCAGCCATTTGCAGGAGTTTACTCAACATATATGGTGCCTGTTAAATCAGAAGATGAACGCTTTACGCTTGAACTCGTTGGAAATGCTATAAAAAGTGTGTATGCTTCGGTTTTCTTTCACGACAGTAAAGCATATATGGCCGCTACCAGTAATGTAATTGATCAGGAGAAAATGGCAGTTGTGTTACAACATGTTACAGGCACGCAATACGAAGATCGCTTTTATCCTTCCTTTTCGGGAGTGGCGCGCTCAATAAATTTTTATCCTATTGCACCCGAAAAATCCGAAGACGGAATTGCAAGTATAGCCATGGGTTTAGGAAAATATATTGTTGATGGAGGCGTTTCCATCAGGTTTTCACCCAAATATCCCCGAAAAATAATGCAACTGTCGTCGGCAGAAATGACTTTGCGCGAAACCCAGAAATATTTTTACGCTTTGGATATGGATCCATACAGTTTCAGGCCTTCAGTGGATGACAGTGTGAACCTGAAAAAATTAAAGCTCGAAGTTGCCGCTGAAGATAGCTCGTTCAAGGATATGGTTTCCACGTTTGATTTTGAAAATCATACCATCAGGGAAGGTATTTTACACGATGGTAAGCGGGTAGCTACTTTTGCCAATATATTGAACCACAACACTTTTCCATTGTCGAAAATACTTGCACTTTGTCTCGAAATGGGCCAGCGCGAAATCGGAAAACCTATCGAAATTGAGTTTGCTGTCGAATTGAATAAACCTAAAGGTCAGCCGGCAGTTTTTAGTCTCCTTCAAATTAGGCCTATTGTTGAAAGCAAGGAAAGAGTGGATGTTAAAATTGAAGATATTCCATATAAAAATACGATCCTTTACTCTCATTCAGCGCTAGGAAATGGCACTGTTAGCGATCTGTATGATATTATTTATGTAAAAACCGCTACTTTCGACCCATCGCGAAACACGGATGTAGTACTTCGTATTGCAGCACTCAATGATATATTTCTGGCTGAACACAAACATTATGTCCTTGTTGGCCCCGGACGCTGGGGCTCAAGCGATCCATGGCTGGGAATTCCTGTAAAATGGCCGCAGATAGCTGCAGCAAGGCTTATTGTAGAGTCGGGACTCGAAAATTACCGTATCGATCCCAGTCAGGGAACCCATTTCTTTCAGAACCTTACCTCTTTCCGCGTAGGCTATTTTACCATTCATCCCTATATAAAAGATGGTTTTTTTGACGTGGATTACCTCGACAGTCTGCCAGCCGAATACGAGGATGATCTTATCCGCCACGTACGTTTCGACGATCCGCTGACCATGATTATTAACGGACGGACAAATTCGGGCGTTGTGATGCGCCCAAAGACAAAGGAAGCTTAAGGAATGTAGCTTTTCAGTAATTTTTACTTATTCCTGTCCTGTTAGAATATCCATCGTAGGAACGTACTTAACGAATAACACAAATTGATGTTGAAAAACTTGTAGATAATGATTTAAAAAATAATAAAGTTCACTTATTGTGAACAATCTTGTCATTATAATTGTATCTTTGCATGAGAATCAATTTAATAAGAAAACAGACAGTTCAGTTATTTATTGATCGGCATGCACCAGGAAGGAAATCATTTGAACTTTGGTTAACTGCCTTGAAATATGCTGATTGGAACACTCCCGAAGATATCCTGAAAACATTTGGCTCTACCGATTTAATAGGTAACGGAAGTGATCGGGTTGTGTTTAACATTGGTGGGAATAACTACAGGTTGATAGCCAAGTATCATTTTGCTGAAATCAAGGCACACCTTTTTGTTAAATGGATTGGCACTCATACCGAATACGACAAGCTTTGTGACCAAAGTAAACAATACAATGTGGATAATTTTTAAACCAAAATGCAATGAGCACATTAAACTATAAAATTATCAAGTCTGAGGAGCAGTACGAGCAATATTGCAGCACGTTAGAAACTCTTGTTGAAACTACAGCAAAGAGCAATGAATGTATGGATGAAATTGAGCTTCTCACTGTATTAATTGAGAAATGGGATGCTGAAAACTCTTCATTTAAAGATGCTGATCCTATAGAAGTGCTTCAACTTTTAATGAAAGAAAATGCGTTTAAAGCAAAAGACCTGGTGCGTATTTTGGGTGTTAGCAAAGGATTGATATCCGATATTCTGAACTACAAAAAAGGCTTATCAAAAGAAATTATCCGTTTGCTTTCGCAGCAGTTTAAAATATCGCAGGAAGCCTTTAACCGGCCCTACAAACTTATTAACCCGGCAAATCTTCAATTACAGAATGCTGGTGTAATGAATACACCCAAAAAGGTGAAGATGGCATAACACTTCTACTGCTCCATCATTCCAATAACCCCTCCATCCAAGGTAAAATACCTTCTCATCAGGTTTGCCGTCAGGCACGAATGTACTGGTAACACTGCCACCAGATCGCCGGGTTTAAGGTTACAGCCTTCCTGGGTAAGCGAAATTATTCCGTGTTCCTGCGATAACGAACTGACTTTACCAAGTAAACAACTTGTATCCCAGCTTTTTCCATCCCAGCTTACCGCTAATCCAAATAAAGCCTTGGGATCGGGTGGGAGCAGGGTTTGCTCTTTCGAAAGATGAATGGATCCGCCATAGATTACTGCTTCCTGCCGGGTTGGGTGCATAGCTACAACAGGACAAATTACTGCAACAGCTATCTCCTCCAGTGTGCACGATCCCAGCCCAAACTGCATTACATCAAAAAACACAAAATTACCGGGACGTATTTCGTTAATTCCTTCCGGAACTGGAAGTTGGCTGCAGGTAGGTGTATCGCCGACCGAAAGAATAAGGTCAGGAAATTGCGGAAGAAAATGTTTCTTTAATCTCAAAAGGTTTTGTGTTGTAAACTGCTGAATCTGTTTCAGTTCATCCTGATTTTTTGAATGATACGCATTGCCGCTATGTACAAGAAAGCCTTTAAAATGTAGCAACGGTGAAGCCGCGTTCCTGAGTACCGCTTCAATAAGTACAATATTCGAAACTGCAATGCCGGCACGGTGGTAGCCGGTATCAATTTTAATAAAGAAGCCACATTCAGCCGTGAGTTTTTCAGTAAGAAAATTTGCCGTTTCCACCGATTCAATAAGCAGGTTAAGTTGAATTTTGGCAGCTAACTGGTTTATTTCGTCAATTTCGAGAAGGTTGACAGGGAATGCAACGGTTATATCCTTCCATCCATGAGCTGCAAAATAGTGCGCCATGCTTACTGACGAAACAGTGATTGCCGTAACTCCTTCTGCACGAAACCATTCGCCAATAGCAGCCGATTGGTGTGTTTTAAAATGAGGTCTGAAAATTATGCCGCTTCCCGAAACTGTGGCAGCCATAGCACGGATGTTTTGGTGGCAAATGCTGCTATTTAAAACAAGGGTAGGTTTTTTGATACTAATCATATTGCAATGTCGTTATACTGCAAATTTGATACTTTTGCACAAACAAAGATTAAAAAATGAAGAAAATAACATTTTTAGTATTGATTTTGACTATTGTTGTGTTAGCTCCGTCGTGCCGCAATGGCGAAAACTCTGATAACAAACTGGTTACAAAACGTATTCAATACGATGTGTTTATCCGCAATGCCAATGCTGATATGGACTGGTGGGTTCAGAATATTGAAGGCAGCAACCGCGAAAAACTGGTTAAAGATATTATGTCGCAGGTATCGGAAGGCAAAGTAAAAGCGTATGATTTTTTAAGTTATAAACCTTTTTCCGCCGATGAAATCAAAGTGATGATGAAAAGGGTTGATACTGTGAGTGTAGAGAGATCAACTCCACCCTACGACCTTGTGGATACAGTACTTGTGAGCGAGATCAGGCTTGCAGATATTACAAAACTGCGTTTCCTCGAAGAATGGCAGATGGATGAAAAAACGCTTGTCTTCACTAAAAAAGTATCCGGAATTTGTCCCCTTGCCGAGCGCTACTCCGAAACGGGTGAATTGCGTGGGTACAAACCGCTTTTCTGGGTGTTTTTCGACGATAAATATCCGGCGGAACTGGATTTGAAATAAGGAAATTATTGCGCTGTTCGCATTTAAAATATTTGTAGCGTGCAGATTTGTGTCTCGTCCTGAAATTTGTTTACAGTTTTTGGCATAGAATATCTTTCGACACTTTTTGTACCCCTCTGTCCTTCGGACATTTGTATCCCAAACCCCTAAATCCCAACCCCCAAATCCTTCCATCACATGCCCTACCAATACCACGAATTTTCAAACGGAATACGACTTGTTCACAGTCAGCAACGTGGAGGTGTGGCTCATATTGGTGTTATCCTAAATGCCGGATCGCGCGACGAAAGGCCAGAGCAGCAGGGAATGGCACATTTTATCGAACATCTTATTTTTAAAGGTACCCAAAAGCGCAGCAATTACAAGGTGCTGAGCCGCCTCGAAAACGTGGGTGCCGACCTTAATGCCTTCACTACCAAAGAAGATACCAGCGTGTATGCTTCCATTCAGGAGCGATACTACCAGCGTGCCGCCGAATTGCTTGCCGATATTGTTTTTCATTCCGTTTTTCCTGAAAAGGAGATTGAAAAGGAAAAAGCCGTCGTGCTCGACGAGATAAATTCCTACAAGGATAATCCCGCCGAATGGATACACGATGAATTTGACGAATTGATTTTCCGGGATCATCCCTTAGGTCGGAATATACTCGGCACACAAGCAAAACTGAAACGCTTTACCCGCGATGATGTCATGGAATTCAGGGATGCAAATTACATCACTTCGCGTGTTGTAATAAGTTCGGTTGCCAGTATTCCGCTGAAAACAGCTGTGGCTGTAGCCGGAAAATATTTCGCCGGGGAAATTTCAACCCATACGCAAATGCAGCGAATGCCTTTCGGAATTTATACTCCTTCCGATATTACACGCAAATATTCGAGGCACCAGGCACATGCCGTAATTGGAAATATAGCTTGCAGTGCGCACGACGAACGCAGGTACTCCATGGCGCTGCTAAATAATATCCTGGGCGGACCGGCAATGAATTCGCGGCTGAATATTACCCTCCGCGAACGTAACGGCATTGCCTATAACCTCGAATCAAATTACCAAACTTTTTCAGATACCGGTTTGTTCAGTATTTATTGTGGTACTGACGATGCGCTGATGCCTAAAGCTATAGATTTGATTTATAGCGAATTAAGAAAATTGCGGGAAGTGCGACTTTCGCCGACCCTATTGCATACCGCACAAAAACAGCTCAAGGGGCAATTGGCTATTTCGCTCGAATCGCATCAGAACGAAATGTTAGCCATGGGGAAAAACATGCTGGTTTATGGAAAAGTAGATCCGGTTGAGGAGATTTACCATAAAATTGATGCGATTACCTCTTCAGAAATTTCTGATCTGGCCAACGAGTTTTTTGAACCATCGAAACTAAGTACATTAATTTTTAACAATCATAAAATCAGCATATAATGAATGAGTTTGACGAAAGCCTGTTAAAACCTGGTCTTGAGAAATACGCTGTAAATCATACCACGGACGAATTGCCGGTGCTGGCAAAGCTATCGCGGGCAACCCATTTGAGGACTCATCAGCCACAGATGCTTTCGGGGCACCTGCAGGGAACATTTCTACAGATGATCAGTCGTATGATACAGCCAAAAGCTATTCTCGAAATCGGTACATTTACAGGATATTCAGCTATCTGCCTGGCTCAGGGACTACAGCCCGGAGGCAAACTTTATACCATCGACATAAACCCGGAAATGGAAGATTTTGCCACGCCTTACTTTGAAGAAGCCGGTTTGAAAGATAAAATTGAGATGTTTATTGGCAATGCGTCCGAAATAATTGAAAATTTGCAAGGCTCTTTCGATCTGGTTTTTATCGATGCCGATAAGGAAAGTTATATTACCTACTTCGATCTGGCTTTTGCTAAAGTGAAACCCGGCGGATATATACTGGCTGACAATACGTTATGGTATGGACGGGTGATAGATACAAACGCGGAAACCGATCGCGAAACTGCCGGGATTGTAAATTTTAATACCTATGTGCAACAACACGAAGGTGTCGAAAATATACTTCTGCCATTGCGCGATGGAATTACTATTGCACGAAAAAAGCCTGAATAAAATCATATTCAGGCTTTAAGCAAATAGTGTATTTAGTGTGCAGATGTATTTACACTTTAAAATCATACTTTACTTTAGCCAGTTCATCATTAGCTTGTATCATTTTCTTTTTTAGCTCTTCTTTAAAAGCTACCAGCCTGGCGAAAAGTTCAGCATCGCCCAACGAAATCATTTGCGCAGCTAAAATTCCTGCATTGCGGGCACCATTAACAGCAACGGTAGCAACCGGAATTCCCGGAGGCATCTGCACGATGGCAAGCAACGAGTCCATTCCGTCGAAGGACGATTTTACCGGAACGCCAATTACAGGCAAAGCTGTAAAAGCAGCAATTACACCCGGAAGGTGAGCCGCCATACCTGCACCGGCAATTATAACTTTTAAACCACGGTTGTGGGCATTCCGGGCAAATTCTTCTACTTTTTCAGGCGTGCGATGTGCCGATAAAGCATTTATTTCGAAAGGGATATGCAACTCATTAAGCACTTTCGCAGCTTCTTCCATAACCGGTAGGTCGCTGGTGCTTCCCATTATAATACTAACCAGAGGTGTCATAAGATTAATTTTCTGCGAAAGTAAGCAAAATCTGAAAAAACTGCTAAAAATAGCCAAAGGATCATACACCCAACTTCTACTTTTTAGTCAACCGCTTTCCATTTTTTTGTCAGCGTGAGCGAAATTGAAGGGCACTTTCCCTCCCGTCTTTATTGATTGTTTTCAGGCAATTCCACTAAAGTAATACTGTAAAGGTTGCCTCAATTCCTGTTTACAACAAACCGCTTACTCACAAACCCCTGTTTATTAACCAACCTTAACAGGTATAAACCCGCGGGCAAATTACCTGTATAAAGGTAAGGTTTTTGCCCGGTAAGTATGGTACTTTGCATTATTTTACCCGAAACATCAATTATATCTGCCTGTGTATGTTTCATATCGAACTGGGGCGGGATTTCGAGTGTAATATATTCGGTGGCGGGGTTGGGGTAGAGTTTGATATGGATGGATGGTAATGGCTCATATATTCCTACTGAGGCGGCTGTATCAGTGATTTGAAAAAGCCATGTAAAAGGAGTTTGATGACTTGGGATAGGATTTGAAGTACATGCAATATCACCATTTTCATACCCGCCAGCGGGAGTGGTGCAAGCAATAACATAATCCGCCTCGCCAAGTTTTAATACTCCATTATATGATAGCCACTGATCACCATATGTGCCAATGCACCGCTGCCATAAAATATCACCTGTCGGATTAATTCTTACCATCCATATATCAACAGTATTATCAAGTACAGGATCGCCATTATGCCATCCGCTTACATCCCCATTGTTTGAATTGGTAGTTCCAAACATCATAATATCTCCATTCGAACATGAAAATATTCGGCAAATATAATCCCAACCCGATCCTCCATAACATCGCTGCCATTCGATATTCCAGTTAAAATCAGTTTTTTGCAGCCAGAAATCAATATATGGATCTCCATTTGGACTAGCTCCAGGATGATAGCCAATATTTGTTGAGGCAATATCGGGTGAAGATGTTGAACCTGAAATAAGGTATCCATCAGCCAACTGCATTACTTGCTCTATTCTATCATCTTTTGAGCCATGAAAGCATTTTTTACTTATAAATTTACCATTCTTGTCCATCTGGAATAAAAAACCATCTAAATAATTGCTATCAGCATTATAACATTGAATATTGCCCTGCGAACCTTCCTGAAACCCTCCACCAATTATAAATCCGCTATCCTGAGTTTGTGTAATACCATAGGCATAATCAAAACCAGGCGTACCTATAGTAAAATCCCATTGCTTAGTGCCATTAAGGTCCAATTTCAGCAACCAAACATCTCTAGCTCCATAAAAGGTGGTTATGTCACCATTATATGAATATGTGCCACTTAGTACAACGAGTCCGCCATCAGAGGTTACAACAGCATTCATGGCCTCGTCTTTATTGCTTCCACCATATACTTTATCCCATAGCTTATTGCCTGAACTATCAATTTTTATTATCCATAGGTTGGCGAAACCGGGATATGGATTGTACGTTATATCTCCATCCGTTGATGCCGCTGTACCTACTAAATAATAATTTCCATCGATTGTTGGGAATACACCACAAATCCAATCGTCTTTCGATCCTCCATAATACTTTGCCCATAAAGAGTCTCCTAAAATAGAAGTTCTAATCAGCACTATATCATCATGATATAAACTTCCTCTTTCTTGTGTAGCTGCTACAAAATAACCACCTGGAACAGAGCAAACTAAAGCAGAAGTAGTACTATACTTTCCACCCTTAAGGCAGCTCTGCCAATCGAATAAAATGTGCTGAGTAAAAGCAGTAATTATAAGGAAATAAAAAATTACTGTAAGTATGTATGACTTTTTCATGGCAGCCCAAATTAAAGGGATGCCTGAGCAAAAGCCAAGCATCCCTGAATTAATATTTACGTTTACTTGGAAACTATAATTTTTCCATTAAGAATATACTTGCCTGATTGAAAAGTATAAATAAAGGTTCCTGACCTATAGGCACGCGAATCCCATATTTTTTTACCTCGCCCTTCAGAAACACTAATTGAACATACTTTTTTGCCTTGGATATCACTTATTACTATCTCACCAGCTTTTTCGTTAACAGGAAGAGTGTAGGAAAATTCAGCCCATTCGCTGGCAGGATTAGGATTCACTTCGATGGTCATACCATAGGCTTTGGCCATATCCTGCGGAGTAATTGCCTTATGTTTAAGTGCGCCTGGGTCTTCAATTTCGAAACAATGATCGAAACCTGTATTGTAATTATAACTCAGGATGCCTTGGGCAATAGCTGCTGCTTCAGGGAAATAGGAATTTGCTACGTTTTCAAGATACAACCGCTCTGATTCTGTTAATTGCGACCAATCGCGGTTGCTATCGTGTAGTGTTTTTTGCAGGCTAAGCAAATCGAACCAGGATGTATAATTATCCAAAGCTTCATGGCTAAGTGAATATGTTACAGGTAAGTCTTCTGCCAAAGCCATAGCACCGGTATAATCATTGTTGGCTACCATAAGCGCGATACGCTGCTTATCAGCTTCGATACCTCCCTTTTTAATCAGCCAGGTATTCAGGCTGGCTACATTTAGGATAGTGTCGTTCAGATAGCTGTCAATTACCTTGTTAGCCGCTCTGTTGGCTTCACGTGCATATTGCGATATTTGTTGCAGCAGTATGGTTTTATAGGTTGTATTCTGTCCGGCAACCTGTTCAAGTATATCAATCATATATACAGGCAATGGATTAGTTTTTTCGGCTAAGTAAATTATCAGATTCCGGTTTCGGAGTGCTTCCGGATTTGCTGCCAATATTTCGAATATAATGGCATCGGGGAATACATCAGTCCTGCTGGCGACCTGACGAAGGACAGTGTCAGAAAGATAAGGCGAATTAGCAAGCAAAGTGCTTCGCAGGCTCCACATCTGTGTTTCGTTTGCCGCTTGTATTTCGGTGAGCTTGATAGGGGTCGAGCCACCATCAGTCAATTGATTATACAGCATATCCAATTCCTGAAGCTGCGCCTTTGCGTTATCGTGTGTAGTAGCAAGTGCATCAATTTCTGCTGTGGTGAGGGCAGTTACATTGACGTTATTCCCAAAATGGTCGGGGCAGGTGTTGCAGTAGTCTATGCCGTGAATTGTAACGTAATTTACTTTACTAACAGCAGGTATTTCAAGAGGTGCATTTTGATTATAATAATACCCGATTTCGTGGTTGCCTTCGGCGATGGTATTGTAAAAGTGCCATGTGGCTGTTGATGAAAATTTATTACCAGCAGCTACCGTATATCCACCTTGCTGATTCTGAATGCCGCTATGGTCAGAGTAAATATAAAAATCTGCCCAGTTATTTAAATTTTCATTACACAAATACTCTAAACCTTCATTTTCCCACCCCTCTTTCCAATTCTGTTTTGTAGCCAAATTTCCAAAACTCATTCCATTAAAAGTATTACGATATATATCGTCCATTGCATTGGTATTTGCGGTAAATATACCCGTATAATTAGCCACTGGTGCACCAGTCATTTTATAAAATTCATTATTTTCGATGGTGAAGCCGTTGCTGCTGTTCATATAAATACCAAAATTGCAGTCAGTGCTATATTGCGCATTGGCGTTACCCAGATAAAACTTTGAGTTAATTACTTTTTGTGATTTAACTACATCATTCAGTATACCATATACATTGTTTTCAAAGATAGTCCTGTTAACGGTATAGGTGTTAACAATCTCTGGATCAATGCTTGCATTAACCCCCCATCTGAAACCATTGATATGGCTAAACTGGAAGTTAGTGCAATTTGCAATTATGGGGCTTGCACAACGGCCTGTTAGCGAGAAACCGGATGAATAGGATGCAATAGCCTGGTTCCAGGTTGAAACGTTATTTACATTCGGTGCCAGGGTGAAATCGCAACCACTAAAACTGGGTCCTTTTACATGATCGAGGTCAATATGTTTGTAAAAAGTTTTGTTGGCAGCAAAGTACGCTGAAGTAATAAGGAAATCACAATTATTAAATTGGGCAATATAATTGGTTTCCATCCCATTTATCGGGTGTGTGTTTTTATACCGCAACGCATGCACCGCATTTGCATTATTAATAAAATGCGAGCCGGTAGCTTTCACGATTCCGCCTGTTTTTGTATAATCCTTTGGTTTCCAGAGATCAACAGCAACTTCGGCATTCGAAACTGTAGAGTTATTTAGTTCAAGGTATCCTTGCTGGTAAATGCCCTGT